>JAYVTR010000180.1:0-6507 GCA_043788625.1 Planctomycetota bacterium
CCGGCCGGTGGTAGGCCGATTATTATACTAAAGGAACTTCGACTTCCACCGGCTTGCTGTAATCGATGCCGTTCACTTCAAAGCCGAACAAAGTGCGGAACTCACGTTTGAAGCTGGCGTAGTCGCTGACGCTCAAGAGGTTTTCGCTGGTGATGCGCTGCCATACCTGGTCGATGGTAGCCTGCACCGGGGCGCGCATTTCGCGATCATCAATGCGGATGCGTCCCGCTTCGTCGACTTTCGGCGTGCAGCCAGGCCCGATCTGTTCAGCGAACAAACGCACGATCTGCTCGATGGTGCCTTCGTGCGTACCATTTTCCTTCATCACCTTGTAGAGGATCGAAGTATACAATGGCACCACCGGGATGGCGCTCGAGGCCTGGGTGACCAGGGCCTTGTTGACGCTGACCCAGGCGCCGCCGCCGCAGGCGGCTTTCAGATCGCGGCTCATGCGCAGCGCAGTCGCCTCGAGGTGATCCTTGGCCGCGCCAATGGTACCCTTGCGATAAACGGCGTAGGTGATTTGCGGTCCGATATAGGAATAGGCAACCGTACGGAAACCCGGCGCGAGCAGCTCGGCCTCGGCCAAGGCTTTAACCCAACGCTCCCAGTCTTCACCACCCATGACCTTGACGGTATTGGCGATCTCCTCGTCATTGGCGGGGACAATGGTGATTGGTTTGATCTGATCGGTATCGAGGTCGATGGTCTGCGAGGTATAGGCCGGCCCGATCGGCTTGAGCACGCTGCTGTGGGTGATGCCAGTGAGCGGGTCGGTACGCTTGGGTGAGGCCAGCGAGTAGATGAAGGTATCGATCTTGCCGAAGCGTGCCTGCAGAGCAGCAATCGCCTGGGTGGTGATCGGCGCCGAGAACGCATCGCCGATGATGGTTTCGATGACCCGGCCTTCGGCCTTGGCCACGCGGTGGACTTCTGCCAAGTTGTACCATCCGCCCGAACCGGTTTTTTCACCATTGCCGCCGCGCTCGAAAGCCACCGACAACACCTTGGCGCCATAGCCGAACAACGCCGTGATCGTTGATGCCAGGCCATAGCCAGCGCTTGAACCCACCACTAACACATTACCCAAACCCTTGCCGGGGCCGGCAGCTTTGGCGACGGCGATCTGCGCCTGCACATTGGCGGCACAGCCACCAGGATGCGCCGTGGTGCAAATAAAACCGCGAATGCGGGGGTTGATAACGATCTGGGCCATGAGCTTCTCCGTGGAACGGCAAGCAGCCTATGGGGTGGCAGGGCTTCGGCTACCGCAGGCCCGTGGCGGCCAACGCACAAACTAAGCTGCATGGGGCAGCGGGGTTTGAGGGCGAGAGCCAACCGATCAAAAAAATCTGAGCTTGCGGATTTTTGCGGAAAATGGCGCTCATACGCCCGCCAAACGCAGCCGATCAGGTAGGCAAATAGACGTCGACGTATGCGTTCAGTTCAGCCCGGTGCTCGGCGGTCAAATCTTGGCGCTCTTCGCGAATGCCGCACGACTCGGCCCAAGCGCAGATGGTGCCAGGTTGCTGCACCACCGCATGCCAGCAGCCAGGTTCGATGACATACCAGGTTTGCGGTAGCATCGGCAAGGCCATGACGTGCCCGGGATGCTCGCCACGCCCGGCGAAGGCCAACACCGCATAGCCTTGAGCCAAGGTGCCCGCCTGGCGCCCGCCTTGATTGCGCGCAAAAGCGGTGGTGGTGCCCGGTTGGCGGTCGGGCGTTGGATTGGTCAAACCCAGCTGCCAGCCGTCACCGGGGTCGCCATGCGCGACGCAGACATAGCCAGGCTGCCGACTACGCCCGACCGACAGTTGGTCTGCCAACAATTTTTCGAGCAAGAACGGCTGGCGCTGGACGGCATAGGCGATGATCCGCGCCACTACCTCATCAATGCGCAGGCCGTCGGTGACCAGGTGCACGGCTTCATCACTGAGCGTCAGTGCGCCGACCTCACGATTGCGGTCACGGTCATCGCGTTCGCGGATCTGCCGGGCGACTTCGCTGAGTTCGGGCCGTGGCTCGTTGGTTGGCCATTCCGCCAGACGGCGGCGGGCGCGCTCTTCGGGGCTTGCATCAAGATACAATTTCAACTGTGCATCAGGGCAGATGACGGTGGTGGCATCACGACCTTCAACCACCGCATCGCGGCCGGTAAGCAGCTCTTGCTGCAAGCGCACCAGGTGTCCACGGCAGCCGCCGTTGTTGGCGACGCGCCAGATCTGTGCCGTGGTCGAGGGCGAGCGAATATCTTCACGGGCCATGACGATGCGATCCAAGCGCACATGGCCGTGCTCATCGAAATCGATGTGTCGTTGATTGACCCAGGCAGCAACGGCATCAGCGTCATCCAAGGCGACACCCGCGGCGATCAGGCCCACCGTCGCAGCGCGATACATGGCGCCGGTGTCGAGGTATAAAATCCCCAGACGATGTGCGACCATTCGGGTGACGGTGCTTTTGCCGGCGCCGGCCGGACCATCGATGGCGATGACCATTGGCTTTGACAGCGCGGGGCCACCTGGACGTGCGTGCTGGATGGGCGCGTGGGGATGCAGCATGTGCACAGCATCGTCGGCGTGCGCGCTGCGGATCAATCCTCGGCACTCCGCCCTCAACTAAACTACCACAAACAAAAACCAAAGCTCAACGATCGGCAGCTCCGACAAAGGCTGGGGGTACTCAGGGGCAAAGCCCCTGCTAAACGGTGTGCTCGATCGCCAAGGCGGTGATGTCGTCTTCCAGACGTCCGCGTCCACGCCATACCGCCAAGGTATCCATGACCGCGTTGAGCGCTTCTTCTTGCACCAGGCCCTGAGATTTTTCCCATACGGTCTGCAAGCGCTCCGGGCCGAAAGCCTCACACACCAACGGCAAGTGCGGATCGGCGGCGCCGTTGGCTTCAAGCACGCCATCACTGACGAACAACATGCGATCCCCGGGCCCCAAGGTGATTTCCCAGGTGGTGAACTGCGCCACCCCAACAGGAAAAAGACCGATCGGATGCGCGGTGATCTCTTGATTTTCGATGCGTCCATCGGCACGCAGCACTAACGGCGCCGGATGACCGGCTGAAACCAGACCCATGCGCCAGGTGCGCAAATCCAAGACGGCATAGGCCAAGGTCACGAAACGCAGCGAACCATCGTAGTAAAACGCATCGTTGAGCGCTTGCGCGACCTCTAACGGCGAGTTCGCCACACGCATCGCCCCCATCAGCACCCGCGCCACCTGCACCGCCAGCAATGCCGAGGCCACCCCATGACCGCTGACGTCGAACAGGTACATACCAATGCGATGTTCATCGAGTCGTTGCACGCCCAGCAGATCACCGGCGCATTCTTCGCACGGCTGATAGCGCCACCCCAGGCCCAGTCGTGGATGTTCTGGCAAGCTGCTGGGTAAAAGCGCTTTTTGCGCATTAGCCGCTGCGGCCAAATCGCGACGCATGCGGCGGTTGGCTTCGGCCAGCAGACGATTGCGTTCAGCGACCTCCTGATGCAAGGCGACGAGGCGCCGCGCAACGCTGATACGCGCCATCAACTCGGTGCGCTGAACCGGCTTGGACAGGTGATCGTCGACACCCGCAGCCAAGGCGTTGCTGACCGCCTCGGGCTCATCGTGTGCCGTCAGTAAAATAAAGTAGGTATAGTGGGTACCGGTATCGAGGGTACGGATGCGCGTCAGCAGTTCGAGACCATCGCAGCCAGGCATCGACCAATCACTGATTACCGCTCCACAGCGATGCTCTTGCTGAAGAGCCCACGCATGTTCGCCGTCGGTGGCAACAATAGGCTGATCGCCGATTTGCAGTACCAATTCACGTAATACAGCGCGTACCACTGCATCATCTTCAGCTACGAGAACCTTCATTGGGTCGCTAAACTATGGGCTAATCAGCCGTTGCCAATCACCGGGCGTGTCAACATCCACCAAACGTGCTGCCATCGCCGCCGGCACCTCGGCCTGGGTAAAGCAACCGGCGCGCATTACCGCCAATGGCGAGCGCCGTCCGACAGCCAGCTCGGCAGCTACCAACGGTCGACATGCCGCAGTATAACGGCTGAATAACGGCTGCAGCTGACCCTCGATAATGGTCGCCACGCCATGCTCGGCAGTGGCCTGAGCCAACAGCCAGGCGAGGTCCGCCACCGCCACCAGCGGCAAATCGCTGGCCATTAGCAGCACCTCGTCGCCAAGCGCCAAGGCCGCTTCAAGACCGCGCAACGGCCCTTCATCGGGCTGGGCATCACTGAGAAAGCGCACCATTGGAAACGGCCAAGCGGCGGGCGCTATTCGTCCACACACCACCACCTGCAGGCCGGCCGCCAAGCCCAGGTCGGCCAGATGCATCAGCAAGGTGCACCCGCTGCGTCCGGGGATTGGCAGCAAGACCTTGTCGCGCCCCATGCGCGCTGACTTGCCACCCGCCAGCAACGCCAGCGTGGTCACTGGCGACCTTGCGCGACAAAAAACTCGATGCGCCGTTCCTCACCGGTGGGATTGCGCAACTGCAAGGTCAACTGCTCGCCAATACCGAGGCTGGCGGTGACGCGCAACAGATCGAGTCGATTGGCAATCACCGTTCCATTCACCGACAATAAAATGTCGCCGCGCAGGCCACCGGCGCGCCCCAGCGGACTTTGCGGATCGATGTCGTCGAGCACCATCTGCTGGTCGTGTTCGTTCACCACCACGCCATGCCAGGGCGTGCCGGGAATCGGCGCGCAACTGGTTACCACATTCACCGTCAGTGCCTGACCATGACGGATCACCTGCACTCGCAGCGTATGGCCAGCGAACCATGGCTCGCTGGTGAACAAGCCAAGCGCAGTTTCCACCGCCGGACAACGCCGCTCGACGATACGCTCGATGATATCACCGGCCAGCAGCGGCGGCACGGCATTGACCACGGCGACGCCTTCGGCGTGCTGTTCCAAGACCAGGCCCGCTGGCGCCGCACTACGCCGCAGCCAACCGCCGTGGCTCTGCCCGGCGCGATGCAAGGCCGGTAAGAACAGTGCTAGTTGCGGTGCCGATACGGCCAGGCCGATGCCGCTATTAATGCGGAATCCCGAGCGTGAACGGATCGCGCCATTGATGCCTAGAAGCTGGCCTTCAAGGTCGAACAACGGTCCTCCGGAATTCCCGGGGTTCACTGGTGCGTCGTGCTGCAGGCAATCCGGATACGTGCCCCGCACCACGCGGCCGGTACCCAACACGCCACGGCTTACCGATGGGCGGTCATCCAGATCACCCAAGGCAAAAGGATTGCCCACCGCTACCACCGGCGTTCCCGGGGGCGGAATACGTTCGGCTAAGGTGGCGGCAGTAAGGGGCGGATGCACTCCCGTGAGATGGATGAGGGCAACATCGCCAAGCGGATCTGCCGCCACCAACACGGCGGCTACTTCGCCCGCGCCGGGCAGGCGCACCAGCAAAGCCGGCGCGAGGGGTGAACACACATCGGCCACCACGTGGAAGTTGGTGAGAATGTCGCCATCAGTCGAGACGATCACCCCCGAGCCGGTGGCGATGAACACGTAGGGCGCTAAAAAGCGCTGATCGCTTTCTTGTGCCTGGAGCGTGTGCAGCGTCAGCAAAAAGGCACACAGCAGACGCGTCATCCGCCGAACTCCCGCACCGTTACCGACAAGGTGTGCATTTTACCGCGCCGCCGGATCTCGACCGGGATCGCATCATTGACGTGGTGACGCAACAAAGCCCGTGAAACCGCCGAGGGGCTGGTAGCGATCCGGCCATCCACCGTCACCAGCACATCGCCGGCATGCATGCCGGCCAATGCCGCACCGGTGCCAGGTGTCACTCGTCGAACCAGCAACAGATCTTCTTCCAACGTGAGCTCGACCCCCAGCCCCAAGGTGGGTAACCGTTCACGGGTTTTCCCGGCCAGCAAACCGGGGAGGGCTGCAGCGATGGTGGCGCCGTCAACCGCCAGGGTTACGCCACTGTTGATCAACCACGGCGCTTCGGGGCCCGACATGACCACCATGCCGATGATGTCGCCGCGCTGATCCAACACCGCGCCGCCCAGACTGGCATAATTGGTGCGCGCATCGATCTGTAGGAAACCGCTGCCCGCTTGTTCCAGCCGCCGCTGGCTGCAACTGACGTGACCGACGGTGCGCGTGGCGGGAGCGTCCACGCGGAAGTGGGCTACCACCGCGACTGCGTCGCCGGCAGCTGGGCCGGTCGTGGCAATGGTTGCAGCCGGCAAAGGGATCGGCCCCGTCGCCACCAGTACCGCCAGATCCAAACGCACATCCACCGCCAACACCGTGAAAGGAATGGTCGTCGCGTCGGGCAACAGCACCCGGCCACCGGTAGTCCCGCCATGCAGATGCGCCGCCGCGGTCAGCAACAGACCACGCTGGGCATCGATCACCAATGCCGGCACCGGGCTGTCGGTCCACAGGATCTGTTGATCGTGGTAATAGCGATCCCACCAGCGATCGAGACGTTCACGCTCGTACACTGGCACTT
>JAYVTR010000181.1:0-4738 GCA_043788625.1 Planctomycetota bacterium
GGTCCGAGATGCAGGCCGACCTGAACATAATGGGCTGGTGGCGGCTGATACGCGGACCACTGATCGACCGACCATAAAACGGGAGTCGATCCTTTAATAGCCTAGGAGCTGTTTGTCATGGCACGCGAGGATGGCAGTGGCCTACGCCGAGTAATTGCCCGGACGGCCGAGACTTCGTGGCCGAAGGAATCCCAGCACCATAGGTAATACCACGAGTACCAGGGGCGCCTGGAGCATCAGGCCACCGATGACGGCGATGGCGAGGGGCCGCTGCATGTCCGCGCCTTCACCCAAACCGAAAGCTAGGGGAGCCAGGGCGAGGATGGCGGCCATGGTGGTCATCACAATCGGACGCCAGCGATTGACGCCCGCCTGCACCAGACGCTCCAACGGATCATGGATATGCTCCAGAGATTGGAACTCACTGACGAGGAAGATTCCGGCTTCGGTCACGATGCCGACCACCATGGTCATGCCCATGAGGGCGGTGATGGAAAGGTCGACAGAAGTCATCCACAGCGCGGTTTCAGCCCCGGCCAATGCCAGCACGGTGGTCCCGAGGAGAGCCATTACGATCCTTGTCCGTTCGAAGAAGAAGAGCAGCAAAAGGCCTTCGAGCACCAACGCCGCCGCCAAGACCAATGCCAGACCCAAGTAAGCCGCCTGCTGCTGGGCATAGAGTCCGCCAAAACGAGCGGTCACCACCACTGGCAGTACCCCCGGAGCGGCGACGGCTGCCTGTACGTCACGTACGACTGAGCCAAGATCACGACCGCTGATGCGGGCGGTCACCCACACCACACGGCGCAATTCAGCACGGGTGATCTGTGGTTCACCGATGATGATGCCTGGCGTGGCAACGTGGCCCAAACGCAACATGTGGCCGTCGCTCGCGCGCAAGGCCAAGCGTTCCAACGCCGGCACGGTTGCGGTCATGGCCCGCGGCAGTCGCACACGGACGGCTATCGGTTCGGTCGGGTCAGGAAGCGCCGCCACCACGGTCCCGGACACGGCGAGCGAGACTTGAGCAATGATCGACTCGGGAGCGATGCTGGCCATTGCTGCACGCTCACGATCGATGCGCAGATCAATGGCGTCACCCGCCGGCGTCAGTCCATTTTTCACGTCCACGACGCCGGCGACCGCGGTCATCGCCGTAACCACCTGAGCAACTGCGCTCCGCAGAGTGGCCTCATCGCCGCCCGACAGCTCAATCTCGAGTGGATGTGGATCGCCACCGGCGAGGTCACCGATTATGTCCTCGATCAATTGCGCGGTTTCGATGGCCAACCCCGGAACGGCACTGACGACCTGCTCGTGCACATCATCCATCACCGCCTCGATCGAACGTCGCGGAGCAGGTTTCAGGCGAACGAAGAGGTCGCCTGCATTTGCTTCCGTCAAGCCACCGCCAAGTTGCAAACCGGTGCGTCGCGACCAGGTCTGCACTTCTGGCACCTTGGCGAGAATGGCTTCCATCTGCTGCACTAAGCGGTCGGTCTCGGCCAGGGACGAACCCGGAGCGGCGACGTAGTCGAGGATGAAGCCGCCTTCGTCCATGGCCGGCATGAAAGCTTGGCCAACGGCCTGGTACCCATACCAACCGAGTGCCAGCAACGGCCCAATCAGCAGCGGTAAAAGCCACGGTCTAGGTAGCAGGCAGCGCATGCTGGATACATACGTGTTCGAAAGCCAGCGAGTGACCGTACCCTGGTCTTCGACCTGGGCATCTGCGTTCGTCAAGAGCCGTGAGGCCGCCAGCGGAACCGCGATCCAGGCGACCAGAAATGAGATCACCAGCGCCACTGCCATGGTCAAGGACAGCACCTGAAAAAAAGCGCCGGTCACACCGGTGAGGAAGGCCATCGGAGCGAAGATCACGATGGTCGACAGTGAAGAGCCGATCATCGGCCGCGTAAACTCAGCCGCCGCCGTGAGCACCGATTGCTCGACGGTGCCGGGAAGTTGCGACGCCTGCTCGCGCAGACGATGCAGGAGATGCTCAACCATCACGATCGCATCATCAATGATCAGGCCGACCGCGGCGGCGATCCCGCCAAGGGTCATGATGTTGAAGCCCTGATGGAGCAGGCCCAGCACGAGGGCGGTAGAAGCCAACACCGTGGGTACGACGATCGCCGCCACCAAGGTCACCTTCCATTGGCGGAGGAATGCGAACAGCACCACAATGGCAAGGAGCGTGCCGATCACGACCGCGTCGCGGACACTGCTGGCTGACGCGACGATGAGTCGGCTCTGATCGTACCAGGTAGCGAGATGGATGTCGGCTGGCAGGCGCCCATGCGCCGCGAGCAAGGTTTGCGCGAGGCCATCCGCGAGGGCGACGGTGTTGCCGCCGGGCTGCTGGAACACCTGGATCAGCACCGCCTCACGGCCATCGGCGGTGCAGCGGGTCCACTCGGGAGTGGCAGCGGCTTCGACCGCAGCGACATCGCGCACTCGCAGTAGGCCATTGGCTCCGGCACGCAGCGGCACCGCCAACAGGTCATCGCGTGTCATCAAGCAGGCATTGACCACCACTAGCGAAAGGACGCCTCCGTCCTGCAGACGTCCTGCCGCCGCCTGGGCCCCGGCATTGGCGAGGGCGGTGGTGACCTCATCCGCGCTGACATTGTGCGCCGCGAGACGATCGGGGTCGAGCACCACATGCCATTCGCTGGGCGATCCGCCCTGGAGCTCGATACGAGCCACTCCCGGGACGGTAGTCAAAAGGGGTTTGAGATCGGTACTTGCCCAGCGGCGTAAGTCAGAAGCGGTGCGCGTTGCCGAGGTGAGGCTGTAGGCGACCACTGGAAAGAGGTCCGGCTCTTTGCGCCGCAGCTCGTAGCTCACGCCGGCCAAGTGGCTGGTGGTACGCGCCAGTGCTGATTCGACGCGGGCCTGCGCGGCTTGCAGGTCGTCTCCCCAGGCGAATCCAACCGTGATCTCAGCGGTACCCCGACTGGTGGTTGAGCGCAGATTATGCACACCCCGTACACCACGCAGGGCTTGCTCGACTGGCGCCGTCACTTCGTTGGCCATGCGCTCGGCGGGACGATCGCCCGCATCCAGATCGACGGCGATGATGGGGAATTCAACGTAGGGGAACAACGCCACCGGCAGATGGCTGGCCATCAGGCCGCCTGCCAGCGCCACCAGGGCCACCAACAGCAGCAGCGAGCGGCGGTGCGAACGAAGCCAGGCGGCGAGGTTCATCGTTTCTCATCCGCTGGCGTCTTGCCGGTCGCTCTGGCGCCGTCGGGGACAACGTCGACATCGCCAGTGGCTTTTTCGCCTCCGGCTTCTGCCCTCGCCACCGTCACCTCTTGACCATCGCTCAAGGCACGCACACCTGAATTGGCTACCAGTTCACCGGCTTCAAGGCCTTCGCTGGTGATGGCAGCGTCCTCATCATTTTCGCCGAGCACCGTTACCACCCGTCGGATAGCCTTCCCCGCCTTGATTGTAAAAACCGAGGTGGCCCCGTCCTCTCGCCGAAGGGTGGTGCGTGGCACCAGCAGACCGGACACGATGGTGATCGGACAGGTGCCGCGCACCACTTCACCCATGCGCACCGGCGCGTCCGGCGCTAACGGCACCACCGCGTCTACCAAGCGCATGCTCGGATCGACCTGCGTGGCGAGACTCCGTACCGGAGCTTCCCATGACTTTGATCCCGCCTCATTGGCTGACAAACGCATGCTCTGGCCCACGCTAACCATCGCGGCCTCGCTCGGATCCAGCCCCAGGCGGACTTCGAGATGCTCGCTTAGCGACAACGTTGCGACCGTAGCGCCGTTGCTGATCGATTGCCCAGCATGGATGGCAATGGCACTGACCTGCCCCGCGACCGGCGCGCGCACGATGCGGGCAGCAGGGTCCAGCTTCCTGGTCAGTGCCTCATGATGGCTGCGCGCCAGGGTATCGGCATGACGCACCGCGGCTGCCTCCTGGGTCGTCACCAAACGTAAAGCTCGGCGCTGCTCCATCAAAAGAACATCCTCATGCGCGGCCTCTGCCTGGTGGAGAGCTTCTTCCGCCTGCAGCAGCAACTCCGCGGATGGTTCGACCTCGACCAAAGGAGTTCCGGCGGCGACTTGCTGACCGCTGACGACGAGCACGCTCACCACTCGGCCATCCAATGTTACCAGGACATCGCGCAAAGACTCCGGTGGCACATGCACGGTACCGTACGCAATCACCTGACGTTGGAGACGGCCAACCGTAACCGGCACGGCCGTAATCACTGCTAATGGCTCTGCTGAGGAACCTGATGAAGAGCCTGCCGCGGACGCGTCACCATCTTCGGCAAGCGCGTGACCGTCTGCCATCGGTAAGCTACGGTGGCCGATCCACCACCCGCCGGTCGCCGCAGCAACGAGCATAACGACCATCATGCTGATCAACCACATACGCGTCATGGCTTCATCTCCGACAGGTAATGACCCGAGGCCAGTTCGCAGGCCACCAGGACCTCGCGGGATTGTTGATCGAGACGTTGGCGCTCCTGGCGCTTTTGCAGCAACGACAGACGGGTGAAATCGATGGTCTCATCATCGACCGCGCCAATCGCCTGAGCTGCCTCCTGGGCCACGAGACGCTCTTCCAGACGACGGCTCGTCAAGGCGAGCGCCACGATCTGCTCACCGATGCTCGCCTCTTCGGCAAGCGCGAGCGCAATGTCCGCCCGCGCCTGGAATACTCGATCGATATACTCTCGGTAGAGGCGCTCACGGGT
>JAYVTR010000182.1:0-19058 GCA_043788625.1 Planctomycetota bacterium
TCGCCCGGCGACAACGGCGCCAGTTCGCGGCGCAGCGACAGATCCAATTCGCGCCGTCCCCATACCTGCCGGAACAGGCGCTCGACCACGATCTGCGCGAAGTCCTCGGGATGGCGCTGCGCGATCTCCAGGCCGTAACGGCTGATGCCGCCCAGGCGCAGCAGCAGATCGATCAGCAACGGTTCACGGACGAAACGCGCCAACCACGCGTCGGCCTGGTCGCCGACTCCGATCAGGAAGGCCGACAGATCGGCGAACACCCGCGCCTCGGCCTCGGGACCGCTGCCGCCCAGTGCCGCCACGGCACGGATGTGCTCGACCGCCGAAGCGGCCGCAGGTCCGTAAAGGGTGAACAACTGGCGTTGCCAGTCAGCAGTGGCCATGAGTCGAGCGTGGCGCTGCGGTCCGTGCTTGCCAAGCCCCTCGACGCCGCAGCGCCACAGCTTGCGCCCGGCGCGTCCAGCGCTGGGATGCGCGCCATGTTCACCGGCATCATCGAGCACGTCGGCACCGTCACCGAGGCGCGCCACGGTCACGACGGCGGCAGCCTCAGCGTCGACCTGGGACCGCTGTCCGATGGCACAAAGCTGGGCGACAGCATCAGCGTTTCAGGCGCCTGCCTGACCGTGGCCGCGCTTGCCGGCAGCGTCGCCCGCTTCGACGTCAGCGCCGAGACCAGACGCAAGACCACGATCAGCGGCTGGGCCGTCGGTCATCGCGTAAACCTCGAACGCGCACTCGCCTTCGGCCAACGCCTGGGCGGCCATCTGGTCAGTGGCCACATCGATGGCGTCGGCCGCTTGGTCGAACGCCGGCCCGAGGGCACCAGCGAACGCTTCACCATCGTGCTGCCTGACGACGGCAGCGTGAAAGTGATCGAGAAGGGCTCGCTCGCCATCGACGGCATCAGCCTGACCACCTGGGACTGCCGCGGCGCACGCTGCTCGATCGCGGTCATCCCGCACACCCTGGCCAACACCACACTCACCGGCCTGCGCCCGGGCATGCCGGTGAACCTGGAACAAGATCTGATCGGACGTTGGGTCGAGGCGATGCTGCCTCGGTGATCGTCCGCTGTCCGGTGGCATGACCGATCCTGCCCACCATCATCCCGCGCCATGTCCGCCCGGTCGTTGTTGCTCGCCTTCCTGATCACCACGGCGATCGCCGGAGAATCCTCCATCGATCCCTGGACGACCCTCGATCCGCGCCATCAGTTCACCTGTCTGGCTGCGCTGCGGGCGCCGTTGGATGCGACGCCACATGATCAGCGTCTGCTGGGGCTGGCGATTACCTGCTATGTCCATCTGTCGTTGCCAGCGCCGCGACTGTTGACCGGCGATCATGGGTCACTGCTGGCCTGTGCCCGAACCTTGCGCGCGCGCCGCGTCGAATCACGTCACAGCACAGCGCCAATCGACCTGGCGTCAGCACTGCCGGAATTATGGCTCGACGCCGTGTCTGGCGACACCAAGGCGGCGATGGACGGGCTGTCCCGCTTTGCAGACGCAGAGGTCACCGCCGATCCGGTAGCGCGGGCACTGCGTGCGTTCGCCACCCGCGATTGGCGTGGGCTGCATGCCCGCAAGGGCCGCACTCCGCTGGAAAATTACGCCCTGGCGTGGGCACTGGCTGCGTGCGGCGCGAACCCCGAGGACCGGCTGGCCATCGCACGTCGGGGACTGTCGCCCGCGCTTGCCGAGGCGCTCGGCATTCATCGCCAGCAACAGTGGTCAAAGAACCATGCCGCGATGGGAGCCGCCATCGTGGCCGATGCCTGCTGGTTGCTCGGTTCGCCCACACTGTCCGATGCTGACGCCAGCGCACTGGCCAGACGCTTTGCTGAGATCGCCCACTGGACGATCGATCAGAACGACGATCGCGAGGTGCTGCGCCATTGCCTGATAACCGCCGCACGGTCGCTGGGTGAGGATGATGTCCATCCGCTGGTCGCCGCTTGGTGGCTGTGCGATCGTTTGAGCGCAACGGCCAATGGCGCCGGCTTGATGGACGGCAACCACCATCGTCTGGCAGGCTTGGCGGATGCCGCGCGTTGGAACCGCGACCGACTGCTTCCAGTGATGATCGCCTGCGCCGGTCGCGACACCTATGGGTCAGATATTTCAGAGCGCGAAAAGAACGAGCGCGCCCTGATCGCGACGACCGCCGGCGATCACCTGCCCACCAGCTGGAGCGCGTTGCGCTGGGCCTATGGCGATGCTGATCCCGCCTGGGTCGATCCCTCGGTGGCCGATGCGGACAGCGACACGCGACAGGCCGCGCTGACTGCGCTCGCGCATGAGCTTGCATCCGGCACCGGCCATGGCGATGTCGTGCTGTGGGATCTGCTCGCCCAGCTCGCGGCCACCGGGCCAGTCGGGGATCTGCCGCAGCGGCTCGCCGCGCACCGCGATCCGGGAATCATCCAACGCTTGCGCTGGTGCGCCGTGATCGCCTGCGGTGGCGGCGAACCCGATGCCGCTTTCCGCCAACGCTTGGCCAACTGGATCGCCCGCGACCCGTGGGATCCGGATCTGCACTGCTGGCAGAAATTGTGGTCGCCCTCCGCGTCACGTCTGGCGTTCGCCTCAGCGCCCGCATCGACGTGGACCGATGCGGTGGTCGACAACAGCAGACTGCCGTGGCCGCAGGCCAGTGATCGGCAGCACGGTGTTGTCGCCCTGAGCGAACGTCTGCTGATCCGCTGGGACGGTTGGATTCGCCTGCCTCAGGCCGGACGGTGGCGCTTCGCCGTGTCCAGCGACGACGGCGCGCGGCTGACGGTGGGGGATGCGGTCGTCGATAACTGGCGCTACCAGGGCCTGACCACCTGTAGGGTCAGTTGGGATTGTCCGGCTGGCTGGCTACCGCTGCGCCTCGAGTATTTCCAGGGGCGTGGTGACGCCGGCTGCAAGCTGTTGTGGCGCCCGCCAGGCACGACCGACGACCGCGTGGTGCCCGCGGAATTCCTCGCCCACGGTCCGAACCATGTGCCAGGACTGACTGCTGCGTGCTGGCGCGGACACGCCGATCCACTGGTGCCGCTGACGCCCGGCGATGATGACACCTGGCTGCGTGTACGTCCGTGGTTGACCAACGTAGGCTGCGCCCACGGCCGGCTGCTGGCCAGCCTGGGTCAGTGGGCAGCAGCCGTGCCGTGGCTGGAACCAGCCGACAGCAACCAGCGCAATACCCCGTTCTTCCTACGCGAATACCTTCCCGCGCTGGGATATTGCCTGCTGATGCGCGATCCGCCGGACCCGGCGCGGGCGATCGCGATCCTGGCCATGCGCAGCTCGACCTTCCGCAACAACACCGACGAAGATGGCCCGCGGCTGCTGGCCGACCGCGCCGCGGCGATCGGCGCCGGCGAGGCGCTGGTTACCGCGTTCGACAAACCTGACTGCCGGAACTCACGCTGGAAGTACGACCATTCATGGCACGTGATGCATGGCCTTGGCGTGCTGCGCCAAGGCGATTTTCCCAGCGCTCTGGCCGATCGCCGCTGGCTGATCGACCAGCAACACCGCGATGCAGTGAGCCCTGACCTGCTGCGCCTGTTCGCCCTGGAAGCGCTGGTCACGGCACGGCTGAGCGGAGTTCCGCCCGACTCATTGGATGACCTCGACACGCTGCTATCCCAGGCGGACATCGCCTCAGCACCGGGCGATGCCCTGGCTCACGACTACCTCACCGGACGCTGCGATGCGGCCGCAGCCGCCACCCGCGCCGCACAGACACCGCAACCGACGGCGATTGGATATTGGCTGGGACTTCAGGCATTGGCCGAACACCGCTTCACTGAAGCGCGCGCCCATTTCACCACCGCCGCCAGCGGCACCGGGACGATCGCGCTCAGTGCCGCCGCCCTGTCCGCATGGCTTGAACGCCAGACGGCGACGGCGCTCGACGCCTTGCCGCGCAGTGCGCCCATCCCACCGCGCAAAGCGCTGTCCCCGACGACGCCCGCCACCCGCGGCGCCGACGATTTTTGAGCTCACCCCATGTCACGACTCCACCTGCTGCATGCACTGATGTTGTTCCTGCCGCTGACCGCCGGCGAGTCGTGGATCATGCCCGACGATCAGCGGCGTGAACTCGACGCCCTGGTGGAACAGGCGATCGCCCTTGGCCTACCCGATGCACGCGGCGGAACGCTGTACGCCGGAACGCTGACTATCACCCGACCCGGCACGGAACCACTGACCATCGACGGTCTGCACGTCCAGTTGGCCGATGGCACCTGGCTGATCCAGGGCTCCCTGCGTCTGGATCCACGTCGATCGGCGACGATTGATGCCATGCAGGCGCGGGCGCAGACGCCGGCTGAATTGGGAGCTCACCTCACCGCACTGTCGCCGTTGACGCTGACGACCGGCGAGAATCACCCCGGTCCGGCGATCGTCAGCCAATGGGATGCCAGTGCCGACGGCATCCATCTGGTCCTGCTCAACGACACCAACGGACGGGATACCGGTTTCAGCGACGACTGGACCCGCACCGGCATCGCCGCGGCCACCACGGTCATGGCCGTGCGCTGTGGCGTTCCAGGTGCTGAGCGTGGTGCGGTCGGCGTCGCCCGCTGGGCATGGATGGTCAATGGCGACGATCACGGCCTGATCACGCCGCTGAATCTGGGGCGGCAGTGGACGCGTACACTGCGCGATCCACCGCCGCCGGTCGAGGCGCTGCGCCGCGGGCTCATCGCCTGGTTCCGACGTCATGCGGCTGGCGGTCTGCCGGCACCATTTCTTGGTTTGCCGCCGACCCAGGCAGCCACCGCCATGCGCGCGCTGCTGCCCGCAGATGCCGTGGTTGAACGCGCCGAGATCGATGCGCTGCTTGCCCAACCACACGACATCACCGCGTCGGCGTCATTCAGCGAACGACTTGCCGGTTACCTGGCTCCACCACGCGAATCCGGGGTCCTGGTTACGGACCACGCGATGATCGAACGGACCCTCAAAAACTGGGATGGCATGAGCCAGACCCAGCGCGATGCCATTCCGGCGGAGCGCCAGTCGACCCTCAGGTGGCTGCTGACGTGCCGCTTTGGCGATGTCGGTCTGGACCAGTTGGTCGCCGTGGTCGGCGACCTGCGGCCGAGCCGCTGGCTTGACCGCGGACATCCGCGCACGGTCGGCGATCAGGCTCTGCGTCTGCTCGCGCATCGCCTGGGCCTGGATCCGCGAGTCTTCACCACCCGCGATGTCTTGGCGCCGTGGACGGCAGAAGAGCGCAGAGCCGTGGCCAGCGAGCTGTCCGCGTGGTGGCGGACCAACCACCAAAAGCCGACCGGCGAGCTGGTGCTGGATGCCCTGCCGCGCCTGTCGGTGCAGGACATTTCCGGCCTCCTGGCCAGCCGTTCCGCTGACGGATCAGCCAGCGCCTTTGCCGATCCCGAGATGCGCAACCGGCTGTTCGATCGACTGGCAGTCGTCTGGGCGGCCGGGCCACCGACGGAAGCTCAAGGTGACCTGGATGGCGTGGTGACCGCGGGCGCCGATCACCCGGCGTTCGCCGCCATGGTCGATGGCTGGCCAATCACCGAGCCGATGGAATGGCTGCTGGTGCCGTGGCATGCCGGGCGTGGCCGGCCGCAGTACCTCAATGCGGCGATCCAGCGCCAATTGGACGCCGGACCAGGTGTCGGATTTCCACGTGCCGATTTCTTCTTCCTGCTTCCCGCTCCAGCGCTGCTGCCGCGCCTGCAACAGATCATGGCCGGGGATGTCGAGGATCCGCGCTTCACCGATCTCAGTAGCCTGCCGATGAATCACACCACGCTGGCGCACCGTGGCGACCACCTGATCCAGCGTCGGGCCCTGGCCATGCGGCTGGTCCTGGCCGCACAGTTGTTGGCGGATCAACGGCCGATCTCAATCGCCCAGCGCCGCCAGTGCGAGCAGGAAGCCGTCTGGATGCGGAAATACAACAGCGATGATGCCGACCAACCCCAGGTACTCGCCACCGATCTGCGGGTCGCCGATGTGTCCGCCTCCACCGCCCAGGGCGTGCTGCAGGAACTGGAGTCAGGCCATGGCGGCGGGCGATCTTTCCCCGGACCAGTGAACCTGAACAGCGCGATCAACGAGCGTGACGAGGCGCTGGAAGCCCTCATCGACGACGTGCGCGCAGCGCTGCCAGCGCTGTTGATCGAGGTCGGCTGGTCGTCCGAGATCCCCAGGCTCAAGCTGCCCGCAGTGGTCGGCGAGATCCTGACCGTGCCGTTCTGATTCCGGCAGGCCTCTGGCCGGCTTCCGTCTCTGAGCTAGCCTGCCGCCCATGCCGGTGATCTGGGCCATCTGTCGTCGCGATGTGATCGCTGCGTTCACCACGCCGCTGGCGTGGCTGGTGCTGGCGTGCTGGACGCTGCTGACCGGCGGAATCTTTGCCCACACGCTGGACGCGGTGCATGGCACCGCCGGATCTGACGTACCGTTGTTCGTCGACACGCTCGATGCGGGCGTGCTGATGCTCTCGCTGTTGGCGCCGGCGATCACCATGACCAGCTTCGCGCAAGAACGCATCCAGGGCACGATGCAGTTGCTGCTGACGGTGCCGGTACGTGAACATCAGTTGGTGCTGGGCAAGTTTCTCGCGTCGTTTCTGGTCTTGGCGTCGCTGGTCGTCGCGACGTTGGTGCAGCCGGCGATCCTGCTGGTGGTCAGCACGGTGCACGGACCGCACCTGGCGGCGGGTTACCTGGGCCTGTTGTTGGTGTGTGCACTGTTTTCCGCGCTGGGGGTGTGGATCAGCCTGCTGGTCGACAGCCCGATCGCCGCGTATGTGCTGACCTTTGGCGCGATCGCGGTGCTGATCCTGGTCGGGATCTCGCTGCGCGGCGGGCCACTGCAACCCATCGGCGAGGCCATCGGCCTGGGCGAGCGAATCGCACCGTTCATGCGCGGCGAAGTGCGACTGGGTGGCGTAGCCTACTTTGCCACCTGTACCGCGGCCTGTCTGCTCATGGCTCAAGGCGCACTGCTGGCGCGACGGATGCACGGATGACCGTGGATCCCACCGTTCCTGCGTCTGCGCCCGCAGTGACGCATTCCACGCCCTGGGTTGCGCGACTTGGCGGACTGGGTGGACGCACGTTGGCGATCCTGGCGGTGCTGGCGCTGATCGTCGCCGCCGCGGATCGCAGCCGGATCGCCGCTGACTGGAGCGCGGACCGACGCTTTAGTCTGTCCGATGGTTTGCAGAAGCTGCTCGCTGAACAACACGAGCCACTTGAACTGGTCAGCATCTGGCCCGAGGAACTGGACGCTGCCGCGCGGCCGCTCAGCGATGGCTTGCGGGTGATGGCTGGGATCAACCCACGCATCACGGCACGGCACATCGATCCGGTCCTGCACAAGCCAGCACTCGCCGACTTCGCGGCGCGTTATCGCGAAGCCGCAGCGCCGGCGATCTATGTGGTGAAACCATCGGCCAAGCGCGCCTTCCGCATCGCGGTCAACGCGCGCACCCGCAGTGTGCTGCAACGCGAAGTCGGCGGTGCGCTCACCTCACTCGCAGATCCGACACCTCCGACCGTGGCGATGTTCCAGGGCCATGGCGAACTGACCGCCGGTGGCGGCGCTGAGGATGGCTGCGATGAACTCACACGCGCGCTCGAACTCGCCGGCTTTCGCGTCATCGCGATCGACACGGCATCCGGCGGCCGTGTGCCGCCGGATGCCGTGTTGCTGATCGCCGGACCACGCGCAGCCTTGGGCCGTGCGGGACTGACCGCACTCGACACGCATCTGACCGATGGCGGCTCAGCCCTGGTGCTGGCCGACGATCGTGCACCAGGCGATCTTGCCGCGCTGCTGCGTCGCCGTGGCGTGCTGCTGGGGACGGCTCCCGATGGATTGATCGCAGCCATGCAGAGCGGCGAGTGGGCCCCGGTACTGACCGGAGATGCGACTCCGCCAGCCCGCGTGCTGGCCAGCCTGCGTCATCATTTTGTCGGCCAAGAATCCGCCTTTCCCCACCACAATCTGCTGGTCGATGCCGATCACGTGAACCCGACGCATCCGGTCAGCAATGCCGCTGCCAGCGGAGGCGTGGCGCTGCTGAGTCCGTGGACCACGCCGGTGCAGGTGCTGCAACCGGGCAACTTCGCTGGCGAGCCCGGCCGTCAACTCGCTGCGGTCTTCGCCACCCTCAAGACGCCGCCATTCGTCGCCACGCCACTGCTTCAGACCCATACAGGCGATGTCTGGGCCAAGAGTCGCGCCGAGCCACTCCAGGCACCCGACGCACGCGCACCCGCGCTGCCGTTGACCTGGGCGATTGAACATCAAAGCGCGACCACCAGCGCGACCGATGGCCATGGCGCACGGCTGGTGGTGTGGGGCAGCCGTCAGGCGGCGAGCGACGGCGTGTTCGCCCAGGGCACTTTCGCCAACGCCACGCTGCTGGTCGACGCCTGCCGCTGGCTGGCCCGCCGTGGCGCGGCCACCGGCATTCCCGAAGCCGAGACCTCGGCATTCCGCCTGACCGCCAGCGATGGCGCCCTGTTCTGGATCGTCGCCCTGCTGGTGGCGATCATTCCGTGTGCGTGCATCGGCACGGCGATTCTGACCTGGTGGGAGCGACGCTGAGAGCAGCGGGGAAATCGAAATCGAATCACGAAGACTGAACAGGAGACGCGGAGACGCAGAGATCAGAGGAGGCGAAGAGCTCCCTCCTGAATGATCCTAAATCCAGCGATAGAGAACCGGATTTCTCAACACGAAGTTACGAAGCCACGAAGGAACAGCCGTACTGAGCACAGCGGGTTCCCAGTAGCAGAGTCACCCTGCTGGTGACGAGCTGCTTCGCTGTATCCCTTTGTGACTTCGTGCCTTCGTGTTGAAAAATCTGTCCCACTGCGGGGTTTAGGATGATATGCCCCTTCTCCCCTCATCCGATCTCTGCGTCTCCGCGGCTCCTGTTCGCTGTCCTGGCTCCCTTCTCTGACAGTGCCAATAAAAAATCACCGCACTTGATAGCCAGCAACGCCAAGTGCCGCCTTCACCATCTCGACATGCGCCTGATCACGGGTTTCCATCACCACGGTGACGGTGACCTGGGCGACGTCCTGGGCGCCGAAATGACGATCGTGGAAGACCTCATCGACGCTGGCGCCGGCCTCGCCGATCACGGTCAGCAAGCGAGCGAGCGAACCGGGACGATCGCTGATGTGGACGGTCACGCGACAGAGCCGACCGTCAGCGGCCAGCCCGCGATCGATGACGCGACCCAGCACGGTGAGGTCGATGTTGCCGCCGGCGAGCACCAGCACGACGGTGCGACCGGCGACCGGCACCGCGCCCGACAGCACGGCGGCGAGCGGCACCGCGCCGGCACCTTCGACGACTGATTTTTCCAGCTCAAGCAAACGCACCACCGCGGTGGCGATGGCGGGCTCGTCTACCAATACCACCTGATCGACCACGCGGCGAGCGATCTCGACACATAGCGCGCCCGCCTGGGCGACTGCCAGACCATCGGCTAACGTCGGCTTGGGGGCAATGCGCACCGGCTGCCCAGCAAGCAGCGAAGCGTGCAGCGTCGGAGCCGCCGCAGATTCCGCACCGATGACGCGCACCAGCGGCTTCAATGCTTTGATCACGGTGCCGATGCCGGCGATCAGTCCTCCGCCGCCCACCGGCACGATCACGTCGTCGACGTCGGGCACGTCCTCAAGGATCTCCAGGCCGATGGTGCCCTGGCCGGCGATGACATCGGGATCGTCGAAACCGTGGATGTAGGTCAGACCGCGTTCAGCAGCGAGTTGATCCGCATGCACCCGGGCTTCGTCGAGGTACTCACCGCGCTGGATGACCTCCGCGCCAAACGACCGGCAGTTGGTGACCTTCACCAGCGGCGCGCGCTGCGGCATCACCACCGTCACCGGAATGCCCAGCCGGCTGCCATGCCAAGCCAGGCCCAATGCGTGGTTACCCGCCGATGCGGCAATCACGCCGCGGCGGCGCTGATCTTCAGGCAGGCGCAACAGACGATTGAGCGCGCCGCGCTCCTTGAAACTGCCGGTCATCTGCAAGTGGTCGAGTTTGCAAAAGATGCGCGCACCGGTCAGGCGGCTGAGGTTCAGTGAATACGGGCACGGGCTGCGGTACACGGCGCCGCGGATGCGTTCGGCCGCGGCACGCACGTCGGCAAGGGTGACGGTCATGGCGGCATGGTGACAGGCAGCGTCGCATCGTCTACGTCATTGGCGTCGTCTTGCGCGAAGAAAATCGCTATTCACGGTGGCGGGCCATGCGCATCCCGCTCCGCTTCGATCCGGCTGGCGACGTGACTTTTCTGGCGATCGGTGATTGGCCACGCCAGAGCCTGCGCACGCAGTGGATGACGAGCAGCCATCGGCTGAACCCCAGTCAACGTGAAGCCGTCGACGACGCCTGGGTCACCGCCTTGGCGCAACCCGGCGTGTCGCTGTTCAACGGCGCTCAGTGTCGGCTCGAATCCTGGTCGGCAGATGACGGCGCGTTGACGCTGGCGCTCAGCCGCAGTGGTTATCAGGACTACCTCGGCACCAATGCCGCCCATCCGCAGTGGGCCGATCACCACGGACCGGGCGTGCTCGCCAATCCACTCGGCACCAGCGTGGCGCTGGAGAGCGGCGATGGCCGGCTGGTCTTCGGTCGTCGTGGCCAGGCCGTCGCGCTCTATTCCGGCCAAGCGCATCCCTTTGGCGGCACCATGGATCCGCCTGAGCCCGGCAGCGACGTCGACCTGATCAGTGAAATGCAGCGCGAAATCACCGAGGAGATCGGCCTGTCCGCCCATGATCTCGACGATCTGCGCGTCATCGCGCTCAGCGAAGACCGCCGGCTACGCCAACCCGAACTGATCTATGCCGCGCGCTGCCCGCTGCCCTGCGCCGAGATCGAACGCCGACTCGATCTGCACGAGCATTCCGCTTGTTGGACGCTGCCAGCGACGGCGATGGACGTCACCGCGACACTGACCTCGACCGCATCATTGACGCCGGTGCTGCGCGCGACACTGATCGGCTGGGGCGTCTGGCGCTTCGGCGCGGGTTGGCTCAATTCCGACTGAGATCAACCGACCGGTGAGCGCGACAGTTCGTGCAGATCCCCGACCACCAGCCGTCGCTGCGATGCAGTGGGCAGCCGGCCGGCGATGCGATCATTGAGCAGCGCAACCATCTGGGCGGCGATGCGATCATCGCAGCGATCAAGAGTGGCGAGCGGACCCTCGCTTTCCCACCCGCTGCCGCTGGGTTGCAGCACGCGGTCGTAACCGACGACATCAACATCGACATTGGGCCGTTTGCCGAACAGGCGCAACGCCGCCGCGACCTGCCAGGCATGGGGATCGCTGGCAACCAGGATCGCATCAATCGGCTCAGGGGCACAGAGGTGTTCAATCAAGGATCCAGCGATGCTGCGCGCGAGATCACGAAAGACCGGCTCGGTCAACGGATCATGCGACAGATCTTTGGTATGCACCGGCGGAAGCGACAGCAGACCAGCTTCGCGCACGCCACGTTCGTAACCGGCATTGCGCGCATCCAGCCAACCCCAGGTGCCCGCGAAACGCCACAGGCGAAGAAGCCGACGACGACCACGCGCGGCGAGCCAGTGGACCAGATCGCAGCAGCCTTTCTCCTGGTCGCTGGCCACCGTGTCGCAGGGCAGGTCAGCGACATAGCTATAGGCCACCAACGGGATGCCGACCCCCACGCAGGCGGCGATCAGGTTGCGGCCCTCGACGCGCTCGCCCATGTCATGACCGGCGACCAGGATGCCGCGTGGCCGCTGAGCGAGCAGATGGGTCAGCCCACCATCGAGCAGCTTCTGCGGATTGAGCGTCAGTACGTGATGACCGCCGGCCTCGACCAGACGGATCATCTCTGCCTGGATGAACAGGTCGGTGCCGCGCCGCTGGCGGAATCGATCATCGCGCTGCCAAGGACTGAGCACCGCCACCGTCTGGGCCATCAGCCCACCCGACGCCAATCCCGCGACCCGACGTTTGCGGCGAAAGCTGGCCTCCAGCAATCCCTCACGGGCCAATTCTGCCAGCGCTGAGCGCACCGTAACCCGTGCGACACCTAGCTGTTGCGCCAGTTGCCGTTCGGCTGGCAAGGCCTGCCCCGCCGACACGCGACCATGCTGGATCAGCCCACGCAAGGCGCCGAGGGCTCGTAGGCGGGGGGTCGGTTCGGTCATCGAGGCACCAGATACCACCGCTTGGTCCTATCGTTGAGCAGACCAAAAACGTTCCCGCATCTCACACTTCACAGGGTATAGATCCAAGTGTCCGGGAATTAGGCTCAGGAAATGTCGTAGAACGTGCAAAGAGAACACATTCCACCCATGACCGCCTTTTTGACTCCAGACCAAGCGCTGACCAGCAACCCTCTGCCCCATCGGCTCGCCATGCCCCACCGCTCCGCACCCTCCGCCGGCTTCACCCTCTTCGAAGTCGCCTTGTCGCTGGTGATCGTGACCTTCGCTGTGGTCAGCATTCTGGTCCTGATGCCTCAGGGGCTCAAAGCCCAGCAAATGGCGCGCTTCCAGATCTATGCCGCCGCCAAGGCAGAAGAAATGATCGAGCAGTTCAATAACTGCGCCGACAGCAACCCGGCAATTGATAGCGAAGGCATGACCATGTGGGATCAGCCAGTGGCCCATAAGGGGCAGTCCTGGGATCTGGAGTGCCGGCTCGCCTCCCATCGTTTCGGCTTAATGCCAATGCCACCCGACATTTCGCGCCGAATTGATTCTGACGGCGACGAGATCAAGCAAATCCTCGATCTGGGCGGACAAGTCTACTATTCCCAACCGCTGGCCAGTACCGGTACTCAGGAACAGGGACAAGTGGCCTTCGACCCCAGCGCGTCGACAACAGGCCAACGGGCCGCGCCACCCAACGAGGCTCAACGGGTGATTATCGGCATCGCCGGCTTCGCCCAGCAGAACAGCCTGACTTCCTTCCCGATGAAAAACTGGCCTTACCACACACCGTGGCCTTCACCGCCGCTGCACATGGCGCATATGGCAGATCTCTTCCTTCCCAAGCGCGTCTTCACCAGCGGCGGCAGTCCTGACAGCATTGACCCCGAAACCAACTATTTCTCATACTATGTATGGCCATTCCAAGACGTGCTGCGGGACGATAACACGAATGGAGGCCCCACGGGAAGCAAGGCCAAGAACAATCGCAATTGGGTCGAGACCTTCTGTTTTCCGTGGGAAACCGCGCCCCAGAACCGCCTGCATGATCCCGACGTGCAGAAAGTCATGGATTGGCCAGAGGATTCAACCGGCATCCATGTCGGCTATTTCCCCTACGCATGCGGTCGCTGCTGGGACTGGGAAGGATTCAATAACGACAACAAGCAATACTATCCGACAAAGTTCACCACATGCGATTACCACATGACCTCAGCGCGCCCCCCCTCGTACGGCGCAGACTACACCATCGAAAGCCCCTATTCCACAAAGCCCACGGATCTCGGCAACTATCCTTCACGCCCAGGTGTCCTGCGCTACGTCGCGTCGACGCTGTGGTATGCCAACCGGAAAGCGACCATCGGGCCGAACCCAATGCCCCCCGTTCCCAGCAGCGTCCCCGCGGCAGGTCCCTACGCCAAGTCCACCCTCGCCCCCAAGTATCGCTGGAAGGAAGTGCAGGCCTATCGCTTCCTCGCCCATGCCACGACCTGTCTGACGGCGTGGTACTCGTACACAAAATCGGGAACCGACACCGAGGACTTGGCGGGCGGCGTGACCATTCCCAGCATCACCCTGCAAGGAGTCCCGAGTCCGTCCGGAGTGATCACCCACGATATGATCAAGTACTTACATGAGCGCTCGCTCTACCTAATCAACGACTTCGCTGCCAGCTTTCCTTATGATTGGTCCATGCCACGCCCCCTCAATCGCGTGCAAATGATGGACTTCCCCTTGCTGCAAGCCGACTTGTTCACTGATGCTTTGCCGAATGGCCTACCCGCAAACCAACTGTACGGGCCAACCGACGCAACTTGCTATGACTATGTCTTCGGTCGCGGCCCCAGCGATACGGGCGCGCTGAACTACCGTAACAGCGCGCCTGCGCCCGATAAACCAAAGCAGTGGCGGGTCGTCAGCCCTATGCCAATTCGCCACATCGGGACTGGCGCCATCTTTCCCACAAACATTATCAATCCCAAGATGGGAGGGGCGGGATCTGGCGTCTTAAACGGTTACGCGCCCGATTCACATTTCGGCAACATTGATCACTACAATCTAGCCGCGCCTTTCGCCGCCGCAGAGCGCTGCCGGGAAATAGTCTTTTGGGCGGTTGACTGGCAGTCCTATGAAGACTTTGAAACCGCTCCGGGCGCTCCGATCGATGCGAGCAAATACCCGTTTGGCAGCCCTCGCTGCAATTGGCACGACAATAACCACAATATCCCCACTCCCAGGACCCGCAGCTATTACGAGCGCCTCATCGACCTGGAGTTCCGCGACGAACAGTTGTGGTCATACCGCAATCCAGAGAAGACCCTCATGTTCACGAGCGATCCCACGGGCTTGGCAACCGGGGCGAATGTTGAAACCATCATGGTCCTGAACTCCAGTGATAAAGACAAGGGACCTGGCCAGGATCAACGCAAGATATTCACCGGCGCCTTCGGTGCAGACCGAAACTATAACAAGAAGCTCGATCGCGGTAATGTGCCTAAGTCCGTGCGCTTACGCGCCCAGCAAGTTGCGCGCTTCAATTACTACGATCCACGCGTCCAAGCGATTATGCGCTGAGGAACAATTACATGAACCGCACCCCCACATCCGTTGCCGCCTTCACCCTCATCGAAATGATGATCGCCGTAGCCCTTGGCAGCTTAGTCGTCTACACAGCCATGGCTGGATTTCGCGCCGCCTCACAGACCGTGACGGCCGCGAATCGGCTCTCGATTGAAAACTCCCTGCTGCGCGCTGGATACTGGGAAGCGCAGACTCAGCTTGATTTCTGGACCAATCTCGATGACCCAAACCCCAGTGGTCTACGTCCACTCCGCGGAACGGGATCGCCGTTTGCCGAGCTCACTTCCTGGACGAAAGGCGGAGGGAATCCACGCGGAACCACCAATGGAGCAGTTAATGCAACAAAGGTGCGCACTGACCTGACAGACGCTACATGGGAACAGGACACTGGCTGGGACCCGACGTATTCGTGGTCAGTACACGACCCCCGCACTTGGACCCGCGCCAATTTGGCGGAAAAGGATCGTGACACAAACGACTTATTCACCAAAGGGTTTAATGCGAGCACCATGCCACCAATCTGGTTTGGGCGCTATGCCATCTTTGCTCATACGAATCCGAACTCGACCCTGACTCCGTTTTCTGTTCAGGCCGATTACACGAATACCCCGACTGGCACCGCCATTCCACTGACCTATTCAGGCTACAACGACACCGCCGTACACCCCTGGTACTATCGCCAGCTTTCCAATCTAATCGGCGCCATGGGCTATGCCGCCTTCTGTGAATATCTTCCCCCCAATGCCATCTACACATGGCACACGAATGTAGCCGGCGCTCCACTGACGACAGGAAGCATCAATAAATTAGGCATTCAACCCAGTCTCGGATTCTGCAATGACGATGGCACCCAGCTCAATTCCCGCGGCATCTATCGGCAGACTTACTCAACCTCCTATGGGTACCTCAACCCTCGCGCCCCCGGAGTCAGCATAAACAGTGACTATAATCGCCATTTTAACACCGACTATACCGCAGACGGGAGCGTTGCCGAATTGAATACCTTCCTATCCCGCATTAACTATCCAGAAAAAATCATGCGCGAGAAACCCGATCATTGGCCAACTGTGGAAGTATCTGTCGGCCGCCTGATTAAGAACGCGCACCACGTGGCGGTCGCCAAGATCCGTCGGGTCTCGGCTCTGACCGCTGAGACCATCGAATTGTCGTGGTGCGGCTTGGGCAGTACGCTCCGCGGCGCGCGGCAACAGCGCAAGCCAGGGTCCGGGTGGGCCACCTGGGACAATGGCGGCGCCGCAAACGATACCAACCTCGATACCCAGTGAGTCAGCAGCCCATGTCCAGTACCCGCCAAGGCACCATCCTCATTATCGTTGCCGGGCTCTCCGCCCTCCTGGCATCGCTGGCTCTAACATTCCTAACTCGCATGCGCAGCGATGTCGAGGAGTCCCACGCCCTGATCCAGTATGCACAAGCCAAGATCATGCTTGCTGCTGCGTGCAGTTATGTGCAAGAAACATCGCGCTTAGGGTGGGACCGGCGCATCAAGACACCTTTGAATATGGCAATACCGACTGTCGACTCAGAGATTCAGACGAGTGATATGAGGATTCACGAGGAGGCTTATGGCTGGGTCGATGTGCGCGACGGAAAAGAGGGACCACTCAACTACGCCGGAGATTGGCTGGGAGGCAGTGGAGCCACGGCATGGCCTCATATCGGCGGCGCCGTGCGTTGTCCAATGTATCGCATGGTCCGTCCGCCTTGGGCGATCCGTCAATCTACCGGTTATAATTTAATGAAATTCGACGCAGCGAAACCTGATTTACTTTGGCCATTGCTCAAGAATCCTGATCCGCAACCGGTGACCGATAATAAATACGATGCCTCGACGGGCGCTGCGAACGACGGACTGTTCCTTACCGAATTCCAGGAAGGAAATAAATCGCCCGTGATGTCAAGCGCGGGAAAATCCTGGTTCCGCGTTTATCGCGATGGCCTCGGAACCTTCATCGTCACTTGCGGTTCCGGAGGCACTCAGGGATTCAAGAACTGGGCCGAGGTCCAAACCCTCAACGAAACTGACCTGTTCGGTGGACCGCAGGGACAAAGCCTGTTCGACGGCATGCGCGGCTCAGAAATCCGCCTATGGTACCGCATCGAGTGGACGGGCGCCTCTATGGAAACCAGCTATCACAACTTATTCCACGAGATCGGAAACGGGAAAGATATGGGTGGCGGTCCTTCCGGCACCCCTGTCGATCACTACGAGACGTGGCCCCCTAATTCCAGCCACACCTGGAGTTCATCACGCCGCACCCAGACCTGGGCGAAAAATCCCGTCGGCACCATCCGTTGGATTCAACGGTTAATGAATGAACCGACGAAATGGTGATCTGTAGGGATCATTGAACGGCACGCCGGAGACACGTTCGCAGATTTTCGAAACCTGCGACGTGTGATACGCCGACGATGGTCGGCTCCAACCTCCGCAAAAGACCATGTACAGATAGTTCCACTCGTCGGGTCTAGCTGGTTCATGGATATGAACCGCCCCCGCGAATTATCACCGTCGTTGAGCACCCGTGCGGTTGCGCGTCCGGTTGATCAACGACAACGCATCCCTTGGACATCAGACCTGTCGTGCGCACTGCATGTCGCACCTCAGCGCGGCGCCCACGCCACTGGAGTCCAGATCATGCCGCTGCCAATTTCATCGTCGGCCACTTCACGCGTGCGTGCTGGCTTCACGCTCTTCGAGGTCGCCATCTCGCTGGTGCTCGTCACCTTTGGCGTGGTGACCATCCTGACGCTGCTGCCGGTGGGCTTGAAGGCCCAGCAGATCGCGCGCTTCCAGCTTTACGCTTCGACCAAGGCCGAAGAGATGGTCGAGTGCTTCAACAACACCCATAACGCGAACCCGGCAATCGACGTCGAGGCGATGAACGCGTGGGATGTACCGGTCAGCTACCGCAGCCAGAACTGGGATCTGGAATCACGCCTGGCGACCCATCGCTTCGGCATCCTGCCGCTGCCGATGGACATCGCCCGCCGCTTGGATTCCGACGGCGACGAGATCCAGGGACTGCTGGGAGAAGGCGCCTATCTCTATTACTCGCAACCAATGGCGACCACCAACCTGGAAGAA
Organism: Planctomycetota bacterium; assembly: GCA_043788625.1. Taxonomy (GTDB): domain Bacteria; phylum Planctomycetota; class UBA11346; order UBA11346; family UBA11346; genus CAIUVD01. The sequence goes on from JAYVTR010000182.1 coordinate 17,896, forward strand.
CAGGCGATGTCGCCCACGCCGAACAACGAGGCGCAAAAACTGGTCTTCACCGTCAGCGGCTATGCGCAGAACAATGCGATCCCGATCTTTCCCTGGAAGGCGTGGCCATACGTGATGCCGTATCCGTCGCCACCGATGCACGCCCTGAATTACCGCCAAGCGGAGTTCATGACTCCCGGTACGATAAGTTTCGATTTCGACGGCGCGCCCTGCATCGCCTGGGAAGGCACCACGCTGGCATCTGGGACGTCAACCCCCGGAGCCGACGATGACATGAAGGTGGTGTTCGCGGCCTTCAAGAAATACGCCTATGACAACGCGCCCACCATGGACAACGCGATCGAATATCTGCAAGCCACGCTGTTGTATTGCCAGAAGAAGGCCCTGACGGCGTCGTTCTTCAATCCGGCCCCGATACCAGCGCCAATTATCGCCTTCGAATCGGGAACGCTGGATGCTGACGGCAAGGACACCATGCACGTCGCCTGGAAGCAGGTGCAAGCCATGCGCTTCCTCGCCCACGCAGCGATGACCATGACCCGTTGGCGATCGCTGCCCGAACTGGGCGGCCAACCGTCGACCGGTGGCTCTGGCACACCGATCCCTTCCAAGGATGGATCGCCATCGATCAATCTGACTCACGACTTGATCACCTATTACCACGATCGCTGCATGAAGCTGATCATGCTGTATTCTGCGAGCTTCCCTTATGACTGGGGCGCACCGCGTCCGTTGCAGCGCGGGATCATGACGGATTATCCACTCATCGAATACGATCTCTTCAGCGCCCCGCAGTCCGGCAAGGTGTGGGAACCCGGCGGCGGCACGATCAATGCCTGCCAGTGGAAGCCGGTTGCGGCACAACCGATCCACAACATCGGCCTGAGCTCGCAATATCCGATACTCCACATCCCCGACGGATCCGACTCGTCCGCGATCAGGACTCCGTTCTGGGGCGATCAGAGCCACAATACCCTGACCCGCGCATTCGATCCCATCCAGCGCTGCCGCGAGATCATCTTCTGGGCCGTCGACTGGCAATCGTATGAGGATTTCGAGACCGCACCCAGCGCACCGGTGGATGCGAGCAAGTACCCATTTCAGGCGCCGATGACGGGCAAACGTTTTCGTGACCGCATGGAAAACGTCGACTTCCGGGACGA
>JAYVTR010000183.1:0-12089 GCA_043788625.1 Planctomycetota bacterium
ATCGCGGGCGAGTCGCCCGCGCCCCCAGGAAAGCCCCTATGAATACAATTCATAGCCATCCTACTACACCAGCATGACGTAGGAGAGCCCCTCGAGTTCCCAGGTTGCGCCGTCGACCGCCGCGCGCAGGGCCAGCACCTGCCGTTCTTCCTCGCTGGCTTCGAGCTGGGCGTTGCGGGTGTCGGCATGGGCTGGCCCAAGGCGGACGGCGGTGGCGGCCGAGGATGAGCGAATGGCTTCCAGCCCGGCATCGAGCCGCGCATCGAGCGCGGCACGGGCAGCCTGGCGATCAGCGTCGAGACGGGCGCTGATATGCTCGCTGGCCGCCGCCGCCGCCCGCCGCACGCCATCTTGCCACTGAGTGAACTTTTCGGGCTGGCCGGCCAGCAACGGCTTGGTCCACACCTCGCGATTGGTGGTGGTGCTCAACGCGCCATCGCCGGCCTTGACGGAGAAGGCCGGCGTCAGCACGGCGATGAGCGCGTCATCCATCACCACCTCGCCAGTGGTGTCGCTGGCGCACACCAGCATCCGCCGCGGCGGAGCGGCGATGAACAGACGGCGCACCACTTCCAGGCGCAATCCAGCCGCGACGATCGGAGCGAAATCGGGGGTCAGTACATAGACCGCACGGATCCCGGCCCACGTCGGCACACTGCCGCGTGGCCGCCGCCAGGCACTGGCGCGGCACCAGCGGGCGCTGGCGGCATCGTCGATCAAGCGATCGACCAGCTGATTGCCGATGCCCAAGAAAGCGAAGCGCGGCTGGGCCAGAGCTACTTCCCGATCGAACACGCCGATCACCGGCTGATCGCCATAACGGGTGCGCAGGCGCCAGGCACGCGGGGCTTCTTCTTCGCGACGGGCTTCGCCACCCAGGCCGCGAATCCACCGCGCCAGGGCACCGGCCGGTGGCGCGGCACTGGTCAAGACCAGACTGTCGCGCCCGGCAGCGGCAAACGCCGCTGCATCAGCATGAAAGCATTCGTCTTCCTGGCGGTCACGTGCATCGCGTTCGGCCGCCACCAGGGCCACTGCCTGCGGGATCGCCGCGCGCAACGCCTCGCCACCACCGCGCAACGCGGCGCCGACAGCGAGGGTCTCAATGGCGTCTGAGACGAACTCCAGACCCGACGAGGAAGCCGAGAACACGCCTACCGCCTGATCGAGCAGTTCACCCCAGGCGGCATCGATGGCCGCCGGATCCGTAGGCGCCAATAACCAGCTGGGAATGTCGCCATCACGGCCGAGGCGATCGACGCGACCGACGCGCTGCTCGACGGCGGCAACCGACCACGGCAGATCGTGATGCACCACCACCGACACGAACTGGAAGTTGCGGCCTTCGCCACCCAGCGGATCGCAGACCATCAATGGGCAGCGATCATCGATTTGGAAACGCCGGGCCGATTCTTCGCGCACGACCGTGTCCTGATGGGCGCCGAAGGTTTCCACCGCTTCATCACCAAAGGCCTCGCGCAGGGCTTCAGCAAGCGGCTCGACGGCGAGGGCATGGGTAGTGAAGACCAGGACTTTTTCCTGCGGATGGTCGAGCCAGAACGTTTTCAAACGCGCCATCAATGCCGCCAGACGGGCGGTGGGTTTGCGCTTGGCCTGAGTCAACCAGGTGGCGACGCTCTTGCGCAGGGCTGCCAGGGCCGCCGGCTCACCCGGCTGATCGCAATGGCAGGCGGCGCTGATGGCCACGTGGCTGGCGATCTCGTTTTCGGATAGGTCCGAACGCAACACCTGCGCCAGGGTTTCACCGGGCCGGGCGCGCAGTGCATATTCGGCGAATTCTTCGGGATTGGGCAATACCGTCGCGCGCATCGCCAACAGGCGTTCAAGCACTGACGGATGTGCCGCCATGGCCAACTCGACCTGCACCAGCCAATGCGCCAGACGCGGCGGCAGGTCAGTCTCTTTGCCGCCACCGATCAACGCCGCGCGATAGGCCGCCATCGCCAGGCGCACCGCGGCTTCGCTGACGTCAGGCTTGTACACCACCGTCTCGCGGCTGCGGGTGGTTGGGGCAAACGTCTGGATGCCGCTCTCCTTGGCCAGGCGCGCCAGCACTTGCCGGCGGTTGCGGATCAGGCGCCGATCGAGCTGGTGGTGCTCGCGGACGTGGGCGATAAGGGCGATGTGCGCCGCCTCGTCGTCAGGCTTGAGCGCGACCGCTTGCGCGCGCTTGACCAGCAAACGGTCGTCGGCGAGGAGCTCCTGCCATTGTTGAGCCAGCGCGGCACGAGCGGTGACGCCAGCGGCGATGCTTGCTGCCAGCAGAGCGACCACCTGATCATGCGCCGCCAAGCGCGTGCGGAAGGCGGCCAGATCATCAAGGCGCCACACCTGCGGCTGCAGGAGCGCCAATAGCGCCAGGTAGGCATCGGGGTGCTGACGCGCCGGCGTCGCCGACAACAGCAGCACGTGCGGACTGGCTTTGCTGAGTACCGCCACGCGTTTAAACAAGACGCCACCCGGCTGCATGCGATGGCATTCGTCAACGACCACGACGTCCCACTTTGACGTCGCCAGGCGCAAAGCCGACTTGCCGTCGAGCTCTTCCACCGCCCGGCTGGAGGCCAGCACGAACTGTTCGCCGACCCACGGATTGCCTTCGTAGGTGCGCAAGCGCTCGCCATCGAGCATCAGATACGATTGCCCACCGAAACGCAGGTACAGTTCAAGGAACCACTGCGACAGCAAGGCACCGGGGACGATGATCAGGACGCGCAGATCCGGCTTGATGGCCAGCAACGACTGAATGACCAAACCAGCTTCGATGGTTTTTCCCAGACCGACTTCATCGGCGAGCAGGAAACGTACATGACGGTCGTCCAGGGCGCGGCGCGCCACCAGCAATTGATGCGGTAGGGCGCGTACCCGCGCAGCGGCGAGGCCGACCACGCCACCGGTGGTGGTCCATGCCGCATCACGCCACGCCAGCAGCTCTTCGCGGGCGGCGGTGGTTTGTGGACCCCATGGTTCGGGCGGCAACGAGCTGCCGGCCTTGGCGAACGCCGGGCGCAGATCATTGAACTGCACGGTAAGGAGTTGTTCGAGCGGGTCACGGGCGCTGAGCACGCCGGTGATGGCATCTTCGCGGACGGCCGCTTCGGGCAGGTCGGCGCCGCTGACGCCATACACCATGAGACCGCTGGCGACGTCGCGCTGAATGCGTCGCGCGGTGATCGTAGCGGTGACTTCGGCACCGGCGACGGTGGCGGTGACGCGGGTTCCCGGCATCAACGCATAGCGCAGCACCCGTGCTTGTTCCTGTGTCATTTCCGCGCCCGAAGCGAGGAAACGGATCACGCTATAGCCGCCCCGCACGGCGTGCAGTCGGGCCAGGCCTTCAGCCTGCAGTTCGGGAACGGTAACGAGAGCGCCGATGGTCATGTGCGGACATGGTCAAGCCACCTGGCGCGGGGTCCAGTCATTGCCGTCCCTGTCTCAACCGGCCTGCGGCTCTGCCTGACGGCGGCGCTTGGTGCGCTGACATCGCGCATCCCCTTCATTGAACAACGACGAGCGAACTCTCCCGTACCATGTCCCTGCCATGCGTGGAATCCTCTTTCTTTGGGCGATACCAACCCTGTGCATGTGGGCCGCCGAGGCTCGGCGGGTAGATGGCGAACGCATCGAACTGGCAGCGGGCGAGACCACGACGTCCTTCGTGGTCGGTGCGCATGGGGTGGAATTCCTCGCCGCCAGTCCAGCAACCCTCAGCGGCGGGATCGCGCTGGAAGCAGTGCACGCCAGCGGACTCACCGCCAGCGTCGTCGCGAAAAGCCTGCGCCAGGTGACACAAGATGATTGGCGCAGCACGCAAATCATCGCCGGCAAACGTTCTGACAAGACCATCGACTTCCCTTCAGAAGCCTTTGGTACAGCCGCCGAACGCCGCACCTGGAAAATCGGCGGCAACAATAACGACTGGGACGATTTTTCCGTGCAATGGGATGGTTGGCTGCTGGTATCCTCACCCGATGTCGATCTGGCCACCAGCTCTGACGACGGCAGCCGGGTGTGGCTTGATCTCAATGGCAATGATCGCATCGATGCTGGCGAATGGGGCAGCAACGGTTGGGGCAACGGCCAGGGGGCCACTGCGGTCACCGTGCATCACCATGTGCCGCCTGGTCTCTATCGTCTGCGCGTACAATACGAAGAAGGCGGCGGCGGTAACAGCATGCGCCTGTTGTGGAATAACGCCGCGCATGGGGCCGACGCGTCGGACGAATGGAGCGCGGTACCGGCAGAGGCTTTCGCGCCGGCGGCGGTGGTGAGCCTGAGTGGTGAACTCGTCCTCACTGGGCCGCTGACCGGCCAGGGCACCCTGGTATTGGGCAATGGCATCCACCTCGGCAGCACGCCGCACGGACCGCAACTGTCCATTGCCGGCCATGTCACCGTCACCGCCGACCTCGATCTGCGCCAGACCAAGGTCACTTTCACACCAGGCAGCTCGCTCGACCTGGCCGGACATACGGTGCAGCTCGGGCTGCCGAATGGTGCGGGCAGCATTGAACTGGCGCACGGCAACTTGACGCTGGCCCCGGGCACCACCGCCCTGGCCGTCAACGGCAGCGGCGTGCTATCGACCGCCGGCACGCTGGTGCTGGCGCAGCTTGCCCCCACCGTCGACCTGGGTCATGGGACGGTGCGCATCGGTAATCGCTTCGTAACGTGCCAGGCATTGGCCGCACCGCTGACCACCATCATTCCCCTGAGCGAGGCGTCCACCGGCCCACAGGAAATCATCGCCCGCATCAACGTGCCGGCTGACGCGCCGCCGGGGATGGGCCTGGGTGCCTGGCGTGCCGACCGCTGCGGCGTGTGGTTTCAGAGCATCCACCCGCAGCCGCTGACGGTGGGTATGCAAACCGTCCACCTGCGACTCGACCGAGAGGCCCTGCTGATGGCAGAAGGCCACGGCGGTGTGTGGGACCAAACCGCAACGATCGATGCACAACGCGTTGGCCTGTTCTTGTATGCCGACGTGCCGTCGACGGCGACCATCGCCATTGATTCCACCATCCAAACGCTGCCGACGTTGCCGGTCGAAAATGGACTGACGGTGGTTGATCTGGGGCACTTCGATGGCATGCGCAGCCACGCCATCACCGGTAAACGTTGGAGCCTGTCGGTGTTGCCGCTGCCCTATCCCAGCGCACCCTGCGACCCCTTAGAGTATGCCTTGGACCTGACCGTGGTGCAGCCCGACGGCAAGGTGGTGAAGCTGGCTGGATTCCACAACCAACCGGTGACTGCCGCCGACCGCGGCGACCACGAGACATTCACCCCCGCCGGCCCGCCGTGCTTTCAGGTGCGTTTTCGGCCGTCGCAACCCGGACGCCACCGGCTGAGCCTGACCGCCGTGCGCCAGGGAGCAGCCACCACCGTCGTCGCGCTGCCCGATCTCGAGGTCACCGGTGAGGCATGGGATGGCATCACCCGCGTCGACGCCGGCGACCCGCGTTTCTTCAGCGCCGGTGGCGCTTTCGTATGGCCCAGCGGCTGCAACTTGAATTCGACCTATGATACGCGCAGCCGCGGGGCGTTGCAGACTACCCTGACCACGGATCGCGGTTCATTCACCCGCGGCGCCTACCTCGAACGCTTGGCAGCCGGCGGTGGCAGCGGTTGCGAGGCCTGGTTGAGCCCATGGAACATGGGTCTGGAATGGTCGCCCGCCTGGCCGGGTTATCGTGGCACTGGGCGCTATCACGATGGCCACGCCTGGGCCATTGATCAATTCCTGGATCGCGCCGAAGAGCTCGGCGTACGCGTCAACCTCAGCCTGTTCAACCACGGCATGGCGCGCAACGGCGGCGGCGCTGAAGACGACTGGAAATACCATCCGTACTTCCGCGGCAATGGCGGCTGGCTCGACACCCCGGATGGCCTCTTTAGCGATGAGCGCGCTTTCACCTGCCAAGCGGCGCTGTTCCGCTACCTCGGTGCCCGTTATGGTGACAGCCCAGCCCTGCTCGGCTGGAAATTATGGGCCGAAGTCAACCTCGCGCACGCTTCGCACGATCAGGTGGTGGCATGGCACGATCGTGCCGCCAAGGCGCTGCATGCCCGCGACCCGTACCAGCACCCCATCTGCACCCATTGGTGTGGCGATTGGCAAAATGCCGACCGCGCCATCGCCGCCTTCCCCAGCATCAATTACCTCACCATTGATGCCTATCATGGTGAAGGAACCCCGATAGCTGAACTGCTGAACCAAAGCACGCGCGATCCCCTGAGCAGAAAACTCGGCCTCGCTGATTTGGCGAAACCCATCCTGGTCAGCGAATTCGGTGGCAGTTCGGGCGCCTGCAGCCGCGAGCGCATGCGCGCCGAGTTCGCCATCGGCCCCTGGGCTGGCTTCGTCAGCGGGCATGCCGGCGCGCCGATGCTGTGGTGGTTCGAATGGATCGACCAGGAAGACCGTTTTGGTGTTTATGGGGCGCTTGAAAAATTTACCCATGGCGAAGACCTGCGCGGAAAAAACGCCCAGTGTGTGGCCCCCGCCATCAACGCGCCAAATGCTGCCTTGTGGTGCCGTACCTGGTCTCGCCCCGGACGCATCCTTGGCTACGTCGTCGATCGCACCTGGAGCATGAGCGGCGGCAGCGGCACGCCGATCACCGACGCCGTGATCCACATCGGTGATGAAGTTGCCGCCGGCAGCATGCGCCTGGAATGGTGGGATCCTGATCTCGGTAGCATCGTCAGCCAGATCGACCTCATCCACGCCGCCCGGGCCTTGGATGTCCGCCCACCAGCATTCAGCAGGCATCTGGCGTTCAAGCTCTGGCGTCAGTGACCAGCTGCGCCGGTGTGGAATGGCCGCCTCATGGCCAACTCATTTGCTGACGGCGACGTCGGCCGGCGGAGGCGTTTTTCGTTCCAATGCGGCGGGGATCTTATCCTGGCGCGGACGAGGACGATTGAGGCCTATGGCACCTTGCTTGAAAAAGGTGGTGGTATTCCTGACCACCGCCTGGCCCTTGGCCTTGGCCATGACGAGGCGCCGCGTCACATGGCCGCCAGTCGCCTGATCGAGGGTCATGAGAGCCTTTTTGGTCGGCCTGCCGAGGAGGACAAAAACCAAAAAGAAAAGAAATACCAGGCCACTGATGACCAAGATATCTTGAACTCCCTCAGACAGATGGAAACGCGCGGCAACGGTCGGGGTCACGACCGTCGGCGTCACGGCGATCTGCGAAGCCTGAAGCGACGGCAGGCCCAGTGGATGCTCTTGTTGCCAGATCTTGAACGACGCCTTGGCCAGTGGTCCGCCAAGCGCCTTCAGACACAGTTCCGCCATGTGTGCCACCTGCGCATCGCCATGTCCGAGCAACGCCACGACGGACGGTACCAAGACAGCTCGCCGCAGACGCAATTCGGTAGACTCTTTTAACGCCTGGATTACTTGAGACGAATCCTTGCTGGCAAGAGCCTGGAGCACGCTGGGGAGCTTAGCATCTGCAGCCGAGAGTTCCGCGTTCAGCCACGTCTGCCATGGCGCAGCGGTCTCACCGAGATCTTTACCCGAGAGCTCGTGCAGAAGATCGCATGTGGACTTGGCCTCTGGAGCGGCGACCGTGCCCAGACGGGCGATCAATGGCTTCAGACTCGCCTCGTCTTCGAGGTGAGCGAGGAGAATGGCAGCACGTGTCTGCACCCGTGGATCGGCTGAGTCCAAGGCACGCTGAACATCTTTCAAATCACCAACGCTCGACGGACCGAGATCCTGACACGCGCGCAAGGCGGCAAGTGCGACCACCGCATTTTCATCACCCGCATGCTCGACTACCAACGGTAAACAGTTGGACATGCCGGCAGTGCCGATACCGACCAGCAAGCGCTCCTTCTGCGCCACCGAAGCCTGTTCGAATATCTGGCGGGTGGCGAGCACTTGCTCGGCAGACCCCGGCGGAGCGAACTGCGCCATCAACAATTCAATCTCCGCCACTTTGGGATCTGACGGCGGTGGCGGGGTCAGTGGTTGTTTCTCAACCGCCGTACCCAACTGCAAAATTCCGGCCATCAGCAGTCCCAGGTGGAGGAACTTCAGGCAAGCGATACGATTCATCATTGATTCCAAGCCGGAGCATATGAGCGCCAGCCGCTCACGGCGTAAGTGGGCGTGTTCGAAAATTGCAGATTATCAAGGTAATCGTCGTAGTGGAAACTGAAGTTACCGGACACCTGATCCTGATACATCTCCTTAACCCACATACAGCCAAAAAAATCGAAATTTCCACGCAATTTCATGATGGCATTGGGGGCGATCAATACGGCTCCCAAACTAGCACTCCCATTAAAGGTAATCTCTCCTGAAAAAGCTGATTCAATGATCACCCGGCCGGGATCTGCAGCATTGCCGGATACAGCATTGCCATTGAGACTGGTGGTGGCGGCACCGAAATCCGATTGATAGATCCACAGACGATTACCCGGTACCACGGCGCTGCTTTTACGGGTATCAATGAAGGTGATGGCGTTCGATATATTAATATCACCAGACACATAGAGAATTACGTCTGAACCGCTGCCAATGATGTAGGAAACATCCGGTAAATTTCCTACACACGAATAAGTAGTACCACCAATCAAGGTCTTACTCGTAACTGCGCTCCTACCGCTACCAGTCGTGACTGAGGCTGGCAAAGCGATTCCCGGAATGGGACTAGGAATGACCACTACCGGCATCGGATCGCTAGTTTGGTAGGCATTGCCGTTCACACCCGCATTCGAAATTAACGGCAAGCCAGAGATGGCGTAAATATTACCATTGCTACCCGGCGTGGCGGAATTGTAGGCTGCCCTGCCTGAGTTCCAGCTGTCGGTGCTCGCTGAACCTTTAAATTCAAAATTGGTTGCTGAAAAAAGTCCTTTACCGCTAATCGTCGTGGGGACTAGCGTGAGTCTGATCTCGACCCGTTGGCGCTCATAACCAATAGCATTTGATGCGGCCCCGTCTTGGGCCTGGGCCTTGATCAACCACGAACTGATCGTCCCAGCAGCGGTACAAGCATTGGTCGTGAAATCCCACGGCAGGGGATAGATGGTGGCGGTTAATTTGCTTCCACTGGCAGTCAGGGTTCCATTCGACCGCTCCATTTTAAGTGAGCTCGGTAAATTGCTGCTATCGACCGTCGCGTCCAATTTATAGGCGATCATCAACGCTGCTGAATTGGATCCCGCCAAATCAACGGGCATGGCAGTCCTGCTCGTGCTCGAAAGGGGTATGGCGGTGCTCGGGGCAGGGCTGGATTGCGCCTGCAGGACACTCAAGAGAACGATGTTTGCCGCTGATTCGGCACTGACTTGGCGACGCAATCGTTGTTCTTGCCGTTGTTCGCGGGCGAGATGACTCGCCGACGTATCCACAAGGGCCATCATGATGCCGGCGATAGCCACGCTGATGATCAGCACGGTGATCAGGGCACTGCCTACTTGATGATGAGTCGACATGGCGGTCTCCTTTAATTGCGTAACATGATTTGGGTCATGGCCGAGGCGTGAAACACCGCCGTCGTACCGTTTGCGTTTTTTCCACCGCTGGGATCTGCTTGCTCAACCGTCACCCCGATAACCACCATGTTGCCACTCCTGGCGACCAGAAAACCAGGGTACCTAGCGGCAAGCAGCCCATAGGTCGGCAAGGTGGTGTTATCAATGGGAATGAAGTCAGAAGCGATCTCCTGCCCCAAGGGCAGGCTGATCGTGCCGGTGGTGGCCTGCAGACGTTGATAATTTCGGCCGGCTTCGCTGACAGTGGCGCGCGCAATCGTGGTCACATTGGCACTCGCTAACACCGATACGCCGCTGAGATCGGTAATGGTTTTAAAGGTAAGGGTACCGTTGGCAGTGTCGACGCTGGTCACTTGGGCATTGCGCAGCGCATCTGCGATGGTGCGTACCGCCAACCAAGCGTTGGCATTGAGGTCGCCACGTACATCGACAGCAGCAGCCGTGCTCATGGCGGTGCGTAATGACATGCTCACAATCGCCATAACGCTGCCGAGAATGGCAACCGCGACGATCAATTCGATAAGGGTGAAAGCACGGCGCATGGTTTACCTGGGCACAGCGATATAGGAGATGGCGAACATGTCGTCGTCCGAAGTGGAAGCCCGCCAACGGATCTCGATGAGCACCGGCATCGGGCCTGGAGTTGTGGTGGTGGTATTTTGAGCGTAATAGCTAGGGATCGTCGTTTGCCCGACGTGTGCGCGACCAGCGGGCGGAGAAAGCCCCGGCACATCAAACGTCCCGGCCGAATACGTCTGATAGATGGTGTACAGGTTGTTGGCGGCCTGGATCTGTTCGATGCGTCGTTGGCCGGCGGCCACGGCACGTTCACGCAGGTCAGCGCTGCCATTGAGGCCAGCGGCTGAACCGAGCGAACCCATGAGCGTGGCGATGACCGTTGCTAACAGGCCGAGTGCGATCATCACCTCGACGATACTCATGCCCGCCCGCAGCCGAGGCCGACTGTACCGACCATAAACTACGTCAGTGCTAGATGTATAAGCCATGGGGCTAGACGTATAAGTTATGGGGAAAGGTTGAAAATCGTGAAACACATGAGCTGTCACGCGTACTTTTATGAGGAATTCCATCATGCATGTATACACCATGGATTATAAATTTGCACCAGAATTCTTAACTTGCTATTTATCCATAGGATACCGCGAAACGGTGGTTTTTAACTGCACTATCGCTCGTAGAGCCGTATGGGAATCACCACAGTAGTCGAGGTGCCATGCCGGTATTTCCACCATATCCGCCACCTGCTGTCGGTAACGTTCCCATACATGCGGGCCACGCCTTGTCAGAGATGGCCAAGCTCCACGATCCTCGCCCATGACGCAGACCCGCCCTCGCCTGATTGCACAAATGTCGAGCTGGCCGTACGGCATCTCTAGTACCGCGCCCACCGATCTCTTGCAGGCTAACGGCTTCGATGTGCGCCTATCCCCCTTTGCGCGCAAGCATACGCCCCAGGAGACCGCTGATCTGCTAGGTGATGTCGATGTGCTCCTGGCCGGTACCGAACCTTTGCCGGGCTGGGCCCTCCAGGCCGGCTTACCACGCTTGAAGCACGTGGCCCGTGTCGGAGTCGGCCTGGATGGCCTCGATTGGCGTTTTTGCCGTGACAACGGTATCGCCGTCACCTTTACCCCCGATGCGCCAGCACGCTCCGTGGTTGAGCAGGTCTTCGGATTGCTGATCTCGGTCGGTCGACGCCTGATCGAAGGCCATGAAGCCCTGCGCGCCGGCCAATGGAAACGTCACACCGGCATCCTGTGGACGGGCAAAACCCTTGGCATCCTTGGCTGCGGCCGCATCGGCAAGCAAGTGGCGGTGATTGCCAAGGCTTTCGGCATGGAAGTCCTCGCCCATGACATCCGCGAAGACCACGCCTGGGCGGCGGCCATCGGCGTGCGCTATGTCAGCCTCGATGAGTTGATCGAGCGCTCGTTGGGCATCACCATCCACCTGCCCTATACCCAATCGACGACCTTGATCATGAACCGCGCCCGCCTCTCGGCGATGCGCAAAGGAGCGGTGGTCCTCAACACCTGCCGCGGTGAAGTGCTTGATGAAGATGCCCTATATGACCTGTTGCAGTCCGGTCACCTCGCCGGCGCCGGCTTGGACGTGTTCCACAAGGAGCCTTACACCGGGCCTTTGGCGAGCCTGCCAAATGTTTTTCTGTGCTGCCATCAAGGTAGCTGCAGTTATGACGGTCGTTATCAGATGGAAATGGAATCAGCACAGAACGCGGTCGATTTCGCTTTGGGGAAACCCATCCACCCCGAGCGCATTGTGTGGCTGCCAGGGATGATCCAACCGGGACAAGACTGGCTGGAATAAGCGCTAGGAGGTAACGCAGGAGCTGCCCGGTGAGACCGAGTCAGCCTTGCTGGCCTATCTCCGACAGACTCCTAGTCTCGCGCCATGCCCACTTATCACGACGCCGACCTCATCCTCCGCCTCTATGACCTGCGCCGCGAAAGCGTCATGCGCAAGGCCCGCACCTGGTTCATCGCTTGGCATCCCGTCACTGCCGATGA
>JAYVTR010000184.1:0-6389 GCA_043788625.1 Planctomycetota bacterium
TTTTTCCAACCATTGGTTCCATGCGTCGGGTCATTGCCTAGCGCTGCTGGTCAGCAGACTGGATCTGCCCATTGGTGAGCCATTCCCAGTTGCCGACCCCACGGCGATCGCCCGTCGCCTGCACGAATTGGAACGTGAACGATTGCGTCAGGAAAAAGGCTGGGAGGTGACCACGGCAGCGGCTGCCATGACCATCTTGGTCATGGCAGGACGTGCATGGCAGCACCATCAGCAGCATCGCCAGCGGACTGCTGACGATGGTCAATTGCGTGAAGTACGTGTCGAGGTTCATGCCCGTCCTGCCGAAGCGTGGCCGATTGCGCGTATGGCGAAACGCGCCGGCTTGAGCCCAAGTCGCTTTTCAGCGCGCTATCGGAAGGCTTTTGGCATGAGTCCGGCAGATGATCTTATCCAGGTCCGCATAATCACAGCCAGACGTTTGATAGAGGGGGGCCGCACCGTTGCTCAGGCAGCTGAACGCAGTGGGTTTACCGATCTACCTTACTTTTATCGACAATTTTTGCGTCGGGTGGGATGCACACCTAGCGCGTGTCGAGTTGGCCATGGGGCGAGCGCAGGGTGAGGAACATGCAAGAACAGCGATCAGTCAGCTGCTAAAAAAATGCCGCAAGTGGTCTCGCATGTTGTTCGATGGATGCCCATAGGTACGAGAATGCAGCTAGGATCAGTTTGCGAATTGCGGTTCAGCCAAGTGCATGCAGGGCCATTCAAAAACGGCGCTCATTACTAAAACAAGAGACCCGGTTGCGTTCGCAACCAGGTCTCTTGTTTCTGGTGGAGGTAAGGAGATTCGAACTCCTGACCTTTTGAATGCCATTCAAACGCTCTACCAACTGAGCTATATCCCCAACCGAGCCCTGCATCTGCCTCTTAGGCGCCGGGCAGGAACCGGCTACATGCGCTCTGCGCGCTTCCCTCCGACTTGCATCAGAACTTATTTACCAGCATTTACTTGCGCATTATCTAGTGGCGAGCATACTTACTCGACACCCATTAACCAAGATCATCACCTTTACCTGGTCAAAGATGTAGCCAGCGGAACTCGATCTGCGGAACTGGGGATCAGTGCCTGGATGTGCGCGGCCACCTGAGTGGCGAGATGAGCATAGCCTTCGTCCTGATAATGAACGCCATCTTGGGTGAACCACCCGAGTTTGCCGAGAGCCAGGTTGAACAGATCATGGCTGGGGATGCCATGAGCGGTCATCACCTCAGCTGCCAGCCGATTGCGTTCGATGACCCGGTGATGCCACTCGGGGTTGAATGTTCCCAGGTTATGTGCCTGATAAAGAGGCGTGCTCGTGGCCCAGATGAGTTTCGCGGATGGCGCTTTACGGCGTAGGAATTCAATGAGGAGCGGCAGGCCGTCAGCGTAGTCCTTCTCGCTGTAGTCCCATCCATGCAAACCATTGTTGAAGTGGATGACAGAGAATTGGGCCTGATCCAACACCAGAGACAGTTCTTGATAGAATACAGGATCACTAACGAAACGTGAGGTGGCGACTCGCGCGCAGTCGGCGATCTCGTCAAGGCGCTTTTGGGTTGCCGCGCAATAGCCACGGCAGATCGAATCGCCGATGAGCAGCACTCGCGGGTAGCGGTTTTTTTCGGCCGAGCGAATCCATAGGTCGCACCATTCAATGTGTTCGCGATGCAGGGCAATGGTCATGGTTTAGCAATCTGTAGTTCGGGGTATTTGATAGAACGGAAGGGGAGAGGTGATGATAGGTGGATCGGCTAGCGCGTCGTGCTAGCCGCGGGTTGTAGAAGCTCCTGGCCTGACGATTTCCAGTGGCAGCACGATTCGTTTCTGGCTGCGTCCTGTTTCCAGACGGCGCCAGGCCATCTCCACCGCTTCGATCCCCAGCCGGGTGTAATCTTGGGCGCAGATGGTGTAATCCTGATCGAAGGAGCCACCTCCGAGGTGGGCGAAGCTGATCATTCCCAGATCACGCCCAATGCGGAGGTTGCGGTCTCCGGCCAGGACTCGCAATAAGGTGGCCTTCTCCCAGTCGTAGGCCAACACGGCATCGGGACGGTCCTGGGAGTCGAGCATGGCCTTAATGATCGCAACACTGCCGGCCCGGGTGGCTCGCGGCTCATTCTGGCATATGATTTTCGGCTTGATTCGCTGTCGCGCACAGGCCTCCTGATAGCCACGGAGGCGCTCAGGTACCGAAATATGAGTCTCGGAAAAGCCAGGGGCGCCATAGAGGAGCAATGCCGGGCGCCGATAGCCTTGGGCGATGAGATGGTCGAGGGCGGCACCAGCGCCATCGGCATCAGCGAAGTCGACCGCATCGGTCTGCTTGCCGACGTTCACCCAGATGGTTGGCACGTGGTGCTGCTCAAGCATGGTTTCAACCAACGGCGGCTGGGTGCCCACGTCGTGGACGATGACCACATCGGCAAGCAATCGATCGAGCAGGCCGGCCACCACGGTGGGATCCGCCAGGGTCTGGCCGGGAAGCCAGTCTTCTGAGAGATGCCACGAACGGGCCGCGAGCGCACTCCCGATCGCCATGTGGAATTCTTGTATCCAGATGTTGTAGCCGGGACGTTCAGAGCTGCCGAGCAGCGCCATCCCGCGGTAGCAGCCTTCTTGCACCCGGCGGGCCATGCCGTTGGGGCGGTAGCCCATGCGTTGAGCTAATGCGAGAATACGCTCCCGGGTTGCTGGAGCCAGGCTGCCGGTATTGTTGAGGGCCCGCGATACGGTCATCTGGGTAAAGCCGAGACGACGGGCGAGATCAGCTTGGGTGACATTCGGGCGCATGGTTATATGAATAGGTTCGTTGTAGAGTGCCACAATTTGGGCATGCACGGTGGCGTTAAAGGTGGGCACATAAGACGGGGAAACGGCTTGCCGTGAAGGTTTCTCCTGTATTGTTTACGTATGTCTAAAAAGGCACCTTTTATTTTGAGTGCCGCTCGTTTGGTCGCGGTAGCCCTGATCCTGGTCGCTTGCACACGCCCTTCCGATGCCGTCCAGCCGGTGATCGAGATGTCGGCACCCACCACAACAGTGGCAGAACCGGCATTGCCGGGCGAGCGAGAACTGATTACCGACGGCGGTTTCGAGAACCCTGGCCCGGGAGCATGGAGCGAAGATAACTGGGCACGGAACGAGATCGCTTTTGGTCGCGACCAGGTCCGACCCTATGCGGGTAAGACGAGCCAGCGCATCAGCCTGCTCAAGGTACTGCATGAATCCAACGTGCAGTTCGTGCAGCGCCTCGTGGGGGTCAAGTCGGGGGATGCCCTGCGCGTACGCTTCGCTGCCCGCGGTCTCGCCAATGCACGGCCTTTGGAAGTGATGATCCGCAAGCTCAGTTCGCCCTACACTGATTTCGGCCACATCCGGGTAGCGATCACCGAAGACTGGCAAGTGACCAGCTTCGTCACGGTTATGCCCGCCGCACTGCCGGAGGATGTCGGCCTCTACGTGATCCTCAAAGATGTGAACACGATATGGCTTGATGAGGTCAGCGTTGGCGTCTTGCCGCCGGCCGATGTGCGTCCGCCACCAGCCGGCAACCTGATCGCCAACGGCTCCTTCGAGATCGGCACCAGCTGCTGGTATGCCAGCCTGCAGGGCTTCATCACACCTCAGGTCAGCGACTTCGCTGCCCTACCGGTCGCCGATGCTCCACAGGGTGGCAGTGCACTGCGCATCCACGCCAGCGAGGGGAGAGCGGTGGTAAATACCGCCTGGTTCCCGTATCGCTATGGCCAGACGCTGCGGCTCGCCTTCGCATGCCGAAGCGAGGAGCCCTGCGATCTCGAGATCGGGCTTGGCAAAGGCGAGGCGCCGAATGTCACGTGGGAGTTGCAGCGGCGGGTCCATGCACAGTCCACCTGGCAATCGTTTGTATTTACCTGCACCCCGGCCGCCTCGGCCAATGGTCAATTATTTCTCCAGTTCGCCGGCCCCTCTGGCGCAATTTTCTGGCTCGACCAGGTGGTGGTCGAACAAGCACCGGCGGCGCCGAATCTCGAACTCGGTTGCGCCTTGCGTGCGGCGCCCGCGGGCGCCATTTATCATCCCGATGAGCACCCGTACCTGATGGTGCGTGCGGTCCACGGTGTCCCTGGCTCGACCCTCGTTGCAGTCGCGACGGTAACAGACGCCTGGACGGCGACCGTCGCTCGCCTACCGCTGTCCTTGGCCATCGCTGCCGATGGCAGCGGCAGCATCGGACTCGATCTGCCCGCCAACCGTTTCGGTGGCTTTCGCGTCGCCATTTCGACGTTGGGCCATTTGGCGGCGGAGCAGATTTACAGCGTGGTCCCTGCGTTGCCGCCACCGGATGGCAGCGGGCGCTCCTTTTTCGGCGGGCACTTTGCGTTCACCGACTATGGTCTCGCGGTTGCCGAGCGCGGCGGCTTCCGCTGGCTGCGGCTGCATCCCCCGCTTTTCACCAAATGGCATGCCGTCGAGCCTTAACCGGGCGACTGGCATGTTCCTGAGGCGGAGATCGCACGCGCTACCCGACGCGGCTTTAGCATTCTCGGCAGTCTCGACTCACCGCCGATGTGGGCGGCAACGCCGGGTATCGATCTGCCATATGTGTGGTGGAACTGCCGCGTACCTCGCGATTGGGCGGCGTGGGAAACCTACGTCCAGAAGATGGTCAAGGGCCTGCCGCAGATCCGTGCCTGGGAGGTCTACAACGAGCCCGACGGCGACTTTCTGGTGGTGAAGCCAGGCGAGGACAAGGCGGCCGCCTATGCCGCGATTCTGGCCCATACCCGTACCGCGGTGGAGGCGACCGGCAGGCAGGTCACCCTCGTCGGCCTGCCCGTGTCATCGCTTGATCGACCCTTTTTCCACGAGGTGCTTGCCAAGGGTGGCGCTGGCAGCGTCGACGCACTCGCATTCCATTTTTATTACGAGGATCTCGATCCACTGGAAAAGCATCCCTCCTTCCTCGATGAGCTCGCGACCATGCGCGCGCCTCGCAGCCGCAGTGGAGGCGAGCCAGAGGTCTGGCACACCGAGGGCGGGATGTGGTTGGCGCATTCACCGTCGTGGTACGCACTCAGCGGTATCGCCAGCACCGAAGGTACAGGCCAGCTCGAGGCTGCTCACGCCTTGGTGCGCACTGCCGTCGCGCTTAAAGCTCTCAAGGTGAAGCATCACTTTCAATACGCCGCCCTCGGCGGTCCGGCAGGCGGCTTGGTCTATCGCAGTGAATGTGCAGGCTTGCTCGATGTCGACGGCTCGGCACGGCCGGCCCTCGCTGCCCATGCGGCCATGGTGTGGTTGCTCGATGATGCCGAGCCGGGTGGGGTGGAAACGGTCACGGTCGGCGCTGCGACGGTGCACTTGGCGCGCTTTACTTCTGCCCGATTAGGCGCGATTACGGTGGCTTGGTCGCGCCAAGCCATCGGAGCATCTCTGGTACCTGGACTTCTGGCCGGCGTTCGCGAACTCCGCGATGTGATGGGCAATCCACTGGCCGAATCCGCAGCCCTGGGGCCTGCACCGATCTACGTGATCGCGCCCCGGACGCTGCCATGACGTGCCGAGGCGCTAAACTTTCGACTCCGCGTAGTAGTATATTTTTTCCTGGGCACCGGGCGCACTGGAAGTTAGAATCGACTATGACCAGACACCGCTGTGCATTCACCCTCATTGAACTATTGGTGGTGATTTCAATTATCGCCCTTTTGACGGCGATGCTGCTGCCGGCGGTGCAGATAGTCAGGACCCAGGCTCGCTCCCTTAATTGCCGCTCAAATCTCAAACAGCTGGGAACCGCCGCGATCGCCTATGCTGTGGACAATGACGGACGCACAGTGGTGCCTTGGACCGACCCGGCCCCGGATTCGACCTGGGCCGGATTGCTCTATGACTATTATTTGACGATAAAAATACTCGCCTGTCCGGGCAACACCCAGGGCTTCGCCTACCCCGGCAGCTTTGCTAGCACCAACGGCCCGATATCGATAAAAGGGGTCCGTTCTTATGCCCTCATCAGCGAGGTTACCTCTATTGCGACCTCAAAGGCGAAGGTGTTGTGCTGGTATCAGGATTACAATAGCCCGACGGTGTGCGGCAGTGCTGAGCTGGGTCAGATCGATCTTTCAGGGACCGCCATGTTCACCGATAATTGGGACAACTACAGCAATCCGCTCACTGGCACCCCGCCAGCGATTACTCAAATCTCAAACTGGTCCAATGCGGTGGTAAATCAGACCAACCGCATCTGCCAGGTACATATGGGCAAAGCACAGTTCGTATTTTGTGACGGCCATGTCGAAGCGCGTACGGCGGCACAAGCAGTCGGCCCCGGCGGCACGGTCGGCGCCATCGCCCCAGAGAACGGCAAGGGCCTGTGGACCATTGCTAGCGGTGATTAATC
>JAYVTR010000185.1:0-4139 GCA_043788625.1 Planctomycetota bacterium
TCGAAGGGCCTTCTCTTTTTTTGGTCGGGGCGACAGGATTCGAACCTGCGCCCCGGGTGGCTGGCTCCTCGCTTTGCTGCGGGGCTGCACCACCCCTGCGGTGGGCCGGAGGCCATGCCTATGGCCTCCTAAGCCTGCGGCTTGCCCGTCCTCGCCTTCTGGTCCCGGCGGGAGGACGTCGCAAGTGCGAAACCGTCGCCCCGACCAATAAAAAAACCCGCCGTGAGGCGGGTCTTTTTATTGGTCGGGGCGACAGGATTCGAACCTGCGACCTTCTGGTCCCAAACCAGACGCTCTAGCCAAGCTGAGCTACGCCCCGATGAGGGGGAAGAGTATGTTGAGCGAGTAGGCTTCGTCTAGTGCCAACTTCTTCGCCTCGGCACATCACGTTTGCGCACCATGCGACTCAGGCAGACGTACATCAAAACATCTATCAATATACATTTTTACCTGTTTTTAACGGTCAAAATCATTCATCCACATTGCTCATCAAGGCCGCGTGCCACGCCGGGGTCAGCGGCATCTTGGCGCTGGTGCGGGCATCGATCTGCACGTGCACCGTGCGCACGTCGCCCACCTGCACGCCATGCTGGTTGGTGATGAGAAAGCGGTTGGTCACCGAGGTCGTACCGATGCGCTCAACTCGATAAGCAATGGTCAGGCGATCACCCAAACGCACCGGCGCCTGGTAGTCGCTTTCGCAGCGCACGATCACCATCAATTCGGTCGCCGTACTGCGGTCAGGCGCCAAGGGCATACCTACGTATTCAAGCCAAGCCTGAAAAGCTGCGTGACAGAAGATCGGCTGATTGGCGAAGAAAATAATGCCGTAGCAATCGGTGTGGTTGAGCAGAACGGTCATGGGATAGCGGAACATGGCGGCACCCTACCAATGGCGGGCCAATTCCGCCAGGAAGTCCGCGACCATGCGCGCCACCTGCTGGCTACCCTCGCCACGCACGATGACGTGGTGATTCAGCTTGAGCCGTTGCACGCTCTTTTCAGCACTGCCCAGCAACCCGTACAACTCTTCAGCACTCGCTGGCACCACTATCGGATCATCATCAGCCTGCACCAGCAGCGTCGGCG
The DNA here is from genome assembly GCA_043788625.1 of Planctomycetota bacterium. Taxonomy (GTDB): domain Bacteria; phylum Planctomycetota; class UBA11346; order UBA11346; family UBA11346; genus CAIUVD01. The sequence continues at coordinate 1,090 of JAYVTR010000185.1, forward strand.
CCCACACCTGCGGCGCCAGCAGACGCACATCCGTCATCAACCGTTCGAGTTCATGGATTCCTGATACCGGGTTCCGGGCATAATTGACGTCTGGCCATTCCGGTTGGCTGGCGACTTCGGTCCATGCCAAGCGATCGAGATGCAACGCATGGGCCACGCCGTTCCACGCGTTCACAACCGGTGCCAAATGGCTGGCACGGTCACGCAGGTGCAGCGGGGCATTGATTGCCACCACGCCGACTACGCCGGGCAACCGTGCTGCGGCATCGATGGCCAACAAACCACCGGTAGAAAAACCTACGATCACTACTTGGTCATAGGCCGAACGCATGACGGCGATCGCCCGCTCCAACGATCGCCGCCAATCATCGCGCTTAGTCAAGGCCAGCTGATCAGGAGTGGTGCCATGCCCGGAAAGACGAGCCCCATACACGCAATGGCCAGAGGCTACCAGGTGATCGGCCAACTCACGGACCTCGGCTGGGGCGGCCAGGTACCCATGGCACACCACTACCCCAAAGTGATTGCTCGGATTGGTGGGGCTCAGTTTGAATGGACGGCCGATCTCGGCCGGCAGCAGGGCGCTGCCGCTTGCCGAGGCCTGCGCGTAGTCGCGTTGAAACTCGGCTAAGTCCTCTTGATAGAGGAGGGTCGCCACCCGCTCATGCAAACGTGTCCGCGGCAAGGTGATGGCTTCGCGCACGGCTTTCACCGCCTCACGCAAGGGCTCCAATTCATTGGCAATGACTGCCAGGGTATTCTTGACCCGCACATCATGGAATTGATGCGCCGCATCCACCGCCTGGCGATTGATGACATACCAGCCGTCGTCGATGGTCAGCAGGCCCTCGCGGATCGCCAAAGTGCGCACGCTATCAAGAGCATTCGACGGCGTACCGCTGACCAATGACAGCAGGCTCTCGCCGATGCTTGGGTGCGCACGACGCCGGCCGCCGGCCTGCAGGGTGCGTGCAGCGAGGTAGATGGCGCGGTGGAAATCGTCGCAACGGATTCGCTCATGTGTTGCATAGCGTAAACAGGTGGCAAACAGGTGGTCGATGTGCACCGTCACATTGCGATAGATGTCGCCCATCACGTGATTGGTCAGACCGTCTTTGGCGGTGACCAAGGCAGCCTCCGCGCCAGGCGTACCCTGCGCCGCCTGTACCGCCGCAACCCACGGCTCGACTTCGATCGGCTTACCGAAATAGACGCTGATGTCCGTGTCGCCGAGCAGGAGATTGCCTTCTATCGACAATTCTTCTTCAAGCTGGGTCGGCACCGTTTTCAGTACTCGCCGAGCTAAGCGGCCCATGACGTTATCGCCCGGGCGCAGCGGATAATAGGTGATGGTGATGGGCACGATGCGCAATGGTGAATGCGGCAGATTGGCGCCGGTGAAGTGCCATTCTTCTTCGAGGTCATCAAGGGCCACGCTGTCCTGTTTACGCCACGCCGCCAGGTATTGCTGACGTACCAGCGCCGCCTGCAGGGCCATTAGGGCCGAGCCGGTATGCGGCGGGCCGTGGCGGTCTGGGGCATCCAGCTGAAACCGGTTGCTGTGCCACACATGCTTGTCTTTGATCATCGACCCCTCGGGGTAGATAATCCAATCATGATGGCCGGTGATCAGATCGCCGGTGATCGATTTCTTGATGCCGGTCTCTTTGGTCGAGCGTGCACCGATGGCGCGCATGTAATCGCCAAACCGGCCATGAAACAGCGCATGGTGCGCGAGGTTATGCACATAACGTTTGGTGTGGCGATCCAGCAGCCACGGCAGGATGAAGGTTTCAAAGCGGGTGAAATGATTGCACAAGAACAGGATCGGGCCCTCGGCAGGAACCCGTCCAGCCCCTTCGACACGAATGCGACTGGCGATCAGTTTTTCAATCAGCGATAAAGACAGACCGGTGGCGCGACGCACATAGTGCGCACCGGTGTGCATGGGATCGCTGTGTAAAACGCCACGTTCAAAAAGCGGCGGTACGGGCCGTGATTCGAGCTCTGTCATAGCGGCCTCCTGATCAACCTCGCAGTCTGCGACCCGGCCTCAGCCGGGATCCTGGACGCCGGTTTCAAGCCACTCGAAATCCCCGGCCAACACGCCTTTGCCGACCTGATTCATCAACCGGCCATCACCACTGCCGATTTCGCGGAAGTGGTTCTCAATGCGTTTGGTTGCATCGCGGCAGAACTGATCCGCCAAGGTCATCGGCGAATTGTCATGTCGTTCGCCGGCGAGGTGGATGGCATAGCTGCAGGTGGCGGCCATGGCGAACAGTTCGGTGCCGATGTCCATGAGGTGCGCGAGCAGCACCTGCTTACGCTCGAGCTTTTCCTGATAGAGCCCCATGGCATGGAAGATCGACCGCGCCAAACGGTGCGCCGTGGCCTGCAGGTAGTGGTAATGGCCGCTGAGAATGCCCATGTCGTCGTGGCGCTCCCACAGGCTGGCATTGAACCACTGCTTGGCATACCAACCGGTATAGAAGCCGGCGAGCTTGGCCCCGGCGCTGATCTTGGTGCCGACCGGGGTATGCTTGGCGAGGATGTCGGCGGCCAGCTTGAGATGCGGATCCATCGCCTCGCGCGCCAGGAACAGGTGCATGATGTCCGTGGTGCCTTCAATGATGCGGTTGATGCGCATATCGCGCAGCATGCGTTCGACCGGATAGCCTTTTTCGCCACGGGCTTTCAGGCTGCTGCCTTTTTCGTAGCCGCGCCCGCCGCGCAGCTGCAAGGTCACATCGACCACCTGCCAACCGACTTCGCTGCAGAACAGCTTGGCCATGGCGGCTTCGAGGCGGATGTCCTTGGCGTGGTCGTCAGCCCAATGGCTGGTCAACCAGGTCACGGCTTCCATGGCCAGAGTATGGCTGGCGATGAAGGCGAGCTTTTCGCGCCCGGCTTCATGCGTGCCAATGGGCAGGCCCCACTGTTGACGTTCGCTGCCCCATTCGCGGCCAATGCGCAGGCATTGCTTGGCGACGCCGGTGCAGGCGGCCGGCAAGGTCAGCCGCCCGGTGTTCAAGGTGGTCAACGCGAGC
>JAYVTR010000186.1:0-2085 GCA_043788625.1 Planctomycetota bacterium
TTTAGACAACTCAGGACGATTTTCAATGCAGCTCAGCGTGACATATTGGCGATATTTTGCCGAGAGCGCCGTGCGGAATGGATCGTTCAGCAAGCCCTACGTAGTTTGGAGCAATAAATGCTGAATCGCCGCCAGTCGAAGTCAGGGCCGTATTTATTTTTCAGGCCCTCTGAGATTTTGAGCTCTACGGACAAGCAAGGGGCGCAGGAGCGGGTACAGCAATTAATTTATTCCCCGAGGTTTTTAACCAAACGGTATTTATTAAAGTTCCGTTACTCCACTCCTCATACCCCATCGGGTCATAGGCCGAACCAACCAAATCAAAGATAAACCATTTATCTACTTTTTTCCCATCCTGATAATAGCCGACTTTAACATTCTCACCCCGTTGGGACCATTCCGTCCAATGCCCGACTTTAATGGCAGCGCCTGACGGCGTATTAATTACCTGCCCGATCTCTTTAACACGACCATCCTCCCATGACGCCATGGAGGGCACAGATCCAATCGGAATTGGCTCAGAAAAACCGCTACTGCCGCTGCTGCCTTGCGCTGTTCTCGAATCGCCGCAGCTCGTCAACATCACTAGCAAGCAGGAGGTAAGGTACACCAGGAGCTTTTTCTTCATGTTCATTCTTAAATTAAAATGTGAAAGTGAGCGAGCGGTTAACAGGGGCCGTGCAGCAGGTATAATTACACACAATTATTCTTGTGACTGCAGATACAGTCGCACCAGTAAATGAACACCCTTTGGGAGCATTGTCTGCGCATACGCCAAGCCCCAATGGATCTAGCGCACCAGGAATGAAATACGCATGATACGTGGAGAGCCCATCCTGATAGCCATCCACGGGAGCTGGCAGCATTGAGCTACTCGTTTGCGGATCTCTGGAGATAAATCGTCCCAGCGTTGGCGAATACTGCCGCGCACGGAAGTACATGAACCCCGCCTCCTCATCAATCGACCGCCCCGTGAATGCTCCCATCATCGCCGCTGGTCCGGTCTGTGGATTTCCCGTGGTATCGAGGATGCTGCGCATGCCGTAAGCATCATACCGATAGCGTTCGACCATTGCCCCTGAAGTATCGGTAAGCGCCGCAATACTAGAGAGGTGATTGCTATGCGCAAAAAATCTTAGCGTGGCATGGCGAGGCGGCTGAAGCGTGGAGGTTAACAGTTCGTCCACATACGTCCCCCACACATTCCGTTTCATCCGTGGTGGGGTCTTCGCCTTCGGCTTAGCCGTATCGTGCGTGGCTTTCACCGCCGCGTCCTGCACAAGAGCGGCTGTCGCCGCATTGTTCGCAGTGTCTACAGGTGCAACTTCGATGAAGTTGATCTTCGGATCCAATGCACCCACCCCGGCTTGAATCGTGATGAAGCCATCACTGACATTGACCGTCAGCGCGTAGCCATCGAAGGAGCCGGTTTCATAGCCAAGGGTCACGAGACCGTCATAAGGAGTAGGATCCACAAGGGCAACACCGTTGACTACGAGATTATTCGTCTGCGCCCGACTGTCAGCATCGCCACACATGATGACCACCGCGTGCGTGCCATTGGCTACCGGAAACCTCCAGATGGCTGCTTCTACCGGTATAAAGGTATCATAGAGCGGGCGGCCCAGATGCGCACGATCCACTGGGATTCGAGGTGAGGTCCAACCGCGATCGATAGGCGTTGATTGTACCATACCGGGATCCGACAACCAACCGTCAGGAGTATCGCTGCTGGCCGGCTGAAAGTTGAACCGCTGGGCGGCTGGGTCAGCCAGCAGACTGCCACGTGCGCCCTCGCCGGTGACTGATGAATAGGACGCTGCACCGGCATCTTCAGGATCAGCAGCCGGATCATTGAAGGCGGTAATGTCCCCAGTGATGGCCACCACTTCCTGCGCACCGGCATTGACGAAATAGGTCGCTCCGGTGACGGTGGCGGTGGTCACGGTTTTCTTCACCCGCCGGCCGAGTGCGTCATAGCTGTAAGTGGCGCTGTCGCCCTGGCCTTGGGCCAGATGCTCAGCCGTGCTGAGGCGGTTCTCAAAGTCCCAGGTGAAATCCTGGCTTTGGTTGTCGTGCGTCAGG
>JAYVTR010000187.1:0-5312 GCA_043788625.1 Planctomycetota bacterium
CCGGTGTGGGCCGAGTTCATCCGCGGACGAACCACCAGTGAAGCCTGGGAGGATCGCGTGCGCCGCATGGCCGTACGCCTTGAACACGATGCTTAGGCAGATGCTCAACCACCAGCCGCTCATCTGGACCTGGCGCGGCGAGCACCTTGAGCTGCGTGCCGATCGCACCCTGCATTGGCGGCGGAAGCGCACCCTGATCGCCGCCGACATCCATCTCGGCAAAGGCAATCTGTTGGCGCGCGCTGGCATCCCCCTTCCCGATGCGTCTTTTACCGACCTCGCGTGCCTGTCGAGGGGCATAGTGGAAACCGGCGCACAACGACTGTTGGTGCTCGGGGATCTCGTCCATGGTCGCAGCGGATTTGAAACCGCACTGGCAGCCTGGAAGCCGGATGTCGAATTGGTGCTGGTGGCTGGGAATCACGATCGCGGAGTCCAGCCGCAAGGGTTCGCAGTGGTTACGCACCTTGACGAAGGCCCGCTGCATTTCCGCCACGAACCCGGCAGCATTCCGGGTACTATCTGTGGTCACCTTCACCCCAAGGTACAACTCACAGGTAACGGAGACCGCATCAGCGCCGCCTGTTTCTGGTTGCACGCAGACCAGCTTGTGCTCCCCGCTTTCGGCAGCCACACCGGCGGCCAGTGGATCACTCCGGACGTGGGAGATCGCATAGCCGTGGTCGGGGCGCAAGCGGTCATTGAGGTGCGTTTGGGAAGCACCAAACATGTCCGCACCCGTTTAAAATGGGAGGTGCGTGAAAAATGACTGCTGGGCGAAGATGCTGATGATGCCTTAAGATGAAGATCCGATCACCGGAGTATCTCGTCCCTAAACACCCGGTCCACAAAACCGGGGGAAGATCACCAACCACCATGCACACGAACGCGCAGGTCGATCAGAAGCACCGGTACGTCCTCGCCGTATTCCGCCCACGTCACCCTGTCGACTTAACGATGCGATCGCTTCAACGAGCAATTCGCATCCTCCAACGCCCGACCGTGACATGATGCAGTAGATTCGTGAATCGCATTTCCTTGTCCCGCTTTGCGACATGCGTATCCGTTCTAAACTACTCATGAAGGACTTCCTGCGATACAATGAGGTCGGCTCCTGAAATGAAATTTCGGCACTCACTAGCTGGCCTGCCAGTGCCTCCATGAACCGCCAATCACCTTACAGGCACGTTTCAGGCCGCAAATAATCCACAACGATTTCGCAGCCACCGTACACCCTTGTCAGCCGCATGATCGACGCGGCTGGCATACACCCCCACGCCCGAGCCATGCATCTGCCGCCAACCGCTCATGGTCGCGATCCAGGCGTCCAATTTCAAATCAAGACGTGTCAGCAGGGCAGGCAAGCGCGGATCGATCGCACCTCGTTTACCAGGTCGCACCAGGCGCCCGGTGAGATCGACCATCAGCAGGTAATCATCCGGCGACATTGATCTCGGATTCATGCTTGGCTCGGTCGGGTGCACACATCGCGCCAATGGCACCACAAACATTCCTGATTCTGGCGCCGATGCAGTGCGTTTCACTTCGGAAACGCCGGCAGGTTTCAATGATTCTTCGGCGGCGGTAGTTGAAAGTGTTCCCGCCGCGACCTCTGCTCGCACGCGCACCACCGCGCGATGACGCTGACGCGCGCGCGCTGCCGTACCGAAGTATATGCTGACGCCTCGGGTGTGTCGGCCATCCGCGCCCGAATCGGGTTCAGATCCACATATGCCATGCATGCAATCAGCGCCGCCTGATCCAGCAGCGGCACCGAGATGAAACGCCCCTCCCAAAATCTGCCCGAGCATTTTTTTTCGGCATTTGCTCGCCGCGCCAATGGCTCTTTGAATGCACGCATAAACCACGACAGGTCGGTAATCGCGCCCGTTTCTCAGAAACCCAACGCGCGTCCGCAGCCAATGCCTGTGCCTGCAGATCACCATTGAGGTGCAATCGCCCGACATTCTTGCCGAACACCACCAACCACCGTTCAGGCACCTCTAACGCTGACCAGCGTGCCGCAACTTCCGGAGCCATGCGCTGCACCACATGCACATGATTCGACATCACCGCGTACGCCGCGATCTCGACGGCAAAGACACCGGTCAATTCCCGCAGACGCTCCTCCACCCACAGGCGACGATGATCCCACCGACCATCACGGCCACTGCACAATAGGCCTTGCGCACACATCGCGAGACGAGGTGGGTCCACACGGGGCGGTCAGGAAGGACGCGGGAACGGGGTAAAGGCATGGACACAGTCTCTTCAATCACTGATAGTTGAAACTATTATTGGGTGTCTATATTTTTTATTTCCTGAGAGGTGCATCGCGCCTGCCATCGCCTTCCTGGAATTGACAGGCGAGGAGCGGCAGGAGTTCGCCGAAGCGGCTGCCATGACCCACGCGACCCCAGCGATCGTAGAGCTAGTGAAGCGCCCGGAGCGGCAGTCATCGGCACGGAAGTAGCGCCTGCGGATCAGCTGGCTGGTTGGGCCAGGCTGCTTTGGGTGCATATTATAGGCCGCCTGGTATCGAGCGGCATCCTCGAAGCCGAACGCCGGGTCATCGGGATCGAGAACAATGAGCGTGGCATCATCAAATTCATCGTTCATCGCCCATCCTGCGGTGGTCGCTCTACCGGCGGTCGCGAATCGCCCCGACGGGCTCCCACGAGGTACTGCACGATGGCCTCGGCTAAGATTACTGTTAATGGCCGGCGCTCCGCCTGGGCGCGGCACCAAAGCTCGTACAGGGCCTCGTCATCGATGCGGCTTGCGGGCCAGGGGAGCGCTCGCTTCATTCGTCGGCGGCGCGGCGGCAAGGTCAGCGGAATGCGGTCGGTGAAGTCGGGCGCCACCCATCCACCATACGGGGAAGGCGGCGGCGATGTCAACTACGATGACGGCTTTTGGTGAACAACCTGTTCACGTCGGTGGCGATGAACGATTACACGTGCCCAGACTGGTATCCGCTAATGTTGGCGGACGGGTAGAAACGAAGCGCCCCAAGCCGTGTGGCCTGGGGCGCTGGCATCCGTAGATCGTTTCATGGGTGAAACCCTTTATGGTTGGGATCCTTTGGCTCAGGCGGGCCAAGAAGTTAAGGTGATATGGCTCCTTTGGCCTCCCCTTTAACTGGCACATCTAAAATCAATGCCGGCGAAAGATAAGCGTCGAATTCCTGTGGATTAGGGACAAAACTTACTTTTCCCAAAACAACAACACGTTGACCTACAGCAAACGATTCAAGTTTCTTTACGTATTCCTGAGGCAAAGCACATAGCACTCTCCGGTCTAATCTGATTGTTGGAGTCCCGCCTTTATTTAAAATTCTGGTTATCTCACCTTCAATCTTAACCAACTTCCCCTTCGCATCTGCATACTCCTTTCCTTGCGGAACTCGATCTGATTTCCATATTATATCCGCCTGCATATCTGCTGAAATTTCTCTCTCGGGGAATTCAGAACAGCCAACAGCGTACGCGAAAGTCAACGCCAAAACGATACTTTTAACTGCGTTCATTTAAAGATCCGATGCGGAATGATGGGTCCAGCAATTGCACGCACCGTCTTGCGCCGCCTGGTAAGCACCACCTCCGAACTGGTTCACCGCCTGGTAATATATCCCTGCTAAACGCCTCCCCCACCATCTTGTGAGGCCGGTTCGCCCCGAATTATTTGCCACGTTTAGCATGCATTGGTAAAAGGCATTGTCACAGTCTGATTTTTTAGCGCCGCATGTATCATAGCAGTTGTCGTGCGCCTCACAGCAGGGCGTAAAATCAAAACCAAAAGGTCTATCGGGGATAAAGGCATCTCCCCCGCCTGAACCACACGCCAGGCCGAACGGATCGGTCTTATTCGGAACGAAATAAGAAGAATATAGATTAAATCCATCTTGATACCCATCTTTTGGAACAGGACGCCAATCATTAAAGCGCGCCTCGGAATTCCATCCAAATCGTTGCCCGATCCGCGCTAAAAAATTTAGCTTTGCGGACAAAGAAGCATTCTCAATTGCCCCCCATTCTTCATCCAACTTAATCTCAATCGTATTTGATTGCAAAATGTTGTTCTCGGCCGGCATTTCCATCCACGGATCCCGGCTTACGAACCGCCCCAACTTCGGCGAGTACATACGAGCACGCGCCGCATACATACCGGTTTCGCTATCCATACGATAACCAGTGAAGCCTCTGTGCAAGGCGGCTGGGTCACTCGTACTTATAGCGACTCCCGCAGGATTCCTGATGGTCTGGCGACCGTAGGCGTCGTATGAGTAGCGAGACACCACCTGCCCCGCGCTGTTCGTAACTGCTGACGGGCTGTAGAGATGGTTCGATGAGACCCAATAACGTACGAGCGCATGTCGCGGCTTCTGGACCGTGTACCCGCACAGTTCGTCCACATAATCACCCCAGACGTTCCGCATCACTAACGGAGGAAGCTTCGCCTTCGGTTTAGCCGTATCATGTGTGGCTTTGGTCGAAGCTTCTTTCACTTGCGTTATCGTCGCCGCGTCACTCGTCGTGCCTGCAGACGCAATTTCGATGAAGTTGATTTTCGGCATCAAAGAGTCCGCACCGGCTTGCACGGTGAGGAAGCCATCACTAACGGTGACCGTCAGCGCATAGCCATCAAACGAGCCGGTTTCGTATGCAGAAGTCACAGCACCATCATAAGGAGTAGGATCAACAAGGGCAACACCATTGACCAGGAGATTATTCGTCTGTGCCCGGCAGTCGGCATCACCGCACATGATCACCACGGCATGGTTGCCATTGGCGACGGGCACCTTCCACGTGATCGTATCTAACTGGATGAAAGTATCATAGAGCGGACGCCCAAGATGTGCACGATCCACCGGCATTCGTGCGATCGTCCAACCGCGATCTGCGGATGTTGATTGTACCATGCCGAGGTCCGCTAACCAGCCGTCAGGAGTATCACTGCTAGCTGGCTGGAAATTGAAACGCTGGGCGGTGGGATCGGCCAGCAGACTGCCGCATGCACCCTCACCAGTGACCGGTGAATAGGGTGCCACACCGGCATCCTCAGGATCTGCAGCCGGATCATTGAAGGCGGTAATGTCGCCAGTGATCGCCACCACTTCTTGTGCACCCGCATTGACGAAATAGGTCGGCTCGATGGTGGTGGCGGTGGTCACCGTTTTCTTCACCCGCCGGCCGAGCGCGTCATAGCTGTAGGTGGCGCTGTCGCCCTGGCCTTGGGCCAGATGCTCAGCCGTGCTGAGGCGGTTCTCAAAGTCCCAGGTGAAATCCTGGCTTTGGTTGTCGTGCGTCAGG
>JAYVTR010000188.1:0-3569 GCA_043788625.1 Planctomycetota bacterium
CGCTGGTTGATAATCTCGGTGGCACGTTCATTCATGATGCTTTTTTTTATAATGTAGGTGGCGAGCTTGGAGGATGTCGGTCCTGTGGCGGCGGTGGGCTGCTTTCGCAGGCGGGTTTGCCGAGTTTATCCTTGGCGCGTTATTACCGATCGCGAGTGATGGCGTTGTCGGGTAGTCTGGGCTACGATCATTTCCTCTCGACCGATATTTATTTACGATTTACGTGGAGTCATCCTGACGGAACGGGCGTAGCGGTAGGCTATGAGGATCCTGCCAATCTGACCACACGTTTTTCTTTTTCCGAGCAGATTGCACCAGATGTGGCGAATGATGGCATTTTGCGCACCTCATTCGGTGTCTTCCGCGATTTGCGTCTGTATGACGCGGCGCAAGTCCTGACTGCAAGCGCGTTGTTGGCCACTACGGCGGTGATTACCGATATCGACGGCGGAACGCGTACTTTTGACCTGATCAACCTGGATAACGGCCCAACGCGCTATGGTCGTCTGGTACGCATCACCAACCGCGTCGGAGTTGACGAGCAGACCATTGCTTATCGTTTTGCTGCTGAGGCGCCCTTGGCGAATATGGACGGTGATCGTCATAAGCTCTGGCAAATCGCTACGGTCACGGCCGCGGATCTGACCCAGGCGGCGTATACCTACGACACCGTCAACCGTGGCGGTCGCTTTCCGGTGAGTTCCATTCTATTGCCGAATGGCACCACCACGACATTTCATTACAGCGGTGATTTTCTCATCAGCCAGGATCTGCCTGGGCGTGGCACAGCTACTTTTGCACGCAGTTACGATACGGAATTGCAGAAGATAAAGACGATCATCGATGATCCGGCGGCGGATCCGGGCCATCAGAAGAAAACCGTGTGGTGGTCGGGGATATCGTACATCTTACCGGATACGACGACCATTCCTCAGGCTGAAGGCCAACTTTTCCGTATCGACAATGCGGCCGGAGAAACCACCTATATGGCCTGGAATGCCCTCAATTCCACGGTTGAGTTCGCCTCCAATAAATATGTCTGGACGAGTGAGAAAGGGCTGGAGCTCTTTGAGCTGACCGCCGGTGCCGAGCAGATCACCACCTATGCCCGGGCTCCGGGTTTTCTGCTGGGGCAAGATCCAGGCAGGGCAGATTTCAGCGAAAGAACTATATATAACAATGATGGGCTCCATCAGTTGGTGATGGGCGACAATGACCAGATCGGTCGCGCGAAGCGTTATACCTATGATGTGACAACACGTCGTTTGACATCGGTGGCGGATGCCGCCGGATTTACCCAGGTCGTCATCTATAATGATCGTGCTGAACCACTGACCATCACCGACGAACTCGGTCGCCTCACGACATATACGTATGACGCGTTGGGCAATCAGCTGAGCAAGACCAGGGGCAGCGGTAGTGAGGTGTCGACCTGGCAATGGGTCTATGACAGTCGTGGCCTGGTCACCGCCGAAATCGATGCCAACGGCAACCGTACGGATCATTTGTATGACCTCCGAGGACGGCTCATCCGTGTGACGGAACCTGCCGATGTTCCTGGTGGCGTCCGCTATGCGCGTGATTTCACGTATGATGCGGCCGGTCATCTGATCAGGGTCGCCGACCAAGCGAACCGCCAGACGATGTACGATTATGACGCGGCCAATCGTCTCATCCGTCGCACCTATAGCGATGGCTCGACGGAAGAGCTGATTTACGGCACTGGTGTCACCGCCGGGCTTCTGATCGCCATGACCGACCGCAATGGTGTGCCGACGACCTACGCGTATGATGGAACCGGTCGGCGGATCGAGACGCGGATCGCCGACGGTCGTCCTGAGGTGTCCGTGGATACCGTCACCTATGCACCGGGCTCGCCGACGCGAATCGCCACCCGGGTGATGAATGGCGAGGTGACGAGTATGGATTACGACCCCGCAGGGCGCCTGCATACAATCACGCAGTTCCCGAGCCTGGGTCATACCTTGGTCAGCCAACGGGTGTATGATCAAGCCGAACGGAACTTTGCCCAGCGCGACGCCTATGGGCGGTGGACGTATAACGTCTACGATCAGCTCGATCGCGTGGTGCGGACGGTGCAGGAATTGGTTCCCGGGGCAATTGGTGATCCACAACAGGTGAGTGCTTTAGCGGTGGCTGCCACCCCGGCGACGGCGTTCACCGGCGTCGACATCGGCAATCCGATAGTGCTTGGCAGCACGGTGGTCGACGGTGACGTGATCACCATCAACGGTGCTGGCACGGATACCGATCTGTGGGCGACGAGTGATCAGCTGCACTATTATGCGAGCACTCTGGCCAGTGATGCGCTGCTGACGGTACGGCTCGACAGCCAGACCCAACCTGACGCTTGGTCGAAGGCCGGTATCATGCTGCGTGCCGCGAGCGGAGCGGATGCGCCCTTTGTCGGGCTCCTGATGAGTCGCAATGGCATTTCGGTGCAATACCGGAACCAGCCTGGTGATTTCATCTCGTGGCCGGGCGCCATGGCGGGGGGTACGCAGGTACCGGTTTGGTTGCAGGCGCAATTGATCGACGCCATCGTCACCTTGGCCATCTCCGAGGACGGACTCAGCTGGACCACCGTCGGTACGATTCCCTTCCAGCGCCATGCCGGTGCACGCATCGGATTGTCGGTGACGTCGCGTCAGGCGACCCAGGTGTCGACGGCGGTATTCTCGCATCTGTCCCTGGAGGTCGGTGCACCTGATCCAGCGCAGGTTTCGGTGGTGACCAATGACTACCTCTCGTCGTTGAGTCGTGATCCCGGTGTGAATCCTGGCTACGTGATCGAGGACACCGCGTATGATGGCCACGGAATGGTGGTTGTGCGTAGCGACGGTCGCGGGATTCGTTCGACGACGATCTATGATTCGCAGGTGCGGGTGTCGGCAATGACCGAGTCAGCCGGCACTGCCGATGCCGCGACGACGACCTTCGCCTACGATGCCCAGGGCAATCAGACCAAGGTCACTAATCCGCGTGGGTTTGTGACGACCATGGCCTACACCGGCCGTAACTTGGTGGCGGAGACGACCGAGGCTGCTGGTACTGCCAGCGCTGCGGCGACGGCGTATACCTATTCGCCAACGCATAAGGTGTTGACCATGACCGATGCGCTTGGTCGCGTCACGGTGAATACCTACTGCGCATGCTGTGATCGACTGGAGACCATCACTGATCCGGCGGGGTTCGTGACCACGCTCATGTACGACCCGGTCGGCAACCGCACCGCGGTGACCGATGGCAACAATTTGACCACGTTGACGGCCTACGACGGCCGCAACCGACCGGTGCGCACGACCAATGGCGCCGGAGAGACGACGACCATGGTCTACAATGAGGATGCCTCGTTGTTGCCGGAAGCTGCCGGCCTTGGTCTTGGCGTAGGGGCCGATGGCCTGGCAATCAGCACCATCAATCCGCTGCAGGAGCGCTCGCTTGAAATCCGTGACGGCATCGGCCGTACGGTGCGGCAGGTCGATGCGCTCTATCATCAGACGACGTTCACCTATGATACGGTGGTGGCTGATGCGGGCGTCACCCTG
>JAYVTR010000189.1:0-16045 GCA_043788625.1 Planctomycetota bacterium
CGACATCCACCACCAAGGGCGCCGCCGGCGAACACGGCTCGCTCCACACCGGCACGCCGCTGACGCTGAGTACCGCCGTGCCCTGCTCATGCACCCCGAACGAACCGCTGACATGGCCCGCGGCCAGTGCCAGAGGGCGCACCACTACGCCGGCGGCGGTGACGTCGCACAGTGGACCGTCGACGCGGCATGCCGACCACTCCACGGTCATGCTGCTCGCGCCACCCCCCGGAAGTTCACGTTCTGGACCCATGACTTCCAACTCAGTGAAACCATCGACGGTGGTGAAATAGACCGACAGAGGACAGTTACCTTCAGGATAGGTGCCGAACGGGGCCGACGTGTCGACGCTGAAGCGCTGCACAAACACGCTACCGCTGCGGCGATCTTCAGCGGCCAGCCAGCCAGCTGTCGAATCGGCGGCGATCTTACTCTTACGGCCGCTCCACCAAGCGCGCATCAGAGGCCCGGTGCGCTCATACGCCGGATCCTCGGCGTTGCCGGTCTGTACCAGAAAACCGCGCTTGCCGGCGACGCTGTTGGCACCTACCGGAAATACCACGCAGCCCTGCTGCTCAGGCGGTAGGCGCACCGTCGTGACGTGCCAGTGCGACCAGAACTGTGTTTGCGCCGAGGTGTTGATGAAGGTACTGGTCACCGTCATTCGGTTCGACGTCGGCTCCACCAAGGCGTAGCGCAGCTCGGCCTGCAGGCCGCTAGCGGTCTGCTCGCTGTGGGTCTCGACCGGTGAGCGCAAAGACAACGACGTGGGATCGGTGGCCAGCAGCGTGTACACCCCATGGTCGAGCCAACCGGGCGGTGGCCAGCCCAAGGCTGGGCCGCGTTTCCACCGCGATTGCGGCGCCGGCCACAGATGAAAACCGCCGATCTGCGTATATTCCCAAGGCTTGGCGACCGTCGCCTCAACCGGCACGGCGGCGGCATCGTGCCACAGCCACGAGCGCCCTCCGGCCGTGTAGGCCACTGCCCGCCCGCCCACCGTCGCGTCAATGACCACCTCCGCCTGAGCATTGGTCAACGTGAGGCCCGGCTCGCGTACGGCCGCCACCAGGCTGACGGTGAAACCGGTGACCAACCACAGGGCAGTGAAACGTCTTAGGTGCATACCGCATGTTGACGGCAGTGGCGCGCAAGGGGAGTCACGGTGTGGCTGCAGTAGGCAAGCGTGCGGCAAACAGGAAGACCACCAACTCATCCTTCTGGGTCGCATCCAACTCAGCGCGCGGGGCCATTTCATGGATGTAATAGAGCCATTCGTCTTCGCTGTGGTCGCTGGGCCCCGGCGGGGAATGACATTTTGCGCAACGCGTGGTGAGGATTTCTCGGCCGCGCGTCAGCGATGCGGCCGTGGCTGTAGGCCAGCGCCCTTGCGCCGCCGTCACCAGCGTCGGGGTAACCAATGGAATCTGCGCGCCGCAACCACTGACCACTAACGCGACGACTACGACTGCCAGCACACGCATGGTGGGCAGAATAGGTCATGTCCAGCTTCGGCCAACGTCTGGACTCTGCCGCAGAGCTGGGTCTGATCGCGTATGAGCACGCCGCATCGCTGGATCGACCTCCCTGAACAATTGACCGAGGTCGCCGCCGCCATGGCCAAGGCGCCGTGGATCGCCATCGACACCGAAGCCAACTCGATGTTCGTTTACCGTGAACGGGTCTGCCTGCTGCAGCTGAACATCGGCGGCGAGCTGTGGATCATCGATACCCTGGCACTCTTACGGGCTGAAGGCTGGCTCGGCCTGCAACCGATGCCGGCCGGAGCTGGTGCGCCACCGCGCAGCACCGCTCTCGATCTGCTGGCACCGGGCTTTGCCCGCACCGACCGCACGCTGTGGATCCATGGCGGCGAATACGACTGCGCCCTGCTGCGCCGCGACTTCGGCCTGACCCTCGGCGGCCTGTGGGATACCCAACAGGCAGGACAGTTCCTGGGCTTTGAAAAGACCAACTACGGGGCGTTGGTTGAGCGTGTGTGCGAGGTGGTGCTCGCCAAGGGCCATGCGCAATACGACTGGGCCACCCGCCCCCTCGACCCCGACGCGCTCACCTATGCCATCGACGACGTCGTCTACCTGCCGCGCGTCGGCGAAAAGCTGCTTTCGGAAATCATTGCCGCTGAACTGATCGAAGAGCACGCCATCGCCTGTCAGGCAGTTACCGCCACCTCGACGGAAGGCATCTTTGATCCGGCCGGCTTCTGGCGCATCAAAGGCGTCCGCGAGGTGCCGAAGGAGAACCTCAGCGTTTTGGCGGCGATGTACGTGTGGCGCGACAGCGTCGGCCGCATCCTCGACAAGCCACCAGGACGGGTAGTCAACAACGACCAACTGCTGGCCCTGGCGCGCCAGGTGCCGCTGAGCTTTCAGCAGCTCAAGCGCATGGGCGTCAAGACCTGGGTGCTCACCGAACACGGGGAGACCCTCATCGAAGCCATCCGCGACGGCAAGGAAAAGTCGGGTACCCATCCCGAGGCCCCGCGCCACCGCGACGTCGATGAGTCCGAAGAGAAGCGCGAAGACCGGCTCAAGGATTGGCGGCGCAGCGAGGCCGAAAAACGCAACGTACCGCTGGTCGTGGTGCTGCCCGCCAAGGCCCTCGACCACCTCAAGCGCTATGGCGCCGTCGATCTCGCCCTTGTGCCGCAATTCGGGGCTAAGCGCCTCGCCCGCTATGGCGCCAAGCTCACCGAGCTGTGCCGCTAAATCGTCATGCCGCGGGTCGCCATGCTGCTCGAATTCGATGGCCGTGCTTTCTGCGGCAGCCAGGCGCAAGCTGAGCTGCGCACGGTGCAGGGCGAGCTGAATCGAGCCCTGGCCAAAATCAGCGGCGAGCGCGTGGTGGTGCGGCCAGCGAGCCGGCTCGACCAGGGCGTAAGCGCTGAATATTTTCCGGCGGATGTGTTGCTCACCCAGCTGCCGGGCGCCGGGCGAGTCAGCGCAGACCAGGCCCTGCGCAGCCTCGGCCTGGCACTGGCCTCGGAGCTACCGCGTGACATCAGCGTGCGCAGCGTGGCCGTGGTCGACCACCTTTGGCATGCGCAACACGCGGCCCGGCAAAAGACCTATCGTTATACGGTCACCCTGCGTGGCACCAAACCGGTGCTCGCACCACGCTGCTGGTGGGTGCGGCGGCTCGATCATCCGCAGCTGCTGCAGCCGATGGCTGAGCTATTGCTGGGCAACCGCGACCTGCGCCTGTTCGCCAATTTGCGTCACGACGGCAGCGATGGTGAAATGCGTGAACGCCACATCCTGCACTCGCGCTGGCAGATGCATGGCGACGATCTGGTCTTTCGCATCTGCGGCACCGGCTTCCTCTACAAGCAGATCCGCGGCTTTGTCGGGGCGATGATCCATGTCGCGCAAAACCACCGCAGTGCCGACGAGTTCACCGCCATCGTGCATGGTGATACGGAAATCGATCGCCTCGGCAACATTGCCCCGCCCGATGGGTTGATGCTGGAACACGTGGCCTATGACCCAGAGCCCGCCTGGGTACGTTTGTAGAAGTCGTTCGTCTGCGATCCCGTCAGCTTGAACGCAACTGCGGCACCCAACGCTGCAGGGTTTCATGCAGCAGCTCCAAGCGCACCGGCTTGGTGAGATAGTCATCCATGCCTGCGGCCAGACAGCGCTCGCGATCACCAGGCAGCACATTGGCGGTCAGGGCGATGACCGGCAGGCGTGTGCCAGCACCCTCGCGCGCCCGCCACGTGGCGGTGGCAACGAAGCCATCCATGCCCGGCATCTGGCAATCCATCAGCACCGCTTGAAAACCACCGCCGTCGGTCCCCAGCAGGGCCAAGGCCTCGACGCCACCACCTACGGTCTGGGCTGTGATGCCGAGTCGGTTGAGCAGGGCGGTTATGACGCGTTGGTTGACGAGGTTATCCTCAACCACCAAGAGCTGGACCTGCCCCGCGACCGACTGCGACAGCGGCGGCAGCACCTTTACAATGCCATATTGACCACTGGCATCCATCCGCCCCAGGCTGCGCACCATCGCGGATAACAGCGCATCGCGACGCACCGGCTTGCTGATGCAGGCGGCGAGCCCGGCAGCCGGCAGGGCTTGATCGTCAATGCGTTCATTCAGGTGTGTCAGCAAAATAATCGGCGGCACTCCCGGGCGACCGCGCAAGGTGGCAGCGAGCTCCAAGCCGTCGGGGTCCGCAATGTGACGATCGAGCACCACCAGATCATAAACCACCTGCTGCAGGCGTGCGCTGACCTCACTGCCTGATTCGACTTCATCGACTTCGGCACCTGCCCGCTGTAGATGCCGCCGCAACGCAGCGCGCGTCGCCGACTGGGCATCAACGCACAGCACGCGTTTACCGGAAAAACTTGGCCCGGCTGGACGTGCCCCCAAACTGGTTGCCAGCGGCAGCCACAGACTGAACGTGCTGCCTTTACCGAGATCGCTAATGACGTTGATGCCTCCGTGCATCAATTTGGCCAGACGCAGGCTGATCGCCAAGCCCAGGCCGGTGCCGCCAAAACGCCGCGACATGGATGCATCGGCTTGCATGAATGCCTGGAACAAGCGCGGCACTGTTTCAGCATCGATACCGATACCGGTATCGCGTACCACGAACACCAGGTTGGCGTCTTCGATGCCGACCCGCAGCGTTACCACGCCGGCATCGGTGAACTTCACTGCATTCGATAGCAGATTGATGAGGATCTGGCGCAAGCGACCAGGGTCGCCGCAGATCTGCTCGGGGACGTCATCATCGATCATGCACACCAGCTCGACGCCTTTGGCCTGCGCCTGTTCAGCCAGCAGGCTCACCGCATCTTCGGCGAGATGCAGCACTGGGATGACCGCATCTTCAAGCTGCAGGTGACCAGCATCGATCTTGGAGAAATCGAGAATGTCGTTGATCAACAGGAGCAGGCTTTCGGCACAGCCGTGCACCGTCTTGACATACTCACGCTGTTCACGGTTGAGGGGAGTGCCGGCGAGCAGGTCCGCCATGCCGATGATGCCATTCATCGGGGTGCGGATCTCATGGCTCATGGTTGCCAGGAAATGGCTTTTGGCCCGCGCCCCGGACTCAGCGGCGGTGCGCGCCTCCATCACCTCGGTGATGTCCGAACGCAAGCTGACGATGCCGCCGCTGCGGCTGCGCTGTTCGCTGATGCGCAGCCAACGGCCATGCTGCTGCTGGATGAAGGGTGCCGTCGGGGCGCGGAACTGGGCAAGACGTTTATCAATGTACGCCAGGGGCTCGGTGACGCCGGGGAAACTGCCACCACCGGCAAAAAATGCGGTGAGGATCTCGTGGTAGGTCCGCCCCGGCACCATGGCCGTCGCTGCCGATGGGTAGTATTGGCGAAAGGCGTCGTTGCACACCACCATGCGTTCGTCGGCATCGAACATCACGAATGCCGCATCAAGGGCCGCGATCGCATCGTCAAGGCGCTGTTTGGCCAGGCGCAACTCGACTTCGCGCTGACGGGCGGCGGTGACATCGATGAATGACACCACCACTGCCCGTGGCTTTTCACCCGCTACGGCAATCGGCTCACTGTTGATTTCGATCCACACCAGGGATCCGTCAGGACGGTGAATTCCCATCACCACCCCATGCGAGGCCAGTCCGCTGCGCAACGTCAATGGTGCCGGATGCTCTTCACCGGGAAACGGTGAGCCATCTTCGTGAATACAGCGCCATTGCGGGTCGAGCGACGAAGCGCCGCGCAGCTGCCTCGCCGAAAGGCCAAGGATACGTTCGGCCGCAGGGTTGTTGGCGATGATCGTGTAATCTGCGTCGTGTACGCAGATCCCCTCATGCAAAGAGGTGATCACCATGCGGTATTCTTCTTCGCCCATATCCATCGCTTGGCCGCCGGCGGCAAAGCCGAAACGCTGCTGCAAGGCGCGCACTCCGGCGATGGCGCACAAGCCGACCACGACCGTGCCAGCGACCACCGCCGCTGGCAAACCTGCATAAGCCAATGCCAGCGGCGCAACCACGGCAAGCATGCCGATCGGGAGAAATACCAGGCGGGTTAAAAGAGGAGTTCGGATCACGTTGGTCGTACAACTATACCCTCTAATTTCGCCAGGCGCAAATCTCAGCGTTGCACCCGGCCCGGCCGCTTAAGAAATCAAGGGCGACTGCCCGCGTAAGACACTGTTGCCATCGAACAGCTGGCGTTGGTCGACGGCCACCGGCGTCAGCCAATCGGACTCCGAAAACTGGCCACTGGGGCCATAGGCAGCAATCGCATTGGCATAACAGGTAGCGACCACGTCGGCTTCGGGGATGCCGCGGCTCAACATCAGGTTGCCGGTTTTGGGCACCGCCAAGGGATCGGACACCCCCCAGTCGGCACTGCTGTCGACGATGATGCGCTCCGCGCCATAGCGACGTACCACCTCGACCATGCGCTCCGAACCCATCTTGGTCTTGGGGTAAAGCGTGAAGGCGGCCCAAAAGCCGGCATCCAGCACCGCCTGCACCGTCTCTTCGTTGTTGTGGTCGACGATCACCTGATCCGGCCGTAGGCCGTGCTCGAGGCAGATCTCCATGCTGCGCAGGGTACCCGACTTCTTATCGCGGTGCGGCGTGTGGATCATCACCGGCAGCGAGACGCGCTTGGCGAGTTCGAGCTGCAGGCGGAAATATTTATCTTCGGCCGGGGTCTGATCGTCGAAACCGATTTCGCCGATCGCCACCACGCCGTCTTTAGCGGCGAACAACGGCAACAGCTCCATCACCTGCTCGGCGAGCGCCTCATCGTTGGCCTCTTTGCTGTTGAGACCGATGGTGCAATAGTGGCGAATGCCGAACTGTGCGGCGCGAAAGCGCTCCCAGCCGACCAGCGAAGCATAGTAATCTTGAAAGCTGCCGACGGTGGTGCGCGGCTGGCCCAACCAAAAGGCCGGCTCAATCACCGCCACCACTCCGGCTGCGGCCATCGCCTCGTAGTCATCGGTGGTGCGCGCCGACATATGGATGTGAGGATCGATGAATTTCATAGGGCACACCAGGTAACGACCTCATCGAGGCCAAGAGGAACAGAACGGCTGGCGACCACCCGCTCGCGACGATAATCGGCGAGCATTCTGCCTAACGTAGGAGTGGCGCGTTCACGCAGGCCGACCATACGCTGCGGCTTACAGCCACAGAAAAACGCTTTGAGCACCATCTGATTGAATGGCTCGGCCGCCAGCCACTGCGCCGGATACGCATTGTCGAGCGCCACCGCTTCAAACACCGTCTGCATCGATGAGCGGATGCCTACCGCCGCGCGCAAGCGCAGCCGCTCAGGGTGCGGGTAGTGCGGCAAGCCACGGTACAGGGTGACTGATTCTTCAAGTCCGGCGGTGGCGAACAAACGCTCGAGAGTGGCCAACCATGCCGTCGGATCAGCCGCCGGGATGGCCAGCACCAAAGCCAGCCGCGCTGCCGCAGGATCAGGATGATGACGCCCGGCACCGCCAAAGGCCAAACCCAAGGCCACCCGGTCGCCTCGCGCCACGGCGGCGATTTCTTCGGCGAGCCAGGCGGCGCTGGCAGCGCTCCCAGTGGCGAGTGACGAGTGGCTGACTAGATCCATCTGGCGCCAGGATCCCCGATGCCGATGACCAACCAACCAACTTTCCCTCTCCGGTTGGACCGCCAATGAACCACTTCCTCGCTCTCCGCCCTGACTCCGCCACTCGTGACCGCCTTGCGGCAGTGAGTGACCGTTTGCGTGCTTGGCAGTTGCCCGCCACATGGACCCAACCCGACGATTACCACCTGACGGTGTTGTTTCTAGGCCAATTAAGCGCCGACGATGCGCTGTGGATTCCCAGCGCTATCGATGAAGTGGCGCACAGTCTACGTCGACCCACGTTGCATTTGGCAGGACTTGGCGCCCGCGGCACACGCGGTGAGACGGTGCCTGGCTATGTCTATGCCGCTGCCGCCGATGCCGATCATTTCTGCGCTGATCTGCGCCATGACTTAGGCGAATGTCTCGACGAACCGACAACGGCCCCCTACGTCCCTCATCTCACGCTATGCCGACCACAAGCCGCCAACCCGCGCAATCATGCGGCTTTGGCCCGCGACTGGCCGCTGGTCTTTGCCGCGCATGGGGTGGCGGATTGGGGGGCCTGTGTGGTCGAGGCGCTGGTCCTTTATTGCAGCACCTCTCGAACCCCACGCTATGAAGAAATAACTAGTTGGCGGCTCAGCTGAGCCGCATATGAGCTAGCTAGGTCCCCGATCATAAGGTAGAATAGGTTATGGCACATTCCGATCACGAACCGACCAATGAACTCAAGACCATGAAGGCGACTGCCAGCGGGGACTCGATCGCCAAGGCCGAAGCCCGGGCCGAACGCCAAGAGCGTCTTGAGCGTGAGCTGCAGGGAAACCGTTCGATCACCCTCGACCCTACCAAGCGCTCGGTGCAGGTGCAGCGCTTTGAGAGCATGCTGCGTGAACGCGTCGTCGGTCAGGCACCGGCGATCGAAGCCATTCTCGATTCTTTTAGCAAGATCCTTGCCGGCGTGCGCAATACTGAACGGCCGCTGTTGACGCTGCTGTTCCTTGGCCCCACCGGCGTCGGCAAGACTGAAACCGTCAAGGCCCTCGGCGAGACCATCTTCGGTAAGCGCAATGCGTTCGTGCGCATCAATTGCCAAGAGTTTAGCAGTGAATTCACGGTGTCGAAGCTGTTCGGCTCGCCTCCCGGCTATGTCGGCAATGACGTCGAGCCGATGCTGTCGCAAGACAACCTGGATCGCCATCACAAGGAAGCCCAGGCTGAAGGCCGTGGCGTTTTTGCCGAGGGCGAAGGCAAGATCGCAAAACTCTTTCCGCAGGTCAAAAGCCATTACCTGTCGATCGTCCTGTTCGACGAAATCGAAAAGGCGCATCCCAAGTTGTGGAATGCTCTGCTGGGCCTCATGGAAGACGGCCACCTGACTTTGGGCAACAATAAGACCGTCGATTTCACCCGCTCGATCATCGTCATCACCACCAATGTTGGTGCCGAAGAGATGAGCAGCACCTTGCGCCATCGTTCGATCGGTTTTGAAGTGGCGACCGATGCCGAAGAGTTGAATCGCAACATTAAGCAAAAGGCCATTGAAGCTGCAAAGGACGTCTTCCCTTACGAATTCCTCAATCGTTTCGACGACATCATCTGCTTCCGCGTGCTGACCACTGAAGATCTCAAAAAGATCCTCAGCCTGATGCTGCAAGATGTGTACAAGCGACTGCTGAACGCCGATGCCCCGATCATCCTGCATTACAGCCCGGCATACCTGGAAAAGATTCTCAAAGAGGGCACTGATCCGCAGTTCGGTGCCCGGCCCATGCGCCGTGCGGTCGAACGCCTGCTGGTCGCACCTTTGTCGCGCTTGATTGCCTCGAATCAGGTACAGGCCGGCGATGTCATCGACGTACGCCTGCGCAATGACGCGCCGGTGTTCATCCGCGAGCCCAGCGGCGGCAAGCCGAACAATAAAAAGGGCGAAAAGATCGTCAAATGATCCAACAGCGCCTGACCCGGTACGTATGGTGAGCATGAAGAACACCTCCGTGCTCGTCGCGCTCCTTGTCAGCGCGCTCGCTCACTTCACTGTTGCCGCCGAGACACCTATGCCCACCCCTCCTGCCACGACGTCGATTGTTCTTGGCGGCGGTTGCTTCTGGTGCGTCGAATCGTGCTTCCAAGAAGTCCCTGGAGTCATTGAGGCAGCCAGCGGTTACGCCGGCGGCACGCTTGAGGACCCGAGTTACGAAGCCGTCTGCGATGGCTCCACCGGTCACGCTGAAGTGGTACGCGTGGTATACGATCCTGCTCGCGTCGATCTGCCCAAACTGTTCGACGTATTTTTCCACGTCCACGATCCAACCACCCTCAATCGCCAGGGGGCCGATCGCGGCACGCAATACCGTTCGGCGATCTTCGTCACCGACGACGTTCAGCGCGACGCCGCGCATGCCGCCATCAAGGCGGCTCAACTGCGCTTCGCCACGCCCGTCGTCACCACCGTCACGACTCTACCGGCCACTGGGCCAGGTCGATTCCATCGCGCTGAAGAATACCATCAGAACTACTTCAAGCTGCATCCCGAGCAGGCCTATTGCCGGGCGACTATACCACCGAAACTCGATAAAGTGCATAAGCTGCTGCAGAAAAAATAGCCTGTCCAAAGCAGGATGCCGAGAGCTTAACTTGCACTGGCGCTCAGGACTAGACTATCGCAGCGCTTATGAAAGTTATCGAATCTATTCTTGAACGCGGCATCTTTGGCAGCCGTTGGTTGCTGTTGCCCATCTATTTGGGAATGATCGCCGCCCAGGCAATGTATACCTGGAAGTTCCTTGAGGGGCTTGTGCATCTGGGCCACGAGCTTCTTCACCCCTCGATCCCCGCAGGCTTTGACATAACAAAATTTGACGCCCCCATGCTTGCTTCACAACAAGAAGCCGCCTTTTTAATGCTGATCCTTGGCATGGTCGACTTTTTGATGGTCGCCAATCTCATAGTTATGGTCGTGATTGGCGGATATGTCACGTTTGTGAGCAAAATCGACATCGTTACTGAAGATCGTCCGGCATGGCTCGACCACATCGACCCCGGGACCCTCAAGACCAAACTCGCAGGTGCCCTGATCGGTGTCTCCGGAATACACCTTCTGCAGACATTTGCTGACATCGGCATGAAATTAAAAACCAACAGTACGGTCGATACCAACTTGGTTATGTGGCAGGTCATCATCCATCTGACTTTCGTTGTCTCTACCATTATCCTTGCCTGGAGCGATCTACTCCTCGAACGCAAGTTAGTCATGGCCCACAAGACCGGGTTGGCTGACCACCCGGCGTAAGCATCCAGTCAAAAAAAACCCGGGTGGCAAAGCCACCCGGGTTTTTTTGTAACCAATACCGCTAGGTCATGCTAAAAAACAGCGCGAGTGGCGCAAATGCCAGGCGCCGGAAGCCGACGCATGGCCCACCATGCTAGGCTTCCGGCAACGCCGCAGTTGCGCCGCTCCCGCTGATTTTTTAGTGGGCCATGGCGGAGACGCCGCCGCCCTTGCCCTTGTGGGCAAGGTAAGGCGCATCCGGTTTGGCGCTTTCGCCGTACTTGCCGGCAGCGTAGTCGGCGGCCATCTTGGCCAGCGACACCGTCGGAACCGTGGGCGCATGCCCGGCCTGGCCGAACTGGCGCATGCGCTCTTCGACAATCACCTGCATGGCGGCGCGAGCCGGGGTCAGGTAGCCGCGTGGGTCGAATTCAGCTGGCTTTTCAACCATGAACTTGCGGATGGCGGCAGTGATGGCGAGGCGGTTGTCGGTGTCGACGTTGATCTTGCGCACGCCAGCTTTGATGCCGCGCTGAATCTCTTCGACGGGCACGCCGTAGGTTTCCTTCATCTTGCCACCGTACTTGTTGATCTCGTCGATCAGGTTCTTGGGCACCGACGAGGACCCGTGCATGACCAAGTGGCAGTTGGGGATCTTGGCATGGATTTCTTCGATGCGCTTCATGGCGAGTACGTCGCCGGTAGGCTTCTTCGAGAACTTGTAGGCACCATGGCTGGTGCCCATGGCGACGGCCAGGGCATCGATGCCGGTGCGGCGGACGAAGTCGACAGCCTGGTCAGGATCGGTGAGCAGCTGATCCATGGTCAGCTTGCCTTCGGCGCCGTGGCCGTCTTCCATTTCGCCTTCGCCGTGCTCGAGCGAGCCGAGCACGCCGAGTTCGCCTTCGACCGAAACGCCGAAAGAGTGAGCGATGTTGACCACTTCGCGGGTGACGGCGACATTGTACTCATAACCGGCTGGGGTCTTGCCGTCTTCTTCGAGCGAGCCGTCCATCATCACCGAGGTGAAGCCCATGCGAATGGCGCTGATGCAGGTATCAGGGGCATTGCCGTGGTCCTGGTGCATGACCACCGGGATTTCGGGGTACAACATCACGGCGGCTTCCATCAGCTTGGCGAGGAATACGTCGTTGGTGAACTTGCGGGCACCGCGGCTGGCCTGGATGATCACCGGCGATTTGGTGGCGCGAGCGCCCTCCATGATGGCCTGGATCTGTTCCATGTCGTTCACATTGAGAGCCACCACGCCATAGTTATTGGCGGCAGCGTGATCGAGCAGGGGACGGAGAGGAATGAGGGCCATACAGGGGCTCCAATGAGAGAGGTTTTTATGCGCAATGAGTATCGCGCGGGAAAAGCAGGTTCAAGGCTGCGTCATGCAACGAAAACAGCCGCCTGAAAGGCGGCCGTTTTCTAAAACATCATACAAACAATGACTTAGACGAGTTCGAAGAGAGCCTTTTCGCCATTGTCGCCCAGACGGAAACCAGCGTGCAGAACGCGGGTGTAGCCACCGGTGCGATCAGCATACTTGGGCGCCACAGTCTCGACCAAAGCCTTGACCGCATCCTTGTTGTTGCCCATCGCCGACAGGGCGAGGCGGCGGAAGTGCAGGGACCTCGCTGGATCGGTCGCCGCCACAGCTTTTTTGCCGTAGGTGATGACGCGTTCAGCGTAGCGGCGCGCTTCTTTGGCCTTCGGGATGGTGGTGATCACCCGGCCGTGCTCGAACAGTGCGGCGACGAGGTTACGCATCAAGGCGATGCGGTGAGCCGACGTACGGCCGAGCTTGCGGTGGTCATTCAGATGGCGCATGGCGACAATCCAGTGTTCTTACAGGTGTGAATTCAGGCTTCAGCAGACTTAGAGGCGAGACGCATCCCGAAGGCCAAGCCGCGATCAGCGAGCTTCTTCTTCAGTTCTTTAGCGGCGATCTTACCCAGGTTACGGATGCCCGTAACTTCGGCTTCGTCCATCTGCACCAAGTCGGAGACCGACTTGATATTGGCAGCGCGCAGGGCGTTCTCGGTGCGAACCGAGAGATCCAAGCTGCTGATCTGCTTGCCGAGCAGGGCGGTCTTTTCGCCGTCGCCTTCGACGGTGAGGTCGGAAGGGCCGCCTTCGAGTTCGCGACCGATCTCGAAGTATTTGACGAACGGATTGAGATGCTTGCGCAAGATGTTGGTTGCTTCGACCAGGGCCAGCTCGGGGGTGATCGAGCCGTCGGTCCACACTTCCAGATCGAGTGCTTCGTAGTCAGTGCGCTTGCCCAAACGGGTGGGATCGACACTGAAAGCGACGCGCTGCACAGGGCTGTAGATCGAGTCGATGGCGATGGTGCCAACTGGCGAGCCATCGATCTTCTGACCTTCAGCAGGGACGAAACCACGGCCTGCGCCGACGTCCATCTCAAGCACAAAGCGGACATCCTTGGTCAAGGTCGCAATGACCAGATCAGGATTGATGATCTCGACGTCCTGGTGAGGAGTGATGTCGGCTGCCGTTACGGCGCCCGACGACGACTTCTCAAGACGGATGACGACGTTCTCATCGCTGTGCAACCGCAAGCGCAGGCGCTTGATGTTGAGGATGATATGCGTGACGTCTTCGAGCACGCCGTCCAACGAGGTGAACTCATTGTTGGCGCCCTGAAGACGGATCGAGCGCACGCCGGCGCCCTGGATCGAGGATAACAGGACCCGCCGCAGGCTATTGCCGATGGTGGTCGCGAATCCGCGTTCGAAAGGCTCGGCGTGAAACTTGGCGTAGTTCGCCAAGCCGGAACCGTCGATCTTTTCAACGCGTGTGGGCAGTTCAAAGCCACGCCAGCGGATGCGCATGAAACCTCCAAATGAGAGCAGGGTAGGTAGATAGAAATGGTAAGGTCAGCGTCTGACCTCTTTGCCACGGGGCTGAAGAGGCCGCGTTGTTAAACGCGACGCTTCTTCGGTGGGCGGCAACCGTTGTGCGGCAGCGGGGTCACGTCGAGGATCACCTTGACGGCGACGCCCGAGCTGACGAGCGAGCGGATAGCGCTCTCACGGCCAGCGCCAGGTCCACGAACGCGGACTTCGCACTCCTTGAGGCCCATCTTGATGGCCTTTTCGGCGCAACGTTCCATCGCCAGCTGAGCGGCGAAGGGCGTGCTCTTGCGACTACCCTTGTAACCGATCGACCCAGCCGACTCCCAAGCCGCAACTTCACCATTTCCATCAGTGATGCTGATGATGGTGTTGTTGAAGGTGGAATTGATGTGAACGACGCCCGCACGGACCGTCTTCTTGATCTTCTTCTTATTATACGCCATGACAGATTCCGATATGTTTGCGGCTGGAGTCGACTGTTTGCAGCTCTACGAGGGAGCTTAAGATGACCTGCGCTTACTTGCGCAGGATCTTCTTGTTCGCGACCGTCTTCTTCTTGCCCTTGCGGGTACGCGAATTGGTACGGGTACGCTGACCGCGGCAAGGCAGGTTGCGTGCATGGCGGTAGCCACGGTAGCAGCCGATTTCCTTGAACCGGGCGATATTCGCCTGGATTTCGCGGCGCAGGTTGCCTTCGATAACGTAATTGTTCTCGATGTACGTCGCGATCTTACCGAGTTCTTCCTCGGTAAGCTGGAACGCGCGGCGGTGTACATCCACGCCAGTCGCTTCACAGATGAGCACGGCGCGGTGCAGACCAATGCCAAATAAATGGCCTAGGCTGTACGGAACCTTTTTGTTGTTCGGGATGTCGACACCGAGAATACGAGGCATGGTCTGTTTCCTTAAGAGCGTTGCCGCTCAGCCCTGGCGCTGCTTGTGATTGGGGTCCGAGCAGATGATGCGGACGCGGCCTTTACGGCGGACGATCTTACAGTTCTCGCAGCGGCGACGAACGGAGGCTGATACCTTCATGACGTTTTCCTTCTAATCCAGTGAGATAAAGTTTATCAGACGTCACGGAAGACGATGCGACCGCGCGTGAGATCGTAGGGTGACATTTCGATGGTGACCTTGTCACCTGGCAGGATACGGATGTAGTTCATCCGAATCTTCCCTGAAATGTGTGCCAGAACGACGTGTCCGTTCGGCAGTTCGACTCGAAACCGTGCATTCGGGAGCGACTCCCGGACACGTGCTTCAAGGCGGATATTGTCTTCCTTCGCCATTACGTCAGAACCGCTTTCCAGACTTCTTGGGACCAGTAGCGCTGAGGCCCTGGTATTGGTGGGCGAGGAAGAAGGCACCAACCTTCTGCATCACATCGAGGGTCACGCCGACAACAATCAACAGACCCGTTCCACCCAGCAGCACGTTAGCACCGCGACCAGTGAGGCCGATCGAAGAACCGATGAGTTCCGGAAGAATCGCAATGATAGCCAGGAAGATCGCGCCGACGAAAGTGATACGGGTCAGGATACCCGAGAGATAATCAACCGTCGACTTGCCCGGACGAATGCCGCGCACAAAGAACCCAGACTGCTTAAAGTGATTCGACAAGTCATTCAGATCAAAGGTGATGCTGATATAGAAGTAGGTAAAGGCGACGATCAGTGCGGCAAAGATGTAGCGGTGACCGGGGGTGCCATAAGCCACCACTTGATCAAGCCCAGCAACCTTACCGGCAGCAAAGCCGATGACGACCATGATCGGCGAGGCGAAGATCACCGGGATGACGTTAGCCTGGTTGAGCTTCAAAGGCAGCGTGGTCTGAGCACCACCGTAGACCTTGTTGCCCTGCACCCGACGCTGCTGTTCCAAGTTGATGCGACGGACGGCTTGCACCACCACGACGATGGCGGCGATGATCGCCAGACCAACGAGGATCACACCCAGGTACTTGCCGAGATCGGTGCCGAAGCCGGTGAAGGCTGAAGGCAGATAGGCCATGATACCGAACATGATGATCAGCGAGACACCGTTACCGATACCAAACTTGGTGATCTGCTCGGCGATCCACAGCGTCAGCATACTGCCGGTGGTGATCACCAGGACGCTTTGAACAACGAACAGCCATTTGGGGTCAAACGTCACCAGGACCACGCCATTTGCCGAGAAACGCGATAGCGCGATCGCCGCAATCGTGGCCTGAACCACACAGATGGCGAGCGTCGCGTAGCGCGTGTACTGATTGATTTTACGACGACCGCCTTCGCCTTCCTTTTGCAACGCCTTCAAGGAAGGAATGC
>JAYVTR010000190.1:0-7549 GCA_043788625.1 Planctomycetota bacterium
GCCGGTACGCTTTAAATCCTGACCGCTATACCCCTTTGTTGCGACGTGCGAGTTCCACCGTCAATGGCAGTGGCACTACCGCTGCCAGCGGCATCGGGGTGTGGTGGTCATCATGCGGGTAGTCGAGATGGATCAGCACCGAGCCCTGGCGGCCAAGCCGTAGCAGTACTTGCTGTTCGAGCCGCTCAATGGCGTTGTGCCCTTCTTCGATCGTCCACTCGGCCGGCACCGTTAGATGGAAATCAACGTACACGTGGTCGCCGGAAGTGCGGCAGCGCAGATTATGCACATCCAACCATTCCGGTTGGCGGATTTCGGCCACCGCATCGATGATTTTCTGCAGCAACACCGGGTCGGCCTCGTCGAGCAATGAAGCGATCGACGAACGGATCAGCACCGAGGCCGCGTATAAGACGTAGCCGGCGATTAAAATCGCCACAATACCATCGATCCATACCCCATATTGCTGATCGGGAATCACTAGCATCAAACTGATCCCCGCCAGCACCCCGGCACTGGTCCACACGTCGGACAGTACGTGTTGGCCATCGGCCACCAATAAGGCTGAGCGCGTTCGCCTACCGATGCGCAGTACATGCAGCCCCAAGGCCAGATTGATGATCGCGGCTACCGCCACCAACCATAAGCCAATATCGAGTTGTTCGGGATGATGACCGTACCACAGGCCGATGGCGGCTTCCCAGGCGATGGCTAAGGCGGCAATCGCCATCATGCCACCTTCAAAGCCGATGCTCAAGGATTCAGCCCGACCATGGCCATAAGGATGATTCTCATCAGGTGGCGCCAAGGTCAGGTGATGGCACCAGAACATGAAACTGATGGCCACCACATGCACGACACTTTCCAGGGCATCGGACAAGATGGTTGCCGACCCGGTCATGGCATAGGCGCTCATCTTCAGCACCAGCATCAACACGCCAACCAACAGGCTCAGACGTGCTGCCCGACTGCGGGCGGCATACTCGGCCGCCGTCGGCCCAAGGCGGGATGCGTCAGGGTCGCTCATAGAAGGCGGAGCTTCTGCCGCTCAGGCGCGTGTCCATCACGGCCACCTGGTCATCGCCTCACTAGTAAGTTAAGATTTTAGCAACCTGGACCGCCAACCACCTATTGCTCCTTGCGGGCGATTGGGGTAGTTTACTGGCTAAGAGGGAGATCGCATCGATGTCTGAAAAAAACAAGCCGGCCAAAGCCGCCGCTCCGTCCGCAGCCAAAGCGGCGCCGAAACCAGCCAAACCCGACTTGACGGTTAAAATCCTCAAAGGCGACACCGGCGGTAATAAGGCGATCGTCACCCGTAAAACCCGGTCCGATGGCTTGGAAAGCAAAGCCAAGGCCAAAACCCTGCCGGTGCTGCCGGTGAGCGAACGCGCGGGTCTGGTCGCCCGCGAGGCTTATTTCATGGCCGAACGACGTAATTTTTGCATCGGCAACGACCTCGCCGACTGGCTTGAAGCCGAACGCATCGTCGACGAAAGCCACGAATTCATTTAATCGTGATCTGGCCTTTATTGGCCGACCACCACGTGGTCCAGGCACTGCGCAAGGCTTTGGCGTAGGTGTGGTGCCACGCTGCCCATTGCCGCAGGTCGGCGTCCATGGCCAAATCCGCGGCCGGACGCAGTGGCACGGGCGGCAGGCCATTGGTGCCGGTAGCGCCGCCAGTCGGTGGGATCTCGTTATGACTGGTCATTTCCTGCAAAGTGGTATTGGCACGCAAGGCAACCAAAGGCTCATCATCATCGAGACAAAAGATCAGATGATCGATGCTGACCTTGGTGCCGGTTGCCATTAGGACCTCGATGATGCCCAAGCGGATGCCCCAATCATCAGCACGGCGGAGGTTATCAATCAACGTGCTTTCGATTGCCGAGCCACGCCGGATCAAGGCATCACGAGCGTCATCGTAAGCCTTCGAATCAATGGCCTTGCTTTGATCTTTAGCGGCTGCCAAAGCGGCGATGTCATGCTCGACTGTCTTGCGTTCGACTTCAGCCGGTGTTGCCCCGAGTGCGTGCGGTTCCTCGATCTTCATTGCCGGGCGCTCGCTTTCACACGAGGTCAGCAACAGCAGGCTGCCCGCACCAAATAGCATCGAAGTCAAAAAAACAGGCATTAGACGCATAACGACTCCAGGGTTCACCAATGACGCTCGACCAGCGCTTGCGGATAAAAACGCGAACAGATATCGGCCTCAAGTCGGCCTTCGCTGGCCATCTGCCAAGCACTCACCTGCGATAAACCGACACCATGGCCGAAGCCGCGTCCGGCAAGCACCAGGATCCCGCCCTTGGCACTGGCGACGCTGCATGAATCCCACCACGTCGAGCGGATCTCGCCGGGGTCGATAGCCATGCGGAAGTCAGGCGCGGACATCAGGGTCTTGCGCAAACGACCGTCCAGTTTGTGGCTGATGGCCACCTGCGCCACGCGACCTGAATCGGCATTGCGGCTATCGATGGCGATGCCGGTGACAGTACCGAAAGCGAGTTTGTCTTCGGGATGGGTGCGCGCCCACACCTGCACGTCGTGGGTGATGGTCGACAACGGAATATTTACCTTCCACTGCCAATGGCTGCGGCGCATACCCAGTGCCGCAGCTCCGGCTTCGGCCGAGGCATCGCTCACCGACGGCATCTGTGCGGTCATGCTCACGAGGTGATCAGCGCCGCAGAGTGTCGGCCAGACGTTAGCGGCGGCTTCGGTAGCGCCGCCCGAACAAGCGCAGAACAACGCTGGCACCGGCAAGCTGCGGTACATCAACACCTGACCGCGAGTGCGCCGTAGTGCCTCGACGACGTTCGGCGTGCGTTTGGCGCTGACTCCGGCGTAGGCCATATCCACCGAGTAGTGCCAATGCAGCTGCCACGGTCTGTCAAAACGTTCGAGATATTTCGCGGCGGCATAACTGCGCGCGGCAATGGCTTGAGCGGCCAAGGCCGCCACTGGCCACTTGCCGTTCATTTCCGTCGGCAGCACCCCGGCCAGGTAGGCTTCCATCGGTACTTCTTCAAGCAATTGCGCTTGGGCGCCAACTAAACGCAGCACCGGCGTTCCGCCGAAAGCGAGAGTCTGCTTTTGCCCATAAGGCGGATCGAGCTCAGCGTGGAAACGCTGCGCTGCCACCGGCATCTGCAAGGCGCTTTCTGCGGCCAACGGAACTCCGTCAAGCACCAGGGTACCACCGACCGCCTGCGCCCGATGTGCGCCGACCGCCAGATGCCGCCCATCGGCCAAGGTGGCCGGGACATCAATGGTGAAAGTGATCACTGCGGCCTGGATGAGGAACACGCGCACCAGCGGCTCATGGTCGAGCGTTGGCAACACCCGCATCTTGGGCATGACCGGCGCATTCGGCGGCAAGGCGCCGATGACGCTACCTCCGTTGCTGCGCGGCAACGCCACCGGCCGTTCGGGCACCAGCGGATCACCGCCTTCTGGCGAGCGGAGGTTGCAGCCCGACAGCACCCATAAACCAGCCGCAAGGATGAGGATGAGGCATATGCGCACGATCACGATTCCAGCTCCAGTCTATCCGAAAAAATGGCCCGCCAACCGTCAACCGCCATTTCGACGGTGGGTGGCAGACGCGCCTGGAAAGCCGCAAAGCGGACCTCAGGCCCCATGTGGGTGAACACCGTCCGCCGCGGGCGCAGGCGTGCAATGACGGCAAGCGCTTCGGCCCAGCAGAGATGTGTTGGGTGCACTTCGTCGCGCAACATATCCAAAACCAGCAGACCCACTCCACGCAGATGCTGATCGGCGGTGGCCGGCAGTTCTTTGAGATCGGTGAGATAGGCCATATCACCGATGCGAAAGCCGGTAGTGCGCCCGGCGCTGCCATGACTCATCGCAAACGGGATCAATGGCAAACCAGCGATGGTAACTTGTTGATCATCGAGCAATGGGCGCTGCACCAGGGCCGGTGACGAGAGACTGTAGAAATCCTCGCCGTCCCCGAAGCAGTAAGGGAACATTTGCTGCAGCCGCTGAAGATGCTCCGTATGCCCATAGAGCGGAATGTTGGGTGCGGCGCTGCCCGCCACATACCCCTCGGCCTTGCGCTGGGCATGGCGCATCAAGCGATTCACGTGCCGAAGATCGTTGATGCCATGGCTGTGGTCAGCGTGGTCATGCGTCATCAGCACCGCATCACAGCGCGTCACTGCATCCTCGGGGTAGGACAGACCATCCCAGCGTCGGTATGGATCGCGTAGTTGATGCATCAGGTCGGGCCCGGTGTCGATCAGCACCACCCGTCCATCAGCGGCCCGCAACAGGGCGCCCGAGCGACGCCGCGCATCGCGGGGGTCGGTTGACCACCACGCCGGGTCACCCCAAGCTGGGTTGCCATGGCTGGTGCCACAACCGGTAAGGACGATTTCCCAAGCCATGCGCCAAGGCTAGGGCAACCTGCGGGTGACGAAAGCCACGCCTGATCTGCTCTTTGCACGCAAGCTCCGATTCCTCGGTGAGGTTTGCCAGCTAGCGTCGTCATGAGAGAACCACCATGCTTACTCACCGCCTTTCCTCGCTGGCCCTCATCTTCTCCACCGTGCTCAGTCTGGGCCTCGGCAGCACGTCTAGTTATGCGCTGGATGAAGAGGCGCGCGCTAAAGCCCGCGAAGAGCTGAAAACCGTCGGCGGTGAACTGCAACGCCTGTCGCACGTGTTCAACCTGGTGCATGAACTGGTCGGCCCCAGCGTGGTCGCCATCCACACCCGTTCGCAGGAAGCTGTGCCTTATCGCACGCCATTCGGCGGTGTGTTTTTTGGCGGTTCGCGCGAAGTCGAAGTCGGTGAAGGCTCCGGCTTCATCTTCCATACCGATGACAAGGCGAGCTACATCATGACCAACTCGCATGTGGTACTGCGCATGAATGAACAGCAACAGTTCGAGCGTGACCGCAACGGTCGCTACATCGGCTATGAACGCATCACCATCGAATTGAACGATGGCCGTGAAATCGATGCCGAATATGTGGGGTGGAGCGTGGAAACCGACTTGGCGGTGCTGAAGATCCCCCTGCCGAAATTGCCCACCACGGAATGGGCCGATTCCGATAAGACCCGCGTCGGTGATTGGGTCGTGGCTCTCGGCTATCCCCTGGGCGTCGGCTACAGCGCGACCTCGGGCATCGTCAGTGCGACCGATCGCAGCACCGGTATTTACAAGCCCGTGGGTGGCTTTGAATCGTTCATTCAAACCGACGCCGCGATCAACCCCGGCAATAGCGGCGGCCCCTTGGTCGACCTCACCGGCCGCATCGTCGGGGTCAATTCCAACATCCTTTCACGTACCGGTTCCAATATCGGTTTGGGTTTTGCAATCCCCTCCAACTTGGTCAAGCGCGTTGGCGAAGACCTGCTCGCGCACGGCGAAGTGCGCTGGCCGGGCATCGGCGTTGATGCAGAAGAGATTGCCGCAGACCAGACCCCAGCCCTGGGTCTGCCCAGCGGCACGGCGGTGCGACTCGCCCATGTGTTTCCGGATACCCCCGCCGACCGCGGCGGACTGGAGAACGGCGATGTCGTGCTAACGGTTGGTGGGGTCAGAATCGCAGGGCAAATGCAGTTCCGCTCACGCTTGGCGGCCTGCCGCATTGGCCAAGAAGTCCCGCTCACCATCTGGCGCGGCGGCAAGACCCTCGAACGCTCGGTTGTGCCGGTGGCTTTGGAAGACATCAAGAAGAAGCGTGCGATTATCAAAGCTGAAGACGAGATCGATCTGAAGGCCTTCGGCCTGCACCTGGGCAATGATGGCCAACCCGGCTTGGTCATCACCGAAATCGACTCCAAAGGCCTCGCGGCGCAGGCCGGTCTCGAGCCCGGCGACCGGGTACTGGCCGAACGCTCGACCGGTGCCTTCAAAACCATTGATGACGCCAAGCCCCTCGGCCGTCGTCAGGAAATCACCATTCAGGTGATCAAGGAAGGCCGCGCCTTCTGGCTGCGCATGCGCCGCTGAATATTGTAACGCTGACTAGTCGCCGTTGCGGTCGCCGTTGCGGTCGCTGTCGCCGTCTTCCCAACGCCCCAGACGATCGTGCAAAGAGCGACGGCTGATGCCGAGGGTGTCGGCGGCGGCCTGCTTGTTGCCGGCACAGCGTTCAAGCACGGCACTGATATGCGCGCGTTCGATGGCTTCGAGGGTTTGCATGCCGGTGACCGGCAACGGCAGCGTGGGTTCTTGGCGCGCCAATTCGGGCAGGCAGCGGCGCACCGCATCGGCATCGATGGCCGCATCGCCGCCGAGCACCACCAGACGTTCGACGATATTGACCAACTCGCGCACATTGCCCGGCCAACGGTAGCTCAGCAGCAAGCGCTCACCATCCTCGGTCACCTTGGGCTTGGCGCCGAGATCCTTACCGAACACCGCCAGGTAGTGGTGGATAATACCGGGAATATCCGGCAAACGCTCACGTAGGGGCGGCAGCGATACCGGGATGACATTCAAACGGTAGTACAGATCTTCACGGAAGCGCCCCCGCTTGGCCTCGGCCAACAGATCGCGATTGGTGGTGGCAATGATGCGTACATCGACGGCAATCGATTTGTTGCCGCCGACACGCTCGATTTCACGCTCTTCCAGGACACGCAGCAGCTTGGCTTGCAGATCGGGCGAAATTTCGCTGATCTCATCAAGCAACAGAGTGCCGCCAGCGGCGGCCTCGAAACGTCCAATTCGCTGTTCGTCGGCACCGGTGAAAGCGCCCTTTTCATGACCGAACAATTCGCTGGTGAGGAGGGTTTCGGTCAAGGCGGCGCAGTTGACCTTGATGAAGGGCCCAGCTGCGCGCAGGCTCTGCTCGTGCAGGGCCCGCGCCACCAACTCTTTGCCGGTTCCTGACTCGCCATGCACCAGCACCGTTGATGAGGCTTTTGCCGCGCGCGCCACCGTCGCCAAAGCCGCGAGCATCGCCGGACTGTCGCCAAGCATGCGCCGTTCACGGTGCCGGTCGCGAACCTCTTCGCGAAGGGTCTTCACCTCACGTACCAGCGAGGCACGCTCGTTAATGCGGATCAGCAGGGCTTCGACCTGCTCGACACCGAACGGCTTCATCAGGTAATCGTAAGCCCCCTGACGCATGCTTTCGACGGCAGATTCCACTGATGCAAAGGCAGTCATCATCACGATGGGCATGTCCGGCCATTTTTCCTTGGCCTTTAGCAACAGCTTCAGACCGCCCATGCCTGGCATGCGGATGTCGGTGATCAGCAAATCAGCGGATTCGGCTTCCATGGCCTTCAATGCCTGCACCCCATCCTTGGCGGTGCGCACACTAATGCCGAAACGCGGCAGCATTTCAGCCATCAGCTCACGATTGAGAATCTCGTCATCAGCGACAACGGCGGTGGCGATACGTGAAGCAGCGGGGGCGGACGACATAGTGATTGAGCATACCCTACAGCCTATCAGCGGTGGACTCCAGGCTTGAGCGGCGAGGCTCTGCGCATGGCCAGCGTCATCCCTTTTCCACCAACCCGCTGGAGCCTGGTGGGTCGAGCCGGCAGCGGCAATGCC
>JAYVTR010000191.1:0-9450 GCA_043788625.1 Planctomycetota bacterium
TAACCTTACGACTGGCTAATGGTGGTGTTCCGTAGGAGTCGCGGGTAAGGCAGCCTCATCGGCCGGCTTCGAGCCGGCCGATGCGGCTTTCGGTTGTCCCACTTCTTCAGACTTCATGTCTTTCATGCCCTTCATCGAGTTCCCACCAACTCCTGAAGTGCCGGGCTGCTTTTCGTCGCCGTTGGTTCTGCCGTCTCCCATCAACTCGGGATGTGGTGGGCTTAAAGGTGACGGTAGCGGAGTGACGGAGATGCCGTTTCGCTTGAGGTCCGCCTCGGTCGCCAGATGCGTCAATGTCTCCTGAGGCTGTTCATACCAGCCCGGATCGCTGTAATCCTTGAGATTAGCACGGACCTTGAGGATGGTGAACATGCCTCCCATGTCGATGTATCCGTGCGGTCCAGCACTCCCGACCATCGGTATACTGTTCGGGGGCACGCGCATACCCATCTCTCCCATTTCGCCCATCCCTTTAGCGCCCATGGTCATGTACTCGGGGATGATGTCGCGAATCTTCTCATCCAAGCCAGAGACATCTACCCCGAGCATATTGGGCAAACCATGACCCATCTGGTTCATGACGTGATGGGTCATGTGGCAGTGGAATGCCCAGTCTCCAGGATTGTCCGCGATGAACTCCATGGTGCGGGTGGTTCCTACGGAGACCAGGACCGTCGTCTCTGGCCACTGGCCCGCTGGGGGGATTTCACCACCATCTGTCTCGGTGATCTTGAAGTTATATCCGTGCAGATGGATGGGGTGATGATCCATGGCGCTCAAGTTGCCGAAGCGCACTCGCACGAGGTCCCCTTGCTTCACCACCAATGGCACCGTTCCCGGGTACCCTAGTCTGCGTGTTCTACGAGGTAGGGATTCACAGCTGACTAACCAATGGCATAGAGCCCACCGATGTCGTCCACCGCAAGGCCGGCAACAAGGAGTAGATAGTCAATGACAAGAAGGACCTGGCCATTCAACGTTCTCTCTAAAGTTTAGCCGTTATTCCATCGGCATCGCGGATTGTCAGGCACTGATCGGGGATATTCGGTGACATCCAAGCGGGCACAAAATATTGGATGCATGGCGTCTCACTAGAGTGGAGGTAGCGTCCTGGATCTCAAAGCTTCATCGTGCGTAAGCGCAGCGCATTGCTGATCACCGACACCGAACTCAGACTCATGGCGGCCCCGGCAATCATTGGGCTGAGCAGCAGGCCGAAAAATGGATAGAGCAAGCCTGCTGCGACCGGGATGCCCAGAGCATTGTAGAGAAAGGCGAAGAACAGGTTCTGCCGGATGTTGCTCATCGTGGCGCGACTCAGGCGAATGGCCTTTGCGATGCCACGCAGATCGCCATGCATCAGGGTGATACCGGCGCTTTTCATCGCCACGTCCGTACCCGTGCCCATGGCGATACCGACGTCTGCTTCGCTGAGGGCGGGAGCATCGTTGATACCATCGCCTGCCATTGCTACACGTTGGCCAGCGGCACGCAGCTTCTTGACGTGAGCGACCTTCCCTGCTGGCTCGACATCCGCTTCGACGGTATCGATGCCGAGTTGCTTGGCGACGGCAGCAGCCGTGCGATGGTTATCTCCGGTGAGCATGACCAGGGTGATGCCCAACTCATGGAGATCGCGGATCGCTTCCGCAGTGGTGGATTTGATCGGATCAGCGACCGCGAGGATCCCAGCTGGTTCCCCATCGATCGCGACAAAGACTGCGGTCTTTCCCGCTGCTTGCAGCGACTCAGCTGAGGATTCCAGGGCTTCAAGACCGGTAATCCGTTCATTCCGCAAAAAGAGCGGCTTGCCGATCAGCACCGCACAACCACCGATGGTGCCGATGACCCCGCCTGCGGTAACGGACCGGAAATCTTGCACCGTCTCCAGGCCAAGATGCCGTTCCTGTGCGCCTTGGACGATCGCAGCTGCCAGCGGATGTTCGCTGCTTTGTTCCAGTGAAGCAGCCAGACGCAGCAGGTCGTCTGCCGCGAAGCCGTTGACCGGAAGGATGTCGATGAGCTTGGGACGGCCTTCGGTCAAGGTTCCCGTTTTATCGATGACTAGCGTGGTGACCTTCTCCAATCGTTCGAGCGCTTCGGCATGTTTCACCAACACGCCAACCTGGGCCCCGCGTCCAACGCCGACCATGATCGACATGGGCGTCGCGAGTCCAAGCGCACAGGGGCAAGCGATGATGAGCACTGCGACCGCATTGACGATGGCATAGGCAAGCGTCGGTTCGGGGCCCAGCCACATCCACAGGGCAAAGGTGAGTACGGATATGGCCAGGACGACTGGCACGAAAATCCCTGCGACCGCATCAGCAAGCCCCTGGATCGGCGCGCGGCTGCGCTGGGCTTCGGCAACCATGTTCACGATCTGGCCCAGCAGGGTGTCGCTGCCGATCCGCTCGGCACGCATGACGAAGCTGCCCTGGCCATTGACCGTACCAGCAGTTACCTGGTCATTGATGCCCTTTTCGACGGGAAGCGGCTCGCCGGTGATCATGGATTCCTCAACGTTGGAGTGGCCTTCCACCACCACGCCATCAACCGGCACCTTGTCACCAGGGACCAC
This sequence comes from Planctomycetota bacterium, assembly GCA_043788625.1. Lineage (GTDB taxonomy): Bacteria > Planctomycetota > UBA11346 > UBA11346 > UBA11346 > CAIUVD01. The sequence continues at coordinate 2,582 of JAYVTR010000191.1, forward strand.
GCGCAACCAGTCGCCTACTTTGACCCGATCAAGGGGCACGATCTGGTCCCCGCTTGGATCGACTTGTCGTGCTGTCGGCGGGGCGAGATTCAACAACGCCTTGATCGCACTGCCGGTGCGATTGCGCGCACGAAGCTCAAGGACCTGGCCGATGAGCACCAGCACCACGATCACCGAGGCGGCCTCAAAATAGATGGCGACCTTTGGCTCACCTCCACCACCGTGCTGCATCGTATGGGGGAAGATGCCAGGCAGGAGCATGGCGACCGCGCTCAAGATGAAGGCCGCACCCACCCCGAGGGCTATCAAGGTGAACATGTTCAAGTGCCGCATCATCAAAGAACGCCAGCCACGCACAAAAAACGGCCATCCCGCCCACCACACCACCGGGAGGCTCAAAGCAAATTGGACCCACCTGGACACGTCGCTGTCAATCCAGGACTGCCGAGCGAGCGCGGGCACGAGGTGTCCCATGGCCAAGAGGAATATGGGGATGGTGAGCGCTGCGCCTATCCACATGCGCCGCAGCATATCCTGGAGTTCGCTATCCTCGGTGTCAGGTCCCGATTCGGTCGCCGACGCGATCGGTGTTTTCAGTTCCAGCGTCATGCCGCACGTGGGGCAGTTACCTGGCTTGTCCTGTTGGATCTCCGGGTGCATCGGACAGGTGTAGATGGTTCCAACGGCTGCCTTCCAAGCGGGGTTCCGTTCGAGTGCCATGCCGCACTTCGGACAGTCTCCCGGCTTATCGGCAACGACGCCAGGGCACATGGGACAGAAGAATTTACCGGTCGGAGATTCCGCAGCAGCGGCAGCCTGCGGCTTCTTGCAGCAGGCATGCGCCGCTGGCGATGATCCCGTTGGCTTCATGTCGTTCGTCTCGTTAGCGTTCATGGTTGATCCCTCACATGTCTCTTGTCGGTGAGCCGCCAGCAACCTCAGTAACCCGAAGCGTGTAAGAGGACGATGAAGAGCTGCATGCCGATGACTCGCATCAACATGACCATCGGATACACGGTCGCATACGTCTGACTCGGGAACGTGGTGCCTGCGGTCGCATCAGCCAGGGCCAGTGCCGGTGGCGAGGTGTGGAATGCAGCGATCAGACCAGCCAGGCGATCCGGGCAGATCCCGAGCATATGGCCAATGCACCATCCCACCCCGAGCGGCACGCAGGTGATCAGGGCGGCGAAACCAATGACTTGAGCGGACGCGATAGCCACGGAATCGTGCGCGAGCGTCTGGCCCGAGAGAAGCCCAACGCTGGCCAGGAAAAGCGCAAGCCCCAGGTCGCGGATAAGCGAGATGGATGACGGAGGCATGCGAAAAGAGAGCGGGCCGATCCTTCCGATCCATCCCCCCAGCATGGATACAATCAACGGACCGCCTGCCATGCCGAGGACGATGGGGGCGGGCAGGCCCGCAACCGGTATTGGTATCTGCCCGAGGACGATGCCTAGGCCGATGATCAGGAACATGGGCACGAGCTGTGGAAGATCCATATGAGCGACGTCCCTGGCTGTCGCCTCCACCGCGACTGTCGTCTGGTCATCCGCTTGCAATCCGCGGTGCTGGGCAAGCCGCATCATGCCCACCATCACGACCGTCGCCAAGACTCCAACGGGGTACGCCAGGGCATAGCCCAGGCCAGGAAGCGCGTGAGCGGGTGCATCGATGTTCGGCAACGATCCGAGCGTTTGATGGATGGCAGCGAGGCTGGGTGTGTTCGTGACGGCCCCTGCGAGCATACCAGCCACAAGAGGCAGCGGCAAATGCGTGAGACGGATGGTTGCCCATGCCAAGAGGAATCCGGCCAGGACCATGCCAGCAGCGAGCGCATGCCATTGCCATGCCGAGCTGCGCCAACCCCGGATCACGTGCGGGCCAGCGTTGGTCCCGACCGCATAGATGAAGAGGACGAGCCCGAAATCTCGCACATACCCAAGGATGTGCAGACGAGCGAGCATCCCGTCCTGAACGTCGACCTGGGTGAGCCCGGTCATCCGTCCACTGATAGCTGCATCCTGTCCCCAGCAGAAGTAACCGATTGCCAAACCAACGAACAGGGTGGCGGCAACACCGATCCCAATGCCGCGGATGGTGAGCTGGCCGATGCTAACGCCGACGATGATGATCCCGGCCAGGACGGCGAAGATCCCGGCCACGTTCATTCCCAGCAGCATTTGCCATGCAAGATTCATGGATCAGACCAGCAATCGAAGTGGAGTCGGGCGCATGCCGCTGAGGATATTTTCGGACAGATATGTTTACCTGGAAGCATAGAACCGGTTCCGCAACGGATTGGAGTGACGCCAAGCCCGCACCTGTTCCTCGGCAAAGAGAGCCGCAGGCAGCAGGATCTCATTTTCGATACTCGCGTGGACCGCGAGGTCCGTGGCTAGGGCGACGATACCTGCGTGGATCAGCGTGACGTCGGGGTCGTTCGAGGAGGATGCCGCCGTTTTCACCAGAGTGAGAATATGCTGGATGTCGTCCGTTGCTTCGTCATGGCCCGCCACCATGGCACGGATTCCTGTGGTAACATCTATATCCAGCAGGTTTACCCGCGCATGGCCCCGGCTTGCCGCTTCGATGGCGAGGCAACGCGGAAAGACCACCGATTCCTCATAGACCAAGTGAGCACGCTGCCCCGTCTCCAAACGTGAGAACCGCTCGACGATCGCCGAGAATCGTCCTGTATCATCGCGCCGCTCGGCGGCGCGAATGAGGATGCCGATACGGCGCAATTCGTTGCGCAGCTGACGATGGTGGCGGTTTATCAAGTGCCCGATCAACTCTGGAATGTCCATTTGCGACCAGTCGATCGCCGACGGCGGGAGCGGTGGCGAGGCCGCTCGCGCGAGGAGGATGAGCGCCCAGTCCGACGAAGCGCACCATTCCTCAAGACTGATACCACTGCCGAATCCGAGTTGGTCACAGGATTCAGCCAATTCCGGATAGGCCTCCACCAGTTCCTCTCGACGACTCGACCCTGTAAAAAGGTCGCCTGAGAGGAAGAGGTCGGCAGAGAGATCCTTCGGTGAAGGCGTGTGTGGTGGGTGAGGTCGTACCTCAGCACCATCCCCGGTTGCGCCTTCGGAGATGGAATGGGTGATCATGGAAGTACCGCTTGAAGAGATGCCGAGGATGTGAAATGCGGCAAGGCGCTGCCGCAGGACAGCGGCGGTAGCCCACTCTCTACCAGGAAACGTCGTCATCCCCGACGCTGTTTCATCCTTTCTGGAAAAACGCGCTCATGCCGTTCCTGATGGCGGATCGGCGGCGTCCGTGGAGACGACGGCAGGTGTCGGTTGGCTCGACGCTGCTTCTCTGATCAGCTTCCGCTCCCACCACCAGGCGTAGAAGACCGGCACTGAGAACAGGCTGATGAGGTCGGCCAGCATCCCTCCGATGACCGGCAGGACCATGGGGCGCATGACCTCAGCGCCTCGGCCCTCGCTCCACAGGATCGGCACCAGCGACAGCAGGGTGGTCAGGTTGGTCATCAGGGCCGGACGGCGGCGGCGCAAACCGGCGGTGAAGATGCGCAGGTTCATCTCTTCCAGGTTGCGCGGCGGAATCTTGAACTGCTCATGGAGGTAGGTGCCGAGCAGGATGCCGTCGTTGAACATCACCCCCAGGAGGACCAGGAAGCCGACGATTACGGCGGTGGTCATCTCGACCCCGGAGAGCCAGACGGCGATGAATCCGCCCGCCGTGGTCACGGTGACGTTGCACGAGATGATGATTGACGTGGTGAGCAGCGAGCGGGTGCCGAGGTAGATCAATACCAGCATGACGCCCATCGCGGCGGCGATCACCCACGTCATCGTCTCATCCGCTTTGAGCTTCTGCTCATAACTGCCGACCCAGCGGAAGGTTGAGCCTTTCGGCAGTTCCAGCCGTCCTTCGGCTATGGCCGTCTTCACCTGACGGTCAGCGTCGCGTACGACTTCGACCTCGGCCCGGCCGCGGGCGTTGAGGAGGACATACTGGGTGCGCTTGCCGCCCTCGCTGCGGATCGCCATCGGGCCTATGGTGTAGGTCAGGGCCGTTGCAGAGGGCGTCCGCAATTCGTCGTTGATGCTGCCGTGATGCGGTTTGGCGGTGACCTTGGCGAGGTCATCACCTGCGGGCAGGGTCACCTCCATGCGGTTCGGAGCGAGGATGACGGTGTTGCGCTGGATGGTCAGGGTCTGGCCCGCCAGCCACTCGGTGGCGGTGATGCCCTCCAGGGCGACCGTGTGGACGACGGGCACCGCGACCAGGCTCTGGAGCGCGATGGCCCCATGCTTGCCGGAGCCGATCGGCACCTGCATCAGACTCATCTCATCGAAGTCGTCGCGCCGCTCACGGCTGTAGCGGATGCGTACCCCATAGCGTTGGGTGCCTTCGACCGAGAAGGCGATGGGCATGCCGCCCAGGGCGGTCTCAACCGTCTGCATGACGCCCTCGGTGGTGACGCCGAAGCGGGCCATGCGTTCCTGGTCGAGACGGATCTCGGCATAGGGCTTGCCGCCCTCGCGCTGCATCTGCACATCGGCGGCGCCGGGCACCATCTGGACGATCTTCTCGGCCTGCTCGGCGAAGCGCTCCATGGCCTCGTTGTCATCACCCAGGATCTGCATGGCGATCTTACTCTTGATGCCGGTGGATAGCATCACCACGCGGGTCTCGATCGGCTGCAGCCACGATGGGGCCACGCCAGGAATGTCGCTGATCGCGGACAGGGCCGCACGGACCTCGGCCAGGGTGCGTGGCCGGTGTTCGACCGTGCCATCCAACCGACTGACCTCATGCAGCGGCCATTCCACATACGGCTTCAGCAAGACGACGGTCTCGATCATTCCGATCGGAGCGGGGTCGAGGGCCGTTTCGGCGCGGCCCATCTTGCCCATGACCTGGGCCACCTCGGGGATGGTGCCGATGAGCTGGTTCTGGGTCTTGAGCACCCGCAGCGTCTCGCCCAAGCCGCCGGTGGCGGGGATGGACGGCATGTAGAGTAGCGACCCCTCATCCAGCGGCGGCAGGAAGCTGGCGCCGATACCGGGGAAGGCGCGAGTCATCGCTTTGTCGATAGCCATGGTCGACAGGTCGCCGCCAGCCAGGGAGATGCCCGTGCGCAACGGCCAGCTGATACTGTGCCAGCCGATGCCAAGCATCCAACCGGTCAGGGCGATGGTGGCGATGGTCAGTGTGAAAGCGATGCGGTGGCGCTGGATGCGGGTATAGGCCCAGTCGTAGGCGACGTGGATGGCGTGGCTGACCGGATTTTCTTCGTAGGACACCAGGCGTTCACGCCCAAGGCGCCAGACGGCATAGGCCGCAAGGCCACCGAGCAGCGGGCCGACGAGCAAACCGGGGATGGTGATGAACCAGCGGTCGTGGTCGAAATGCAGCGTGATGCCGTTGACGATGAACCAGCCGAAGGTCAGGCCACCGGCCAGTCCCGCGAGGCCCAGGATGATGCTTTTGCGGATCTGCCAGGGTGGCAGGAGCAGGCGGCACAGCAGCGGTACCAGCAGCATGCCGAAGATGACGGCGCCGCCGATGGCCAGGGTCTTGGTGATCGCCATCGGAATGAACAGGCGCCCCGCCTGGTCGGTCAGCACGAAAATGGGCAGAAAGCCGATGATGGTGGTCGCGGCGGCGGTCATCAGTGCCCGCGACACCTCCTGGGCGCCCTTGATCACAGCGGAGGTAACCTCGGGGTCGAAGGGATTGCGGGGCGGTTCCAAGCCAGCCTTCAGGCGTTTTTCCTGCAACTCCACCAGATGCTGGGTGATGTTCTCGGTCATCACGATGCCGAAGTCGACCATGACGCCGATGGCGATGGCGATTCCGGCCAGCGACATGATGTTGGCGCTGACCCCCATCAGGTGCATGGCCAGGAAGGTGGTGAGCACGCCCAAGGGCAAGCTGATCGCCACCGTCAGGCTGGCCCGGGCATGGAGCAGGAAGACCACGATCACCAGGACGGTGACGATCAATTCCTCAATCAGGGTATGCGCGAGAGTCGCGTTCGTCTCCAGGATCAGTTGCGAACGATCGTAAAACGGAATCGCGGTCAGGTGCTCCTTCTCCAGCGCGGGAGCCAAGTCAGCGAGTCTCCTTTTGACCGCATTGATTACCGCTTTGGGGTCCTCATTCACCCGCATGGCGACGGTGGCGCCGACCTGCTCTTGGTTGCCATCGGCCAGGATACCCTGGCGCACGGTGCCGCCGAGATGGACGGTGGCGATGTCCTTCAGCTTGAGTCCTGCGCTTCGGGCTCCGTTGCCGCGGATGACTATGTTCTCGACGTCCTTGATGTCGCGGATGAAGCCCAATCCACGGATCATGGTCTCGACGCCACTGTGCTCAACGCTCATGGCGCCGACATCGCGACCGGCATTTTGCACCGCCATCATGAGCATGTCGATGGTGATCGCCTGCTCTTCCAAACGGGTCGGGTCGATGTCGATCTGGTACTCGCGCACCACGCCACCGACCGGCGCGACCTCGGCAACGCCGGGCACGCCCTTGAGGGCTGGCACCACCACTTGGTCGAGGACGAAGCGTTTGGATTCCGTGTTGCGCTGGCCCTGCAGGCTGAACGAGAACACCTGTCCCATGGCCGTGGCATCAGGTCCCAGGCGGGCCTGGACGCCGCTGGGCATGAGCGCCTGGACCTGCGACAAGCGTTCCAGGGTACGGGTGCGGCACTCGTAGAGGTCACGCTTCTCATCGAAGATGACATAGACGTAGCTGGCGCCGTAGAGCGACATGCCGCGCACGGTCTTGACCCCAGGCAACCCCTGGAGTTCCCGCGCCAGGCGGCTGGTCACCTGGAGGTCGACGTCCTCAGCGCTCTTGCCTGGGCATTCGGC
>JAYVTR010000192.1:0-13547 GCA_043788625.1 Planctomycetota bacterium
CTTTGGCGAGGATACCGATGATCAACTGTTCAATGACATCGTCTTGACCGACGATGACCTTGGCCAATTCACCGCGCATCTGCTCCACCGTCTGCTGCAACCAAGCCACGGCCTGCTTGTCTTGCTGGACCTTGTCGGCGGAAGAGGCAACGGGTGAGGCGGCGGCTTGGGTATCTGACATGGGACTCTCCGTGAAGGCGCAACTACAACGTGGCTTGCGGATAATTGTGACACGAAATCCGCAACTTGTCGAGAAGCAGTTGAGGTGCACAAAAACCGCACAAAACGTCGCAATTGGCTAGTTCCAAAAAGAAGAGGCGCAGCGATGAAAAAACCCAGCCGTAAGGCTGGGTTTTTTCGACATCACCGACAACAGCCGGATGGTCAGAAAGTTAAATTCTGCACCACGGTGTTAGCGAGGTCATTCTGCTGCAGCATCTCGAAAAGGCAGCCGACGGCCAAGGCGACGAACGTCGCGATAACCATCCACAGGTAGATCTTGTCCTGGTCGTCCATGATGGATTCCTCGGTCTTACAGACGGTTGCTAGCGAGATCGTTCTGCTGGATCTTCAGGCCCTTGGTATTCCAAGAGTCCTGGATCACGCGGCACGAAACCATGTCGTTCATGACTCGGTCAGCACGCACCTTGACGACGTACTCGGCGCCACGGTAGATGATGAACTCGATGCCTTCCTCGACTTTTTCGTCTTTGCCGATGGTCAGCATGACGATGTCCTGCTTGCCATCGGTGCCTTCACGCACCGCGGCGACCACACCCTGCAGGAACTTGGTCGAAGCCTTCTGGTCGACCAGCTCGTTATAGATCGCTGGATGATTCTTCTGCAACAAGGACAGCATAGCCTTGTTCTTGTTATCACTCTTGGTGAGGGTGTCGATTTCCTGAGCGCGCTGAGTCAGTTCAGACTGCGAGTTGTTCAGGTCGTCTTCGATTTCGGACAGCTTGACGTTGAGGTTGAAGGCCACCGCCCGTGCCACCTGCGAGATGTGCGTCAGCTCGGCGTTGCGCGCGCGCACCAACTCCAACGACTTGGCCTGGGCCATGTAGTTTTCGTTGAGTCCGGCGTAGTTGACTTCCGCCTTCTTGAGGTCGGTACGGAAGTTCTGCTTCTCCTGCTCAGATGTCGTCAGCTGATCCTGCATCTTGAGGCTGCCTGCCTGCAAGTCAGTGACCATGCGCTGAGCATCGACGAAAGCGTTTTCAGCGCGCACCTTGTCTTTCGACAGGTTGGCGTTGGCCTGATTCGAGAGGTCGACCTCTTTCTTCATTTCGCGGGTGTCTTGGTCCCAGCGGCGCTTCCAGTTTTCGCGGGTAGCGTAGTCGCGCATCGACATAGCAGCCAGCACCAGGGTGGCAACCAGGTTGACGAGGATAAAGATCTTGACGGCGTTGCTCATGGTCGCGTGAGGCTCCGGAAGCGGAGAGGGTGCTGAAAAAGAGTCGTTAGAGAAGTCTTACGGCTTGGCATCGGCGGCTGGTGCAGCAGCCACTGCTGCGGCTTGGCCGTTACCGACCGAGCGCACATCGAGGCGTTGCTGGACGACAAAGCGCGTCAGCAACTCGGGTTTCATAGCGATCGCGTGCCCGACCGCCGCGTGGGCGGCAGTACGCACGGCTTCATCATCGTGGGCCAAAGCCTTTTCGATGATGGCAACCGCGGCATCGGTAGTTGGATTCAAGGCGCCGATACCGAGCAGGAAGGCCGCCCGTACCGCTGGGGTCATCGCCCCATCTTGGGCCACATAGACGTCGGTCAGGCCATTGATGTGCGCGCGCACTGCGTCGCCATTCTTTGCCAGAACGCCATGGGCCAGCGCCTTGAGAGATTCGATACGCAATGTATCAGCACGATTTTCCAAGGTTTTCACCAGGGCATCGACCGGCACCATCAAATCGAATTGAGTACGCGTGGCATCCGGCTGCTGCAAGGCGACGGCAGCGCGCAAGGCGATATCTTCTGCGGCCTCGCGGTTGGCATTGGGCACTTCAGCGGTCGCCAAAGCGGCCTCGATCTGCGCCTTGAGCTCATCACCATGGAAAGGCTTCTTGATGAAACCCTTGACGGTATCTTTACCCTCGAACGCCTTTTGGATTTTCGCAGCCAAGGCGGCATTCTCGGGCAATGATATGAAGATCGGCGTCTTTTCAGCGCGCCAATCCTTAGCCAGCTGCTGAACCAAGCTCACCGCCTGCTGTTCTGGGACATCAATCAACACGCCATGCGCGTCCTTCAAGGTCGGCAGCAGGTCGCCGGCGATCACCAAGGCGTCTTTGATCGGCGTCTCTTCCAGACGCTGCATGGCTTCGAAGCCATCGGCAGCGGCATAGACCACGAAGCCCTTCGACTGCAGTTCGCGGCGGGCGCTGTTGCGGCTGCGGAAGTCCTGATCGACAACCAGCACCACGCGCGTGCCCCATTCGCCGAGGGCGTCGCCCAAGACCTTGGTGACCTTCTCGGAATTGGCGAAAACCATGGTCGGATCAAGATGCGCCAAGGTGATGGCGGCTTCGTAGCGCACCAGCTTGTTGGGCAGGTCGAGAGCGGCAGCGAGGATCGTGCCGGCCTTTTCATGCAGCAACGTGCCCTGCGGCAGGAAGGTGTCGGCATGCGCCAACAAGCGGTCCTGCATTTGCCGCATCAAGAAAGCGGCGACATCACCGCGGTCAGCGGCAATGGCTTCTTGCAGCGCACGGAACTGGGCTTCGGCACCGAAAAGGTGCACCCGCAGCACCTGCGCCTGCATGGCCTTCGCCCGTTCGGCGAGAGCAGCGACGGATTCTTCGGGACGCTGCACCGGCGTCGTGCGTTCTTTAGCCAAACGCTGACGGCTTTCTACGTCCACCACTTCGGCGGCGTAGGTGGCAGACAACAGCGGGAAGAATGGGCTATGGCCAGGAGCGACCGAAAGACCGTCGAAAATCAACTGTTCGGCGACCAGCTCGTTCCAGGCATACGGCGGAGCCTTCACATAGCTGAGCTTGGCGGCTTCGTCAGCCTTATCATCCCAGCGCCACAACAGCGCTTCGTTGGCTACCAGTTCATCGCGAACCAGGTCGCCATCACGGAAATAACGCTGAGCTTCGGCGAAGTACAGTTCGGCCGTGGCCGGTACCGTCGCCATTCCTGAATTCTTGACGATGCCACCGATGGCATTGGTCGCTACCTGCTTGAGGACATCCGACGATTCCTTGGCCTCGGCTACGCGCTTCAGAGCCGGCAGGCTGCGCTGGTCACCGATATCGGCAAGGATGGTCGCGGCGCTGATCGCCTGACGTTCACTGCCGGTCTTGAGGGTTTCGTTCAGTGGCATGACGGCGCGATAGCCCATGCGCGTCAAGGTGATGCGCACATGGGTGCGCATCTCGTCCTGGCGGTTGTCGGCGAGGCGGGCCACCAGGTGCGGCACGGCAACTGGGCCAACGGCGATCAACTCGAGGGTGGCGACGACGCGCTCTTCCTCGGTCTTATCAAGTTTGCTGATCAGCAATTCGATATATGCCGCATCGTGGCGCATATCGGTTTGGTAGATGCGTGCCTTGCGCAGTACATCCTTGAGTACGTCTTCCAACTCGGCGTACTGTTCCATCTGCAGCAGCAGGCCGTCACCGGCGGACTGGTAGAATTGAAACAGCAACTGATTGTCGGGGCTCAGATTGAGCGCCGCACGGAAGGCGGCCGAGGAGGCCTTATAACGGCCGGCGCGGTACTCGCGTACCCCTTCAGCCAAGAGGTCCTTGGCCTGGTCATTTGCCGAGAAGTTCTTGTCTGCCTGGAATGCTCCATCCTCGGCTTGCGCGGGATTCATCGACCCGGTCGCCGTGGCGAACAGGAGGGCAGCGAACAGCTTCTTCTTCGGCGACATCGAAACCTCCGTAATCAGGTCAGGGAGTCATCTCCCGGCACCCCGCTTGGGTGGGGCACTATTCGCCTTCACCGCAAAGGACTCAACCGGGCCGAGGGACGACTCGCTGAGGGTGTATGATGGGGTGTGATAAGGGAGAAGAGCGAATCACCTGGTCGAAAAAGCTGCCCGCGACTTCCCTTGCAGGCATTGCCAGCCATCCTTTCCCCCGCTTATGCGCGTACTCGCCCCGGCCAAAATCAATCTGTACCTCGACGTGCTGGGCCGTCGTGATGATGGCTTTCATCAGCTCGAAACCGTTTTCCAGACCCTCGACCTTGCCGATGAACTTGTTGTCCAGTTGGTGCCTGGGATTCCGCGCATCAGCCTGACTTGTTCAGACCCGACGATTCCCGCCGATGCCAACAATTTAGCGTGGCGTGCGGCAGCGGCGGTGCTGGCGAAGCGCCCACAGGCCGGCGGTGCTGCCATCACCCTGCACAAACGCATTCCTCACGGCGCCGGGCTCGGTGGCGGGTCCTCCGATGCCGCCAGCGTGCTGTTGGCACTCAATGCCCAGCTGCCGATGCCGCTGACGGATGACGAGCTTGCGCTCATCGCCCTCGATCTGGGATCAGACGTGCCGTTCTTTCTGCTCGGTGGTACCGCTTATGCCACCGGCCGCGGCGAAATCCTCACGGCTCTGCCGCCAGTGCCGCCAACGGCGGTAACCGTATTGATGCCCGATGCGTATTTACCGACGCCTAGCGTGTTCAAGGCGCTGACCGAGGCTGAACGCGGCCCGCGGTCAGGACGCGGCCTGACCTGGGTACGCAGCCAGTCCCCTGCCGCCCTGTTGCACAACCGACTGACCGCGGCCGCCAGCCGCTTGTGCCCGCCGTTGGTCGCACTCTTGACCTGGCTCAGGGAATTGGGCGTACCGCACCTCATGTCGGGCTCGGGTGCCGCTTGTTTTGCCCTGACGCACCTCGTCCCTCCGCCTGGAGTCCGCTCCTGGCAGACCATGACCGGTCCGGGCGCCTGTTTGGACAGCCTGCTGGTCGATAATGATCCACCGCCGACGAGCACTGCATAAATAACTGTTTACTTATTGACGCATCGTTGGCTAGGTGTGTGATACCACACTGGTCACAGGTGCCATCAGCACGAAAGACCCGAAAGGACGATCACTGTGGTAGAAGGCGGACCGATTAAGGAAAAAGCTAGCCAAGAGGATATCTACCGCGTGATGCGCGGCGATATTGAAGCTGGCTCCTATCCCGCATCCAGCCGCTTGCCCTCGGTGCGAACCTTGGCGCGGCGTTTTTCGGCCAGTCCAAATACCATCAGTAAGGTGGTAAGTCGTTTGATGGAGTCCGGGTTATGCCAAGCTAAGCGCGGTGTCGGCCTGTTCGTGCGTAGCTTGCCCAATCGCAAATTGACGCTGCTGGTTGGCTCGACCGCCACTGAACCCAAAGATGATTTCTACGGTCAGGTTGAGCGCCGTATCAACGAACGTTGTCGTGCGGATGGCATCGAACTGGAACGCTATCACATCATACCCGGCGACCCGGCCTATGGGCCCGACGTCGATCGTGTCCGTCGCCCCGGCCGCGTGATATTGACTATCGGTCTAGCACACGAGCCACACCTCAAACAGATCGCTGATTTACGCCGGCCGATGTTGGTGATCGGCACCAGTCCGAGCCGTTGCAACGCGTCCTCGATCGTGCCCAACAGCTTCCGCTCGGGCTACCTCGCTGCCCGCCATCTGATCCGCAAAGGCTGCCGACGCATTGCCTTCATCGGCCGGGTACGTGAAGTCCGCGGCGTTACTCTACCCGAAGCTGAAAGTCTCAAAGAGTTGGCCGGCATGCAGTGCGCCTTCATGGAAGACGGCCTGCCGCTGCACAGCGACCTGATCTTCAACGATATGGGTCATGTCGCCGCACGCGCCGCCAACCTCAAGGACATGCCTGATGGCGTGCTGATGCCCGATAGCGAAAGCATCGAAGCGGTGCAGGCCATCAAGGCCTTAGGTGGCAAGCTTGAACGCGTGGTGTTCGCCGATGACCGCATCCTCGAACGCGCTAAGCGTCCGGCTGCGATCGTGATCAAACGTGAAGACGTGGTCGACCTGGCGTTGCAAGAGCTGAACCGCCTGCTTGATGAGCAGGTCAAAGCCCATCCTACCCTCGTCGTTGACGGCGAACTCCACGACGCTCTCGGCTAAAACGGCGAGAGCCATTTTATTTTATATCTGGCGCCAGGCGATGAGCACTTGCACTAAGCCGGCGCCATGCCGGCGGAAGCTATGCAAGCGCGAGTCGTCGACCGTGCACACGCCACTGCGGCCGACGGCGACGATGCCGACCGCCTGCAGGTCGGCGGCGATGGCCGTGACCAGATCCAGATGCGCGCGGCCGACCTGAGGCGAAGGCCGTAGGGCTGCCACCGGCCACGCCCGTGCTGATAATACCGGGCCATCGACCTCGTAATGGGTACCACTGATGCCGGGGCCGATCAACGCATGCCAGTCGCGACGCGGACTGCTGCTGAGGGCTTCGACCGCCGCGCATAATTGCGCTACCATGCCACCCGCCGTGCCCCGCCAACCGCAGTGGGCAATGCCGACCACGTCAGGAGTGGCAATCACCACTCCAGGACAGTCGGCACCATAGGCGCCGATGGCGATGGCCGGGTCACGGGTGACCACGCCATCAGCCTGGCTGAGATCGGCGTCATGCGCCACCACGAGCACTCCATGCACCTGCCGCGGCACCACCAAAGGTCGCTCGCCACTATGAGCCCGGGCAAAGACCATGCGTTGCTGTGGATCACGTTGATCCCCATCTGCCGCCGTGGACCACGCAACTCGCACCCCATGCGGCAAAGCCCATGTCAGCGGCGGCACAGACATGATCAGTTACGTACCTGCTGATAACCGAGGTCGGTGGCCGTCTGCAGACCCTTGGTGGCGTTGGTTTCATCCAGGAACAACACCATTCGCACAGCATTATTCGCTTCGTGCACGGCTTGTACTTGGCGTACGCCACCGGTTTCCCGCAATAATTTCTGGTCTTGGATCAGTTGTGATTGGGTGACGTCGTTCTTGGTCAAGGTGTACTGCACCTGGCGCGAGGCACAGGCCACCAGCGACATCATGAGCGACAGACCGCCAGCGAGCGCCAGCAATGGAAGTGAGTGGATACGCATATGCCGGAATCCACGCTTCCCGCAGCGCCATGCAAGCGCCACTCGGTAAAACTATCTTCAGTTTACGGTAGCGCTGCCGTAGCTAGCCCATGAACTGCCGCTCATGCGTCTGCTCACCGACCGAAGTGATTGCCTACAATGGGCTGGCGATGCGAGCATCTACCACCTGATGCCGCGCCTGGTGGCGTTTCCCGAAAACGTCACCGACGTGCAAACCCTGCTGCGGCGCCGACAATCCCTGACTTTTCGCGCTGGCGGCACCTCCTTATCAGGACAGGCCATCAGCGACAGCATCCTGGCGGTGATCAGCGAACACTGGCGCACCATCGAAGTCCTCGATGGCGGAGCCCGGGTGCGCTGCGGCCCTGGCGCAGTAGGTGCTTGGGTCAACGCCGCCCTGGCCGGCCATGGACGCAAAATCGGCCCCGATCCGGCCAGCATCCAAGCGGCAGAGATCGGCGGCATCGTCGCCAACAACGCCAGCGGCATGTGCTGCGGCATCGCCCACAACAGCTACCGCACCATCGACTGCCTCGATGTGGTGCTGGCCGATGGCTTTACTTTTTCGACCGCTGACGACGCCACCCTGGCTCGTGAACGGCCGCAGGTGCACGCCGGCCTGGCAGCACTACGCCAACGGGTGCACGCCGACCCCGCTCTGGTGGCGCGCATCGAGCTCGCGTTCGCCAGCAAGAATACCGTCGGCTATTCGCTGAATGCATTCCTCGATGAAACGGTGCCGGCGCGTATCCTGCAAAAGCTGCTCATCGGCAGCGAAGGCACGCTGGCTTTCATCGCCAGCGCCACCTTCACCACTGTTCCCCTGGCTAGATATCGCGCCACGGCATGGCAGATATACGCGGACATCGATGCCGCCTGCGCCGCCGTGCCCGCCCTCGCGCCACATGCGGCGGCGATCGAGCTGCTTGATGCAGTAAGCTTGCAGCGGGTTGCCGCCAAGCTGCCTGGAGCCTTACCACCGGGCGAGCCGGCCGCCCTGTTGATCGAGCTGCAGCACGACGACCTCTTCGAACTCGGTGCCGCCATGCGCCAGCTACCGCATCTGCAGTTCACCAGCGACGCGCACCTGCAAGCCCGCTATTGGGCAGTGCGCAAAGGACTTTTTCCGTCGGTGGGGGCGGTGCGCGCCGCCGGCACGGCCGTGGTCATCGAGGACGTGACTTTCCCGGTCACTGAACTGGCTGCCGGCGTGCGCGCTTTACGCGCGCTCTTCGTTACGCATGGCTACGCCGATGCGGTGCTCTTCGGTCATGCCAAGGACGGCAATTTGCACTTCACGCTGACCCCGGACTTCAGCCAGGCGCACGAGGTCAGCCGCTATGCTGCTTTCATGGCTGCCTTGGCGGACCTGGTACTGGCGCACGGCGGACACCTCAAGGCCGAGCACGGTACCGGCCGTAACATGGCGCCGTTCGTCACTGCCCAGTGGGGAACTGACGCCGTCGCCATCATGCAGGCGGTCAAACACCTGCTCGACCCTGATGGCATCCTCAACCCCGGCGTGGTGCTTAACGACGATCCGCAGGCGCACCTGCGCCATCTCAAAACGCTGCCGGCGGTCGATCCGCTGATCGATGCCTGCATCGAGTGCGGCTTTTGCGAACCGGTGTGCCCGAGCCGTGATTTCGCCAGCAGTCCACGCCAGCGCATCCAATTGCTGCGTGCCGCCGCGCGCGGCGAACCGGTGCCTGACTGGGTAGCCCGAGGCGTGGAATCCTGTGCCGGCGACGGCCTGTGCGCCACCGCCTGTCCGGTAAACATCGATACCGGCGCCGCCATGCGCTTGCAACGCGCGCGCCGGCGCGGCGCAATCTCTGGCTACGCCGCCGCCTGGAGCGGTCGCCATGTGGCCTTGATCACCGGCCTGACGCGCGTGGCCCTGGGTATCTTCGGCGGTCGGCGACTGCCGGGGACGAACATCCCCCTGCCGGTGATGATCGAGAACCAACCGACGGCGATCGCCGGCACCCCCACCTACGTCTATTTCCCTTCCTGCGTGGCGCGCACCTGCGGAACGGTGGCCGATGACCTGCGTGCCTTGTGCGAGGCAGCCGGGGTGGGCCTCGAACTGCCGGCCCACGCCGATGGCCTGTGCTGTGGCCAACCTTTCGCCTCAAAGGGCTTCCCGGCGGTCGAGGCCAGCGTGCGCGCCCAGGCCGTCGCAGCTTTAAGCGGACGAACCGTCGTTACGGACACCGCTAGCTGTGCCGCGCATCTGGGCATGGCGGTGCTCGATCCCGCGACCTTTGTCGCCACCGTCCTCGCCCTACGACTGCAACTTCCACAGAGGAGTGTCTGGCTGCACCCCACCTGTGCCGATGTCCGTTACGGCTGGGACAGCCAGCTGCGCCAGGCAGTCCCCGGCGGCCGTGTACCGTTGGCCCTCGGCTGCTGTGGCATGGCGGGCGACAAAGGGTGGACGGTTCCCGGCCTGACCGCTGCCGCAACCGCCCGCGAACAACACGAAAACGGCCACGCCCGCTGCGTCACCACCAGTCCGACCTGCGCCGCGGCCTTGGGTGGCGAACACCTGTTCACCTGGCTGCGGCGACATCTCGCAGACCAGTCATTGATGTGATCCGCCGGCGGCGTGATTGTGGTGCATATTTGCCGCCAGCCCCAGGCTCTCACCCATGACCAAGCCGCCCCGCCCGCCATCGCCTCGTCCGCTGCCAACTACACCGCCACCCATGCCCGAGGCCGAACGCCGCGCCGCGCAAAAATTGGCGCTCGACCGCTTGGCGAAGAATCATCCGGCTCCTGCGCCGCCAGCGGTAAAGAAACCGGCAGCGGACAAAGCACTGGATACAACCGATAAGCCGCTCAAAAAGCGGACGAGCATTCCCAAGGCCAAACGCCTTGAAATGGCGGCAGCTGCTGCCGTCCAGGCCGGCGGCGAACGTACCGCGCCAGTGCCGGCCGAGTTGCATCCACGCAACCGCCATCAGGGCCGTTACGACATGCCGCGTCTGCTCAAGGCCTCACCTCCTTTGGCCAAGTTCATCACCAAGACGCCGTACGGCGACCTCTCGATCGACTTCGCCAATCCCCTGGCGGTGAAGGCGTTGAACACCGCCCTGCTCACCGACTGGTACGGCCTGCAACGCTGGGATTTCCCCGAGGGTTTCCTGTGTCCGCCGATTCCCGGGCGGGCCGACTATCTGCACCATGCGGCTGATCTGTTGGCCAGTGATGGGCAGCCGATTCCACATGGCTGGCAGATCCGCGTCCTCGACATCGGCGTTGGCGCCAATGGCGTCTATCCACTCATCGGTCATGGCGAATACGGCTGGAGCTTCGTCGGCAGCGACATCCATCCGGCGGCGATCATCTCGCTGGAAAAAGTCCTGGCGGCGAACCCGAACATGTCGCGTCACATCGAACTGCGTCGGCAAACCTCGCCAGCGCGGATCTTCACCGGCATCATCGATGCCGAGGAAGAATACGATCTGACCATGTGCAATCCGCCCTTTCATGCCACCGCCGCCGAGGCCCATGCCGGCAGCCAACGCAAGTGGCGCAACCTGGGCAAGACCAGCCACGCTGGCAAGCCCGGCAAGTCGGGGGCGACGTTGAATTTTGGCGGGCAGGCGTCGGAACTATGGTGCCAGGGTGGTGAAGTCGGCTTCATCTCACGCATGATCGACGACAGCACCAAGTTCAGCACCGCCTGCGCCTGGTTCACCACCCTGGTCGCCCAGGAAGTGCACGTCGCCAAACTCGAACGCAAAGCCAAGGCCGCCGGCGCCGTCACCGTGCGCACCATCGCCATGTCGCAGGGGCAGAAGCGCAGTCGCGTCTTGGCGTGGACCTTTCTCGACGCCGATGCCCTGCGCGACTGGCGGCAGCGGCGCTGGCACAAAAAATAAGCGCTGAGAACAAGTCTGTGAAAAGCTACGCCGTCCTCGACTTTGAAACCACCGGCCTGAGCGCTGGCCGCGATCGCATCATTGAAGTCGCAGCGGTGATCATCCGCGACGGGGTGGTCGTCGATACCTTTGCCGAACTGATGAATCCCGGTTTTCGTATGCCGGGGTTCATCACCTCGCTGACCGGTATTTCCGATGCCATGCTGCGCGGCAAGCCGGCTCCAGAAGTGGTCATGCCGCGCCTGCGCGCCTTCCTCGGCGAACACGTATGCGTGGCGCACAATGCGTCCTTCGATCAGCGGTTCTTCCTCGCCGAGATGGAACTCGCCGCGCAGACCCACGAACGGCCCTTTGTCTGCTCCCTCCTGCTGGCCCGCCGACTCATCCACGGCGCGCCCAGCAATAAACTCGGTGATCTGCTGCGCCACCTGTGCCTGACGCCACCACCGGGCTTGCGCGCCCATCGCGCACTGGCCGACGTGCTGATGACCTGTGAACTGTGGAAGCACCTGGTCAGCGTGCTGGAAGGCAAACTCGGCGGCCATCACGCCGATCTGGCGGTGATCAGCGCTACCATGAAAAAACCCAAGGCCGGTGTGGAAAAATATCTGGCTGGCTTGTCCAGCACCCGCCAGCTGGATGCCGCATGTCCTGGCTGACCCTCATCGGCCTGGGCTACGCCGTTATCAGCGCCATCACTTTTATAGTCTATGCTGTCGATAAGCGGGCGGCGGTGAAACAGCGTCAGCGTACTCCCGAGTTCACCCTGCATCTCCTTGAACTATGCGGTGGCTGGCCGGGTGCGTTTTTGGCCCAACATTTAATCCGCCACAAGAATGCCAAGGTCAGCTTTCAGATCATCTTTTGGTTGATCGTGTTGCTGCATATTGCGGCGTGGGTTGCCTGGCTGCGGTGGACGCACTTCTAAAAAAACTTGGTGGGATGCCGGTGGGTGCCGGCTGAGCTGCTGCGCCTGGCGTGGGTCGGACACGGCACACAACAAGCCGCCGACATCAACGCCGCTCACCAGGCGACCATCGCCTTCCTGGTGAGCCAACTCAGGCTCGCTCGCCGTTCGTTTACGGAACCGGTGCCGGCTTGCCGGCTATAAGGGCCGCTTTCCACGCCGCCGAGCGCGCCGGGAAAGGCGAATGATCGCCCTGATGCGCAGCATTGGGCATAACCAGCACTTCCTTGCTGCCGGTGATGTGATTGGCCGCCGCCAGGATCCCCGCCGGACGGGCGGTGGTGTCGAGCAAGCCAAGGGAGATCAAGGCCGGGCAAGTGATGCGGGTGGCGAAATTCACCGCGTCATAATAGCGTGAGGCTTCCATGCGTTTGCTGTCGGTCAGTGACGGTACCCAGTACGGCCAACCGGTGGCGCGACCGGCCTGAAGGCAGGTGTTGTCACAACCGGCCGGCACATCGACCAGCATGGCGGTGACCTTGGAGTTGAGCCCGGCAGCGACGAACGACTGCAGACCGCCTTGGCTGGCGCCGGTGACGATCAGCGTGCGGCCATCCCAATCCGGGCGCAGGGATAAATAGTCCACCGCCCGTGAACAAGCCAGGTACATGCGCAGGAAATAACTCTTTTCGCGATCATCATTGCCCATCGCGGTATAGCCTTTAAGGCTGGCCGCGGCGAGATCTTTGTAAAACTGTTCAGGCTGATCGATGGGCTCATCATGTGCTGAAATGTTCAACGTGAGCCAGCCGCCGCTGGCCGGGCCGATGGCCCATTCGCGCTTCAACGGATAGACTCCCGCCCACTGCACGACCAGCATAGCCGGAAATTTCCCATCCTTCACCGGCCGCGCCAGCTGCCCGCGGATATGCGAGCCTTTGATATTATCCATGGTGATATGCCAATAGGCGACGTCAGCGTGGTCGGTGGTCAACGGCTCAAGAACTGGGTTCATCGGCACCGTTGCCAACAGCGCCAATTTTTCAGCCCAAAAAGAGTCGAAGTCAGCGGGCTTGGTGGCCGACGCCTTAATCTGGCTGGGCTCGATCACTGCCCCGGCCAGGGCTTTGATGTCGGACGCCTTGTCAACGGCGGTCGCTATTTTGGCGGTGACGGTCGCCAGCAGCGTGCCCGGCTCGTCAAGCTTACTGCTGATGACAGCGCTGCCCGTACTGACGTCAAGTGTGCCTTGCGCAATCACAGTCAGGCCGTTTCGCTCCACCGTGAAGGTGACGACGGGCATTTTTTCCACCGTGAAATCATGCGGCTTCACGGTCCACATGACCGCCTCTCCGGCATGATAAACGCCATCCTTGGCCGCCTGCGTGATAGTGAACCCAGGCTCGGCAGCAGCCAGCGCACTCAGAGTGAAACCGGCATATAAAAACGGCCACCAACGATGCGACATGGCGAGATCCAAACGTGAAAAAACGGTGCGGACGCGGAAATCCTGCTTGTCTCTACGGTTGGCCGTGCATGACGTTGAAATCAACGACTCCATACATTCATCCAGCCAACGACCGCAGAAGAGGTACAAGCAGACTCCCATGCCGACCGAAATTCTTCAAGCCAGCCATCCGGTTCCTGCCTTTCAGCGGTTCACCCCGCATCC
>JAYVTR010000193.1:0-7435 GCA_043788625.1 Planctomycetota bacterium
ACATTTGCAGGGGGGGGTGAACGATGCGCCACAGCGAATTGATCAGCCCAGTCGAGCGCATCTGGGATGACGGCGGCCGACGTGGCATGTTGCTGCCCCAGGGCGACGACCTCGGCATCGGTCTCGAAGAACGTACCACTCGCGATCGTTACAGTTGGGATGGCATGCAGCGCGGATCGACGCCGTTGGTAGTGATCCAATATACCTTGAGCGGATGGGGGACGTATGCCGATGCCAGTGGTCACCTCGAGCAGGTGCCGCCCGGGTCATTCTTCGTCTCGGTCATTCCCACCGCGCACCGCTATTTCCTGCCGCCGCAATCGGCCACTTGGCGCTTCTTCTTCATCGTCTTGAAACATCCGTTCGTCGTCGAACGCATGCGCACGAATCTGACCAAGGGCAGTGCGGTACAGGCGGCCAGTAGTGAGCAGCCGTTCACTGCCAGTCTGCTGCGCCTATGGTCTGGTGTGCGTCGTGGCGACTTGGCCGACGACCTGCTGGCCGAGCGCGGCATCATCGATCTGGCGCTTGAGCATGATCGATTGCTACGTGGTCGTCGGACGGGGATGGGTGAAGCCGAACAGTTGCTGGTTGATGTGCGGGCCCAGTTGATGGCCCATCCCGAACAAACCGTGGAAGTCGCCGATCTGGCCAAGGCGGCGGGCATGAGCCGCAGCGCCTATGCGCACCATTTCGCCAAGTGCACCGGCATCGCGCCAGCGCGCTTTATTTTGCAGGTTCGCCTGGAAGAAGTCCGCCGCAGATTGCTCGAAGGTCAGGAAACCCTGCGCGCCATCGCCCAAGGCGCCGGTTTTGCTGATGCCAATCATCTGTGCAAAGCCTTTCGTCGTCATTTCCACCAATCCCCCGGTCAGTACCGACAACAGATGGGCGGATGATGCCGCATGCCGCGTCGTAGCTTTCAATGCGCCACGCTCTGTCCTGCGGCAGGTGAAAGGAAAGCGCACCGCTGCGGCGGTTGCGCTTCAATCGGGGTCGTGCAGGGCTTCGCAGATGACCCCGGGGCACAAGCCATCGATGCGTGTCCATTTGCGCAGGCCGCCACAGATGATTTTTGCATCCTCTTCACTGAGGCCTCGTTTGACCACCGCGGCTTCTTCGGTGTGGGCCTCGGCGGCGACGGCTTCGGCGATCTCGAGGCTCAAGCCAGCGGCACGTTGCAGGCCATAAATCACCACCTCATAGGGCGTGATGTCGTCGTTGTGCAACACGACCTTCCACCCCGAGTCGGTTTCACTGTCCGTAACCTGCTGCGGCTGTGCGCGGATCTTTGGCGCCGAAATAGTGGTGGTGCCGGCGTGCGGCGCATCACTCCTGAGCGTGCAAAGAGGCAAACAAAATTCGGAAATGCTGACAAGCATGCTTCCGTTTAAAGGCGGCGGCGGCAGGCGCAACCATCAAACTCGTCCGGCTACAGGGGGGCGATGCCGCTCCACAGCGGCGGTAAGCGCATCGGTGCCGCCAGGGTCATCAACCAGTGCGCATCAGCTGCCGCGGCACCGGCGGCTTTGCCCAGTTCTTCGCTGATCGGCGGCACGGGGGCGTGGCTCCAACCTTTGAGGACTTCGACCAGATCGAGTGGCGCCGGCGTCAGTTGCCACGCCAGCAGGGTCCATGGCAAGCGGTCCTCGGTCGGTAAAGCCGCCGCCGCCTCGCTAAAGAAATTCTTGGCATCGATGTCGGGGCGCATGGCCAAGCCCAGGTCCATCGTGTGCAGCCACAAGTCAGCCGCTTTCTCGGCCACTAAGCCATCGCGGATGAGACCAAGCTCGCTAGGCCGTTCGTCGGCGGCAATCCCACTGATCTGCCACGCCTGCCAACGGGGGACCTGGCCATCAATGAGGTAGGCCGACAGGCGGCCGCGTTCGCTGGCCGACAGGTCTTGCGCATCATCCAGAGCGACCATGGCCAAGGTCCGCCCCAGGGGCTGTCGGCGAGTTGCATCTTGAAGTTGACTCTTGAGCCATACGCGCCCCTTGGCGGCCGCGGCCAGGGCATCATCCGACGGCCAGGCTTGCAGCCCAAGCACGCCCAGGCCGGTGGCGGCCAAAGGGTCGCCGCCGGGGAATGAGCCATCCGGCTTTTGGGCTTTGGCCAAGCGTTCGCGGGCTTGATCCAGGGCCGCGAGGTCGAGTCCCAAACCATTTGCCAGGGCACGACAGGTAGTTGCCCGCCAACGCAAACGTGGGCTCGCTACCGGCGTATTACTGGCGCCCAGAGCGGCTGACGGCGCCAACGTCCGCTCGAAAACCGGAATCACCTGCGCTGGCAGTTGGGTGGGAATTTCGGCCGGTGGCAAAGTCGGCACCAGTGCCAGGCGCACGACGATGGTGGTGATGAGAATGAAAATGCCGGCGCTGAATGCGCTGCGTCCCAAGGCGAAAAGGCGATCTTGCGCTTCAGCGGCCTGGGTAGCATTGATCGATGTTTCGACTTGCCGAGCATTGAGCTCGAGTTTGTCACCGCACTGCCGACACCAGCGGGTACCCATCGGATTGACGAACAGGCATTTGGAGCAAGGAATCATGGTTCACAGACTCAGGTTGGCGGCGAAGACCGGTTTACCGTCATAGCTGATGGTGACAGCATGCGGCCCGTTCACTTTCAGAGGAACGGTGATGAGGGTGCCTAAGCGGCGGATCGCGTCAGTGGGCAGATCGGTGGTGTCGATGCGCACGGCGATGGTTTTCGTCGGCAGGGCGCCAAGGGCATTGGAGAGGTGAAATGACAATTGATTGGCGATGACCACCGGCGATGAAATCTGCGCAGCTGCGCTGGCAAAGCCGCCGCCATCAAGCAAATCGCCCATCGCGACCAAGCTCGGTTTCGTGGCTGGCGGCGCAACTGATGTAAGCTCGTCGGCCAAGTCGGTCTTGCCGGCTTGCAGGCAGCGGATGAGTGCGCCTTCATGGATGGTTGCCGGCTTGGCCTTGAGCGTTGCCACGAGACGCGCCAGAGCATTGGCGGCTTCGGTGGCTGGATCGCTGACACCACCGGGTAGTAACAAGCGCAGTTCACTGCGTTCTGGGCGCAGGCTCAACAAGGCCACTCCCAAGCGTTCGCAGCGTTCACGATCGGGGATGGCGACGATAGCTGCGATCAGTGCCGCCTTGGCCGCACCGGCAGGAGCAAGGCCGGCGGTGATCACCAGCAGCTCTGGGGCTTGCGGGTGTTTCGGGGCCAAGGTCAGCAGCATGCTTGCAGCTTGCCACACATCATCCGCTTGTTTGGCAGCGAAGGCCGCCGCCAGGCGTGTCGTCGCCCAGGTCGCCAGCACCGCACGGTGCGGCGGAGCATCTTTGCTGAGCGTCACCGGCCCCGGAGCCTTGAGTTTGATCGCCAGGAGCAGTGACCTGTCGCTGGAATTGATGTCGCTGCCATCGGGAATTTTACCAGTGACCAGGGCAGCAGCAGCGGCGAGGGTCGCACGGTCATTGGCCGAGGCCTCATGCATTAACGCCAACAGCGTCTCGGCATTGGCCGGGGTCGCGAGGTCGGCGGCGGCCAACACCGCTGCTGCTGCGCGTGGCGTCAGCGCCAGGGCATCGCGTGCGTCAGCGCGCGCGCCGACGCTATCACCGCTGGCGGCCTTAGCGTTAGCGTTGGCGAGGTAGCCGCTGGCCAGCCAGGTATTGATGCCGCCCCAGACGATCAGGCCGCTGACGATGATTCCGCCGAGTCCGCATACCAGCATGGTCAGGGCGAGGGGCTTGGCGGGCAGGCTCATGGCAGGTTCCTCAACTTGCCGCGCAGAGCGGAAGCCGGCAGTGGCCCGTAGGCGAGACTGTCGAATTGGTGGTGATCCGAGATGACAAAGCAGTGACCGGCAGGAACCATGGTCGGCGCCCGGTCCGGCAAGCTCACGGCATCACCGTGTGCGGTCTTGCTACCGTTGACGAACACCGCTTTGTCGCGAATGGCCACCTCGTCGCCAGGCATGGCCGCGATCCACCCCAGGGACAGTTCGCCTGCGCCCCCGGCGGAGTTTCCCATCTGAAAGGCGATGGCATCGCCGATGGCGCAGGAGCTCAGTCGGGCGCCGTTGTCGGCATTCAGGCTTTCATCGACATTGAGCTTGTCGATGTCGGTGAATTCGGGGGTTACGCGCAGGCGCGAACAACGCGGGATGATGGTCACCAAAGCGATGATCGCTCCCAGGGTAAGACCATAGCTGATGAACTGACGGATCCACTGCATGCCGCGCAACGTTAACGATGGTAGGCCGAGCTGCTAGACCGGGCGGGTGATGGCACTGGCGCGTGCTTTAGACACGGTGGCTGGCACGCTGCTGCCGATGTATCCGACGCCTGCGCCCCAGTCCTTGTTCCTGGTTCTGTCCGGCCCAAGCGGCGCCGGAAAAAGCACGGTAATCCATCGTTTTTTACGGGCCAATCCTGATTTTGTCCGCTGCTTGTCGGTGACTACGCGCGCGCCGCGGGGGGCTGAACGCGATGGCATCGATTATTTCTTCACCACGGCTGCTGAGTTTTCGCGGCGTTCGTCAGGCGATCAGTTCCTTGAGCACGCGGTGGTGTTCGGTAAGCACCACTACGGCACCCCACGTACGTTTGTCGAGGAAAACCTGCGGGCCGGACGCAGTGTGATCAAAGACGTCGATGTGCAGGGGGCTTTGCGCATCCGCCAGACCTTTCCGGCGGCGGTGCAGGTGTTCGTGGTGCCGCCCAGCGAAGCTGAAATCGAGGCCCGCCTGCGTGGGCGAGGTACCGATGACGAGGACACCATCCGCCGCCGCCTCGAAGAAGCCCAGGCGGAACTTGCCTTATGGGATCAATACGATTACTTGGTGCTGAATGGCGATCTAGAGCAGGCGGTACGCGATTTGACCTCCATCGTTCGCGCCGAACAGCTGCAGGCACCGGGTCGGACGAAAATGCGCCGCTGAGATGCGAGGAGCAGTCGCTGTTAAATATCTTTATCATCTCTGATCAGTGATGCGGTGGAAGCGGGCTGCGGTAGGATTAAGCACTCGCCCAGGGCGATTTCAGATGGTAGCTTATAGCAGTTGGATCTAGCAGTTGGATCAGCGCTACCTAAGCCCCTGAGAGTTGACCATGAGTACTTCCTCTGCCCTACACGCAGTTGTCCCCCCAGGCATGCGTCATGCGGCTGTTCAAACCTGGGTCGATGAGCTGGTGGGGCATCTGCAACCCGATCAGGTACACTGGGTTGATGGTTCGTCCGGTGAACGCAGCGAGCTGATCGCCCAGGCGGTGCGCGAGGGGATCCTCCAGCCGCTGAACCACAGCACGATGCCAGGCTGCTATTACCATCGTTCACACCCCAGCGATGTAGCACGCGTCGAAGACCGTACCTTCATTTGCACCCCGAACGAAGCCGATGCCGGGCCGACCAATCATTGGATCGAGCCGGCAGCGATGCACGCCCAGCTGATGCGCCTGCTCGCCGGCAGTTATCGTGGGCGGACGCTGTATGTGATTCCCTATCTCATGGGTCCGGCGGGATGTCCGCGGACCATGGTCGGCGTCGAGATCACCGACTCGCTCTATGTGGTCCTATCGATGGGTATCATGACGCGCATGGGCAATATCGCTCTGCGCGAACTGGCGGACCAAGAGGCAACCACCGGCCAGGCGGCGTTCAACCGCGGCCTGCACGGCACCCTCGATCTCGACCCAGCCAAACGCTACATCGCCCATTTCCCGCATGACAATGCCATCATCAGCACCGCCTCCAATTACGGCGGCAATGTGCTGTTGGGCAAAAAATGCCTGGCTCTGCGCATCGGCAGCTGGCTTGGCCGGCAGCAGGGGTGGCTGGCCGAGCACATGCTGATCATGAAGGTCGAGAGTCCGCGCGGCGAGGTCACCTATGTCGCGGCGGCCTTCCCCAGCGCCTGCGGCAAGACCAATTTCGCGATGCTCATCCCGCCGCCGCAATTGGCCGGCTGGAAAGTGACCACCATCGGTGATGACATCGCCTGGATGTGGGTCGACGAAGCCGGGCACCTGCGGGCGATGAATCCAGAAAATGGCTATTTTGGCGTCGCCCCCGGCACCAATTCGGCGACTAACCCCAATGCCATGGCCACCATCAGCCATGATACGCTGTACACCAATGTGGCGCAGACCCACGAGGGTGGCGTGTGGTGGGAAGGCCATGACGGTGCCCAGCCGGTGGAATGCATCGATTGGACAGGCCAGCCGTGGACCAACCAAAACGAGCACAAGGCGGCTCATCCCAACAGCCGTTTTGCTGCGCCGATGACCAATAATCCGGCGCTGGCCCCGGAAGCCACCGATCCGGCTGGCGTGCCGATTAGCGCGCTGATTTTCGGTGGCCGTCGGGCGTCGACATTCCCGCTGGTATTCCAGGCCTTCAATTGGGCGCATGGGGTCTATCTGGGGGCGACGATGGGCAGCGAGATGACCGCCGCCGCCGCTGGCACCGTCGGCCAGGTGCGCCGTGATCCGATGGCCATGCTGCCATTCTGTGGCTATCACATGGGCGATTATTTTGCGCACTGGCTGGCCATGGGCCGCAAGCTCAAGCATCCGCCGCGCATCTTCCACGTGAATTGGTTCCGCAAGGATGCGACTGGGCGCTTCCTCTGGCCCGGCTTCGGCGACAACATGCGTGTCCTGCAGTGGGTGGTGGATCGCTGCCACGGTCACGCCGAAGGCGAAGAGACCGCGCTCGGTTGGATGCCGCCTCTCGACGGTATCAACCTCGCCGGGCTCACCAACTACACGTGTGAAAACCTCGCCGCCGCACAGGCCATCAACCCGGCCGAATGGCATGCCGAACTGATGCTACAGAATGAACTGTTCGATCGTCTGGGCGAACGCATGCCCAAGGATCTGCTCTATGAACGTGAGCTGCTGCGTTCGCGGCTGGGATAGGATGCCGAGCTTAGAAAATCCACCCGGCGCCATAGACCAGATCGCCACCCAGATGTCCGGCCAGTCCAGCGGCAGCAGCGGTGATCAGCAAGGCAAGGCGTAGCGGCCAGCGGCGCTCGAGGTAAAGCAGTGGGCAGGTCACGGTGGCACTGACCAAAGTTACCCAGCCAACCAGCTGATGACGCTGCACGGCGGCGGTGAAATCTTGCGCCAACCACGTGCCGCTGATGACGGCGGCGAGAGCAGCGGCAGTTCCGATCACCAACAGCAGGGTCGTCGCCGGTCGCCAGGCCGCACCGCGCAGCATGACCAGGCTTTCGGCGAGCACGGCGAGCAACAGACAAGCGATGGGAAAGTGCACGATGACCGGGTGCAGGCGGCCGATGAATGGCGGCTTGGCCACCGGTACCGCGGCAACCGGCACCGCGCTGCTCGACAACGCCCATGGCGCGCCCATCACCACCCACTGCGTGAGGTCGGCGATCTCGCCGTCGCTCAACTTCGTTTTCGGCGGCATGTGCAGGTCTTCGTCG
>JAYVTR010000194.1:0-23128 GCA_043788625.1 Planctomycetota bacterium
TCTTGGAGCCTTTTTCCGCACCGCGACGGGCGATCGCGGCGACCGCCCCGTCCGCTCTGAGCGCCAACGCCAGCGTGCCGAAGAACCACGACCCGAGGCGCCACCATTGGTCCCACCGCCGAAGCAGGTTGAATTCTAAGCTGGCGAAAGTGCATGGTCAGACCTCAAATCAGTCGCCGTGGCAGCGCCGTGCCGTACCCGTGAGCGCCATTACTTGATGGCGCCTGTTTTGCTGGCCAGGCGACGGAGGAGGCCCATCTGCCCCGCGTGATAGGCTTGGTGCCAGCAGATGGTGGTGAGAAGGGAGCCAACGGTCTCGTCGGGGTTTCCGCTGGGACTGAAAGGTGCCGGTGCATCGATACGTTCACGGGTGAGGACGGCGAGGCCAGCATCAAAGCGCTGGCAACTCTCATCAAGGGCTTTCATGAGGGCTGCCACATCAAGCGCCTCTGCGTCCTGGGTGATCGGCGCCGAGCCGCGGTGGTACCGGGCAAGAATCTCCGGGGGCAGGACTGGTAGCTGGTCAAGCACCGGGAGCATTTGCCCATAGATGGCCAGGACGTGGCCGACCACCCAGTTCAGGCAGTTCCCCCCTGGAGAGGGTTGGAGCAGACACTCCGCCTGAGTCAGGCCCTCAAGCTGCAGCCGCGCGACTCGTTGGACCATGCGCGTCTGCAGGCGCATGACGGAGATCTCACCGGGAATGTGGATGGGAACGGTCATAGGAGCCTCTCTCATAGTTCGCCCCATTTGAAGCAACCCAGGAATTAGGCGGCATCCAGAAAGGTACGAAATCGAACTATTCTTGTATCGTTGTAATATCTTCCACTGCTTGTCAATGCGTGCTGGAAGGAGCTGTATCGTAGCGAATGGTCGCGGTGCCGTACTGAGCGGTCGCATGGACTTGGAAGAAGAGCTTATACGCTACGAACTCGTACCATCCGACTCCTCCCGGAACCGTGCCATGGCCCTCACTTTTTTTTCGCCCTTGCACAAAGCGTCCCGCCAGCTCTCCATCTACATCCAGCAGCAAAACGCATCATCCAGTCTGAGTCCGCACGATGCCCATCTGCTCACTTATCTGTGCCGGTACGCACCGACGCCGGTGGGCGAGCTGATCCGTGTCTTTGGCTTCAAGCAGTCGACCTTCACGAGCATCTTGGACCGCCTTGAAAAGCCTGGGTTCATCCGTCGGGAGATGAATGCCGAGGATCGCCGCTCTTTCCTGATCCACATCACTCCCCAAGGGCGGGAATTGGCTGATCACATCACCAAACAGCTGGTCGACATTGAAAAGGCGATCAGCGGTAAGGTCAGCAAGCAGGACGTGCAGGGTTTCCAGGCAGTGATGGCCGCGATCGGTGTGATCACCCAGGTCCACCTGCGGGGAAGAGAACCGTCCGATGCGACTGATGCGACTGATACGACTGATACGATCAAGGCGACCGGGGGACGGCGGTCTCCACGCTGAATAGAAGCGGCGCATTCTCAGTGCACCAGCGCTTCTCCTCGATCCCTCCCGCACCTTGCGATGCCACGGGCTCAACCACCATCGTCGCGTGCCTGTCCCACACTTTTTCAAGAGTCTGCTCGGCACGCGTTTTTGG
The DNA here is from genome assembly GCA_043788625.1 of Planctomycetota bacterium. GTDB lineage: Bacteria > Planctomycetota > UBA11346 > UBA11346 > UBA11346 > CAIUVD01. Next base: position 1,608 of record JAYVTR010000194.1, read on the forward strand.
CTCACCGCCTACATCGCCTTCGCCCTAGGTTTCGTCATCCCCGGTGAATGGCAGACGTGGCAATGGACGGTGCCCTTCTTCCTCGGCGGCATTCTTTTTTTCACCTCGTTGAAATTATCGCTCAGCGATGTGCTAGCGGCAGTACGCGATCGGCGACGCTGGCGGCAGGTGTCATGGATGACGACGGTGAAGCTGTTGGCATTGCCATTGGTAGCATGGGCAGTGGCCATGATCGTGGCCCCAGCGTGGGCTGCCGGCGTGTTGTTGGTGTGCGCCATGCCGGCTGGTTTGTCGTCGATCGCTTTTACCGATATCTTGAAGGGCAACCACGTCTTGGCTTTGCTGCTGGTGGTTGCCGGCTGCGTCTTGGTGCCGATCACGGTACCCTTGCTGCTGTTGTTGTTGGGGCCGCAGGGGACGCATTTCGCATGGTCGGAAGTGGTGGCGCGCGCGACCTATATTCTCTGCGTGCTGGCGGTGCCATTCACCTTGGCGCAACTGGTACGCTATTTTGCCCCGGCGCTGATCGCCAAGCATTACCAGCATTGGGGCATGGGCGCGGTGGTGTGTTCGTGCTTGTTGGGCATGGTCAGCGTGTTGGTCAATCGCGATCTGTGGGCGGCCTGGCAGCCGGCGCAGCTGGCTCTGCCGCTGGCTTTGATGTGCGGTTTGAGCGCATTGATCCTGACGCTTGGTTGGTGGTCGCAGCGCTTGGTGGGTCGCCATGACGCAACAGCATTCGCCTGCGGCATCGCCTATATGAACAACGGTTTGTCGATCGCCTTCGCAGTGCGTTTTTTTCATGACCAGCCGCTCATGGTGCTGCCGTCGGTGCTGATGCAGATACCCATGATCGGCTCGGTCGCCATCATCGGTTTGTTCGCGCACACGCCGGTGGCTGAAGAGGCTACCGCGTAAGAGTCAGGTGGCTTCGCTGACGACGCCGCGGCGCGGACATTGCGCCACCAGCGGACAAGTGACGCAGCGCGGCTTGATACGCCGACAGTATTCACGACCCAGGCGGATGAATTGATGACAGCCCTGCACCCAACGGCCCGGCGGCAGGCGCGCCATCACCGCTTGTTCGGCTTCCAGGGGATGTTCACGGATGGTCCAGCCGAGGCGCATGACGATGCGTTGCACGTGCGTATCCGCACCGACAGCCGGGACCCCAAAGGCATTGCCGGCCACCACACAGGCGGTTTTGCGGCCGACCCCCGGCAGTTTGGCGAGTTCATCGATGGTTGCTGGAACACCACCGCCGTGGCGCATCAGTGCCCGTGCGGCTTCGACGATGGCGCGGGCCTTTTGACGGAACAACGGCAGGTGGCGAATCAGCGGCTCCAGTTCACGCTGATCCAGTTGGGCATAGGCGAAGACTCCGAGCAAGTGTTCGTTCAATACCGCCATGGCTTTGTTGACCTGCACGTCCGAGGTCCGCGCTGAGAGGATTACTGCCACCAGCAGTTGCCAAGAATCCGCCGCCAACAGTTCGCAGGCGGCGGTCGGCCAGGTCTCGCTGAGGATGCGATCAATGTCTTTGGGGTCGGCCGGGGGCATGGTGGCTATGCTACGTACTGGGCGACCCAACCGGCGGCATCGGTGAACAAGCGGATGGCGGTGATCTGGCGATCGGCGCAGAGGACGAAGTGATGCTTAAAGTCTTTGGGCACGGTAATGAAGTCGCCGGGGTGCAGTTCGGCATCGATGACCTCGCCTGAGGGAGGAAACAAGGTGAAGACCCCGCGGCCCTGGACAATGAAGCGCACTTCATCATCACTGTGGATGTGCTTCTTATCGAATTTCGCCAGCATTGCGTCGATATTCACGGTGTCGGGATACAAGGTCACCACATCTGCGCTCTGATAACCGCATTGCACCGAACGGCGTTGGATGTCAGGTGCAAACGCCGTGAGCACGGCCTGCTTTTCAGCGTCAGACAGGGCGCGGTTGGATAAGCCCGCGGGCATGCGCTCGGTGCCCCACCGCTCATAGGTGATGCCGGCAGCGGCGAGGGCTGTGGCCACCACTTGCGGATCGGAGACGAAGCGCTGTTCAGCGCGAAACCACAACGTGGCCATGAGGACCTCCTGGGGCATTGAATGAGCCTGCATCCTAGCACGCTCAGGCAGCGATCCAGCCCGTGACCACCCTCACCGATTCTTTGCAGTTCTTGAAAGGTATCGGCCCGGCGCGGGCTACCGCCTTGGCAGCGGCCGGCTTTCGCCATCCATGGGATGTGCTGCATACGTTTCCACGTCTGGTCGGCTTGCCGCCAGCGCTGTCGGAGAACGGCCCGCTGCCATTGGGCCAAGCCTTACGCGTACGCGCGCAGCTGATCCACGCCCGACCACGTTTTGCCGGTGGTAGAGGCATGGCCTTGGAAGCGGCCCTCCGCCGGGCCGACGGACTGACGCTTACCGCCCGTTTTTTCAACGCCGGGTATCTGCGGCGCTTATTGGTGCCCGGTGAATGGTTCGTGTGGGAAGGGCGCAGCGATGCGAGCAAGCCCGGGCTGTTGCTGCATCCCACTTTTCAGCATCTGGCGAGTGGCCTGGCCGCGTCTGTCAGTGAAGAAAGCATCTGTCGTGTCGCCTATCGCCTACCCGAAGGAGTCGGCGAACGGGCTTTTACCGGCCTCGTCGATCAGCTGTTGGCGCAGGTGCTGCCGCAATGCACGGATCCAGCCGGGCTGTGCGACGACGCCACATGGCAGGCAGGTCTGCGTATCGTACACCATCCGCCGGATGCGGCGGCGCACGAGCAGGCGCGACGTTTGCTTGCTGAGCGTGAGCTGCTGGCCCTGGCGTGGACGCTGCACGGCCGGCGGCTCGCCGTCACCGGTGTCATGGGCCAAGCACTGCGCTGGGATGACGATACGCACACGCGGGCCTTGGCGCGGTTGCCATTCACTCTGACCCCTGGTCAGCAGACAGCCCTGGCCGAAATCCGCGCCGATGTGCAGCAGCCAGCGCCGATGTACCGGCTGCTGCAAGGCGATGTCGGCAGCGGTAAAACCGCCCTCGCCCTGCTCACCATGCTGGCAGCGATCGCCGAGCAGCGCCAGGCGGTGTTGTTGGCCCCGACGGCGGTGCTGGCGCAACAGCACGCGGACTTCATTAACCGTTGTCTTGGCGGAACACGGGTACAGGTGGGTCTGCTCACTGGCGGCACCACCAGCACTGAACGGCAATCCCTGCTGACAGCGGTCGCTGCTGGCAGCACGCATGTGTTGATCGGCACTCACGCCTTGCTGACCGATGACGTGCGCTTTCACGACCTGGCGGTGGTGGTCATCGACGAGCAGCACAAATTCGGCGTGCACCAACGCGCGAGCCTGGTCAATAAGGCGGCGCTGCGCCCGCACTTGCTGCTGATGACTGCCACACCGATTCCGCGTACTCTGGCCTTGACCGCTTTTGGTGATTTGGCGGTGTCACGCATCGTCGGACGGCCTCCCGGTCGTGCGGCGGTGACCACCGAGATCCGCGTTGGCTTAGTGGCGCAGGTGATCCCGCTGCTCGAACGCCTGGCGGCCGGCGATCAGGCGCTGGTCATCTGCGCGCTGCGTGAGGCGGGCGAGCAAGCACATGATGTCGCCCAGGTTTTTACTGCCGTCCAAGCGCGTTTTGGCGGCACGGTCGAGGTCCTGCACGGCGCTTTGAATGACGAACGCAAGTTGGCGGTGATGGCGCGCTTTCGTCAGGGTGCGGTGCGCATCCTGGTAGCGACGACCGTGGTTGAAGTCGGTATTGACGTGCCGACTTTGGCCCTGGCCATCGTCCTCGATGCCGAACGCTTCGGTTTGGCGCAGCTGCACCAACTACGCGGCCGTCTGGGGCGTGGCACCCGACCGGGGACGTGCGTGTTGTTGCACGCGCCTGACGCTGATTGCGAGCGCTTGGCGATCTTGGCCACCACCGATGACGGCTTGGCCATTGCCGAGGCCGATCTCGCCGCGCGCGGGCCGGGAGAGCTGCTCGGCAGTCAGCAACATGGGACTTTGCGGCTGCGTGTCGCCGACCTGGTGCGCGATTTGGATCTGCTGCAGGCAGCGCACCAATGGGTGGCAGAAGCCGGGACCACGGCGACCATGCCGCCGGCCCTGGCGGCATGGATTCCCGGGTCAGACACGCCCCTGGCGGGGGCCGGCTGATGAGCACGCGACCCATACCAGCGCCGGCGAAAAAGTTCCTGCCTACGCCATGGTTGGCCCAGCGTCATGTACAGACTTTGTTGGCAGCGGTATTGCCAAGCCCACGGTTGGACTTGCAGTCTGAGCTGGTCGAATTGCCAGATGGCGATGCGATCCAGCTCCTGTGCACCGGCCCGGTGGCGGGACGACCGGTGGTGCTGTTGCTGCATGGACTGGAAGGTTCGATCCGTTCATCATACGCGCGTGCTCTGTTGGCGGCGTGGGAGGCGCGTGGGTGGTGTGGTGTACTGCTGCAGGCGCGCGGCAGCGCCCAGCGGCCCAACCGCATGGCGCGTGGTTACCACTCGGGAGATTGGGCGGATGCGGCGGTAGTGGTAGCGCGGCTGCAAGCGGCCGGTGCGACGGCAGTGGCCGGCGTCGGCATCTCGCTCGGTGGCAATGTGCTGTTGAAATGGTTGGGGGAAACCGGCGCCGCTTGTCCATTGACGGCTGCGGTGGCGGTGAGCGTACCGTATGATCTTGGCGCGTGCGCAGATGCTTTATCAGTGGGCTTTGCACGATTTTACCAATGGCACTTGTTGCGGGAGATGCGCGCTTCGGTGTGGGCCAAACGCCATCTGAATGGGATCACGCAGGCGGCCCTGCGCCGTCTCACCACGTTTCGTGCTTTTGATGATTACCTTACCGCCCCGCAAAATGGCTTCGCCGGAGTCGATGATTATTACTCCCGCTGCAGCTGCCGCCCCTTCATCGCCGGCATTGTCCGTCCGACGACGTTGATCCATGCCGCCGACGATCCGTTCGTGCCGCAGGCTTCGTTGCCGACCGACTTACCACCTTGCGTGCGTTTGTGCTTGTCGACGCATGGCGGGCACGTGGGTTTTCTCGGCGGGAAGTGGCCACAGGCGTGGTTGCCGGCGGCGGTGAGCGCCGCCTTGGCCGATCATCTCTAAGCCAGCAGCGGCTTACGGGTGGGTCGCATCACGCAGTAAAAGGAGATGCCAGAACGGGCGTTCACCGAGGACGATTTCAGCATCGACTTCCGAGCCCAAAGGGATCTCGGCGTCGGTGGTGACATCAATGATATACGAGCCACGATGGGCAGTGGCTTCGCCGTCTTCTTTGGTCAGGGCCCGGTCGAGTGCGACCTCGTTGACCCGGCCCACCGACATGGGGTGCAAACGATCAGGATCGGAACGGGTGCGAAAGCGCACCAGCATGCCTGGCTTGATGCGGTTGACGCGATCTTCGCTGGCATACAGCCGTACCTGCGCAGCGCTGCCGAATGCTAATTTGAAGAGTGCCGTCCCCTGCTCAACTTTTTCACCAGGAAAGCGCACCGCCCGGCTGACTACCAGACCATCCGCCGGGGCGCGGATGGTGCGTCGCGCAAGCTGCTGATCGAGGACGATGAGACGTTGATGCAGCCCATCGAGACGGGCTTGAGCAAGCCGGTCACGCGCCACGCCGACGGCGATTTGCGCCTTGGCATAGTCGCCGTCAAGCAGGCTCTGCGCTTGCCGACAGCGATCGAGATCCAATTCGGCGCTGAGCGTGTTCATGCGTTCACGCGTGAGTTCGAGCAGAGATACATTATTGGTCTGGCCGAGGCCTTCCATACGCGCAAGCAAGTCATGGCGCATGCCAACCACCTGTTGCTGGCGCTGCGTGCTGCGCGCCTGAAACAGCAGCTCAGGTGGCAAAGGTGCTTCGCGCACCGCCATCGATTGGGCAATGGAAATGGCCAAGTCAGCCTCGGCAGAAGTGATATCGGCATTCAGCGAGGCGCGTTCGCGTTCGAGATCGAGACTGTCGAGTCGCGCCAGGACCTGACCGTTCTTCACATGCATGCCGGGCGTGGCTTCGACTTCTGCCACCTGCCCGGATACCTGCGGCAGCACCAGGGCGTAATCCGCGGGACGCACGATGCCGGTGGTCAGCACGAATTCATCCATCGGTCCGAGCAGCGTGCCGCCGAGGACGGCGAGGGTCAGTGCAACCGATGAGATCCATGTCCAGGTCATCCACCGTGGGGCGGTTGAACGTGGTAGGCTGTCACTCGGGGTGTGAAAGCCGTTGGGTAACATGCTGCCGACCGTGGCGCGGTGGAGACGGCCTGAGGTGGCGCTGGCCATGCTCATGTGGACCCTACTTTCGTCCAGGGTTTCCGGGTTGGGCCGCTCATCGGTACCATGCCTTCAATCTGCGCCATGAACAAACCGTGGTAGTGTCCGTTCTCGCGCGCCACCAGCTCGTCATGAGTTCCGACTTCGACCACCCGACCGTGATGCAGCACGACGATCTGGTCGGCGCGGAAAATCGTCGACAGGCGGTGGGCGATGACCACCGAGGTGCGTCCCACCATCAGGGCGTCGAAGGAGCGCTGGATGGCCTTTTCGGTTTCGCTGTCCAAAGCACTGGTGGCCTCGTCGAGCACCAACAGGCTGGGATCGCGCAAAAAGACACGAGCGATAGCGATGCGTTGGCGTTGGCCACCAGACAACCGCGAACCGCTGGTTCCCACTGAGGTATCAAGGCCTTGCGGAAGGGCGCGGACAGCCTCTTCAATATGCGCCGAGCGTAGCGCCGCCCACATCTGCTCGTCGGTGAACTCACGGCCCAGGCCCAGATTGCCGCGCACCGAATCATCGAAGAGGACGCTTTCCTGCAGGACGACGCCGACGTGGTTGCGCAGCTGGCGCAGATCCCACTGCCGGATGTCGACGCCATCAATAAGCAGCTTGCCCTTGGTCGGCAGATACAGGCCCAAGAGCAGGTTGGCAAAGGTAGTTTTTCCTGAACCTGAATGGCCAACAAAGGCGGTCATCGTACCCGGCTTCAGATGCAGATCGATTTCGCGCAACACGTCTTCATTGCCGTCATAGCTGAAGCACATTTTTTCAGCGCGTACTTCGCCGCGAAAAGCCGCCGTGGACGGCTGCGGCGTTTGTGACAGGTAGGGTTCTTGTTCAAGGGCCAGCAATTCACCGACTTTATCAGCGCTCGCAGTACCGACCTGGATGGTTTGGCCGGTATTCAACAGCATGTTGATCGGGCCCCACAGCATGCCCTGATAGCCAGAGAAGGCGAAAAACTCACCGAAGGAGATTTTGCCCTGGATGGCCAGGACGCCGCCGACGAATAGGAAGATGTCAGCACCCAGCGACGACAAGAGGGCCAGAAGCCCGTTGACCGTGTGCCAGGTAGTGAAATGGCGGATGCCTTCATAGCGGATGGCTTCGCTGCGCTGCTGAATGCGTTTGAGAAAGGGGGCCTCGGCGGTGAAGGCGCGGATGATCTTCACTGCTCCGAAGATCTCGGTGCCGGCAGCCGACAAGTTGGCCCAGCGATCGCTCTCCTCGCGTGAGAAATCGCGCAACTTGCGATAGCTGTACATCGACAGGAAAGCCGTCACCGGCATCGTCGCTAAGACAATGAAAGTCAGCCACGGGTTCATCGCGATCATGAACACCATGACGATGATAACGGTGAATGCGGCGTTCAGTGCTTGGCGGAGGATGGTGAAAATGGCGCCGTCGATGGCTCCGGAATCATTGGTCAGACGCGAGGTGATACGCCCGGGATTGGAACTTTCGAAAAATTTCTGCGGCGCACCCATGACCCGGGCTGCGGTATCAAGGCGCATTTCGTGCAGGCCATTGCGGGTGATCTGTAAAATATAATGGCTCTGCCAGCCACCGATCAGCGAGCCGACCAATTTCAGGCACACGCCCAAAGCGACAATCCCCGCCAGCATCCAGATCGAACTGCTGACACCGAGAAATGCACTGACCTCGTGCGCTTGCGTTCCGGCGCTCATCTGCCGGAAAATTATGTCATCGATGATGATCTTACCGAGATACGGAGCCGGAGCGGTGACCAAGGGGCCGAGGAAGCCCAGGACACCGATGACCGCAAGCAGGCGGGGGTAACGTAACGTCAGCGCCCAGAGGAGCTGCGTACCGCCCCGATCCGAAGGAGTGGTCATAAGTTGTTACGATTTTCTATAACGGGATTTTGGGCGCAAGCCGTCCGAGAAAATATATTATGACAATAATAAAACAAAACAGCCGAGCGTAGCACGAAAAAGCTACGCTCGGCTGTTAAGCGGATGATATGCGAGATTAGCGGCGTTTGCTGGTCAAACGCAGCATCAGAAGCGAGAGCCCGCCAAGGATCGCTGCCAGGCCTGAGCCAGCTCCACATGCGCCACCGCCGCCACCGGCAGAGCTTGAGCCGGTCGTGGCACCAGAAGTACCGGAGCCCGGCGGATTCACCGTCAGGTTCAAGACAACTGTACCCGTTCCGCCGGCATTTACCGCCGTCAAGGTGACGGGGGTTACGCCTACTGTGGTCGGTGTACCGCTGATCAATCCAGTCACGGTCGAGACGACCAGCCCGGGAGGAAGGCCAGTAGCATTGTAGGAGGTGGCGCCATTGGCGACGATTGAGTACGTGAAAGCCGAGCCAACGGTGGCGGTGGCAGAGGTTGACGAACTAATGATCGGGGCCGCAGAATTGACGGTGATGACCAGGGTCATTTGCCCGACACCGCCAGCGTTGGCGGCCTTGATGATGACCGAATTTATTCCGACAGCGGTCGGTGTGCCGCTAATCACACCGGTGGCGGAATTTATCACCAAGCCAACCGGGAGGTTGGTGGCCGTATACGTCGAGATGGGTTGGCCATTGGCGACGGTGACGTACGAGAATGGTGAATTGACGGTGACGGTTGCGGTGGTCGGCGATGAGAAAACGGGCGCGGTCGGATTAACCGTAAGGATCAGGGTGATCGAGCTCGTACCTCCACCATTGGTGGCCGTGATGGGAATCACAAAGATTCCGGATTGAGTAGGCGTGCCCGAAATCGTTCCCAGGAGATTATCTACGGTCAGACCAGCAGGCAGATTGGTCGCAGTGTAGCTCGTCGGAGTGGCACCGGTGGTGGTAATCGCGTAGAGATAGGCGACACCCACCTTGGCAGAGCCGGTTGCTGCCGAATTGATGATGGGTGGGGTTATGGTGCGAGTTATGGTGATGGTCGAGGTCGACGCATTGGTGGAGCTGCTTACTGAGCCAGCCAGGGCATAATCGAGTGAATCATCAAGGGCGATACGGATGACTTTGGACTGATCTTGGAGAATCGGCGAGGTGGCATTAGGGATGACACTCACTACCGCACGTAGGGCACCGGCGGGGACGATGACCGCACCAGTAACCCGTCCGGCTGAGTCGGCGGAGGTATTGGCGATATTGTAATCTGTTCCATAAACAGCGTCTGCACTGCCCGCGTTTTGCAGCACGGTAAACGGAACGGTGAGATCAGTGGGAAAGGCCTGGGACAGTTCAACCGTGAAGCTGCCATTGCCGGTTGGGATCTGGGCATTGGCTGAGAGTTCAGCGGCGACGATGACATCGTTGTCGCCAATGGGAATGCGCGCCACAGCTGGATTGATCAAGTCGTAGCCGTTATTGGCAGAGGTCGCCAATAGGGTAACCAGGATGTCTTCTTCGCCCTCAACTTCGTTGTCATCAATCGGACTAAACATGAGGTCAACCCAATCGCCATTGGGCAGATCACTGGCCGTACCTGCTACATCAACGACTTCATCACTATTGCCGGTGGGATACCCGAAATAAGGTATGCTCGGTAATGCCGGAATGAAAAAAGTTTCGCGGTTGCTGATATTGAATTTGGCTTGGAAGTGCGTTTGCAGGTTTAATGGCGAGGTCCGTAAAAGCGCTTTCTGCAGGCCTGGGTCGATGAAGATGGCGTCGGTGGGGCTATATATACCATCTCCTGTGCCGGTGATGCGATAGCGGCTGCCATCCAGGACGAAAACGTCGCCTTTTCTCAACGACACGCCGGAAACGCCTTGGTCAATGCTGAGGCTGCGTGCGCCTAGTGGATACAATACCGGCATGGACACAGCCGGATTCAGATCGCCAGGCGTGATGATTGTACCAGATTGCGTCTGGTAGTGCAGATTGACGATTGAGCCCTGTGCAATCGGTGCGCTTACGGCGGCCGGAAAGCTATTGAAAGAAATCTTCGTCAAAGCGACGCCACCGATGATGATGTCGGCAAACGAAACACTGACACCAGGAGCGGTCAAATCGGTGAAGACGCCGTTGACTGTAATCGAGAGATATCGCGCCCCTGAAATTTGGGTGATGCGGTCAACGGTTACGCTTTGAAGTCCAGGAGCACTGGTTGGAGTGGCAATTGTCTGGCCGAAGACGCCATCGGTGTAACCCGGGAATACACCGCCGCTGAGGTAGGAGTGGCTACCGTATTCATTGGTACTGCGAATGGCTAAAGGTGATAAATATACGCTTGGTTCGATAACCGCACCAATGCGGTCAAGGCAGCGCTGGTGTCCGCCGATACGATAGGTGGCTATGAAATCCGTGATTACGGTCGCGCTAGAGCCGGCATTGGTGGCTTCAACAAAACGACTGGCATATGGCGCATACGACGTGGTGGGCGTTACTGAAGAAAACGCGCTGCTATTTGTAAACCACAGACGCATACGTCCGGCCGCATCTTGGGCTAAACCATTGATCGTATCGGGAATGATTTCATGAGCTGGCGATTGATCGATATAGGTCGCCAATTGCACATTGGCGTCGACAATGGTGATCGTGCCGCGTTGATGCGAGCCATTGACTACCAGTCCGGGCGGAAGGATGGGTAATGAGAACGATACGGTTTCGCCCAGTTCTGGAATGGCTTGCGCAGCATCCGGCACGGCAATTACCTGGATGCGGGCGCTGGCCACATTGGCGTTGAAGGTAAGAGCCACGGTATACGCCGCGGGAGAGGACCCAGCGACCAACACCGGCGTACCTAAGGTAGCATTGGCCTGATCAGCCGGATTGATCTGCACGGTGTAATCACCGGTGAGCGTCGCGGTTCCACTGAGGTCCAGACTGATGGTCTGTGGCGATAGCAACGACGTCGTACGCGAAACTTTCACCTCGCCATAATTGGTGACATCCGACTCAAAAGCCTGGGCACGCACGGTGTCTACATTCAAGGTTACCAACGGCACGGTGGGATCGACTGCGTACGCCAACGGCAGTCCAACCGCCACAGCGAGCAGGGTTCGCGAGGCCATGCGGGCAAATGAGGTACGGGGGCGATGAACGTGTTGGTTGCGCATAGAGATTCCGTAAAGAGGCCGGACTATGCCTAGGCTGGCAACTGATCGCAAGCGGTGCATGGCCAATAAGTGGCTTCAAGCGGTTTACCTGTGCAACACTTGTAGCAAATTTCGCCCAGTGGGGGAATTTCTAGCGGCGAAGTCAATTGCAGGGTATTCTTATTCGTCACCGTCAGGGGAGTCATGCCGTGCCGCTCAATCGTTCCTCCTTCGAAGAAATCATCGAACGCGTCCATACGATCCCGTCGTTACCGGAAGTGGTGACGCAAGTCAGCCGCCTGGTGAATGAGCCGATGGCGAATTCGAAAGATGTTACCCAGATCATGATCAAAGACGCAGCTATGGTGGCAAAGATGCTACGCATGGTGAACAGCGTGTACTACGGTCTCAATGAACCGGTGCATAATATGGAGCAGGCGGTGCTGATCCTGGGTTTCAAGACCATCCGCTCGATTGCCCTATCGATTTCGGTCCTAAATGCATTTCAGCAGCAAAACGCATGTTTCAACATGAAAGCGTTTTGGGCGCACGGAGCGGTGAGTGCCTGTTTATGCCGGATGATCGCCGAACGTTCGAAAGTGTGCGATCCAGAACTGGCTTTCACCATCGGCTTGCTCAAAGGCATGGGAAAATTGGTGCTGGTTGAAAGCGCACCCGATGAAACGCGGGCCATCATCGCCGTTGCCCGCGAATACAAATTATCCTTTCACGGTGCCGCCCGCGAGGTGCTCGATACCGACGATGCGGAAATCGGCGCGTGGTTGGCGGAAAAATGGGAATTGGAGAAAATTATCGTCGACACCATCCGCCATCAGTATTCGCTGGTTCCCGAACAGCAGACCGGGCCGGTGGCAATGTGTTTATTCTGCGAATACCTGTGCGCCCTCAAGAAATTGCGTGTCAGTGGCGAGTGCGACGAGCCGACCTTGGATGTCAGTGTGTGGGGACATCTCGGACTCGATAAGAACGCACTGGTAGAATTGCTAACGCGGGTCAATGACGAGGTCGACAACGCCCGGCAGCTGATGGCGCTGGCGAGTTGACGCCCCGCGCCACGCTGGTCACGCATGGCCGCCTGGGTCTATCTGGTGCGTTGTCGTGATGGCTCGCTGTACTGCGGCTGGAGCACCGATCCGCATGCCCGGGCGCTCAAGCACAATGCTGGCAGCGGTGCCGCCTATACCCGGAGCCGGCGGCCGGTGACCTTGGTGTATTATGAGGCCTGTGCCGATCGCCGGGCGGCGATGCGTCGGGAGTACGCCGTGAAACGCCTCACCCGCCGTAAGAAGATCGACTTGGTGGAGGGGTTTACCCTGTCCACTGTTACCCTGTCCACTGTTACCCCGTCCACTGTTATCACGTCCACTGTTATCCTGTCCACGTAGCCCGGGTAACCTCTGGCAAGGCGCGTAATTCCCCGGTTACACAGGCCGGCAGATCGAGGCTGTCGCGCTTAGGTGCCGAGATGTGGATGTTGATGATCACGGCTTCGCCATGGCGGTCGATGGAGGTGGTCAAAATCACCAGCCGATGCTTGGCCAAGAGTTCGCTGAGGCGGGTCATAGGTAATCCCGGCGCCGTCATCGTGATGGTCAGCGCCACGTAGCCATCATTGTCCATTCGCCGTTCTAGCAGCGGCAGGCCGATCAGCACCAACAAGACGACGGCGGTGGCACCCCAGGCTAAGCCGAGATTGCCGCTACCGGCGGTGAGGCCGAGAATACATGCCGTCCACAGCACGGCGGCGGTGGTAACTCCGCGGATCAGGGTGTCTTGGCGGATGATCACGCCGGCACCGAGAAAGCCCATACCGGTCAGCACCCCAGCGGCCAAGCGCCCGGGGTCGCCGCCGAAGTTGCCATTGGTGGCATTCGTGGTGGGCAGCCATTCCGACAGCACCATTGCCAAGCTGGCTGAAAACGCCACCAATGCCGTGGTCCGCAGGCCCGCTGCTCGGCCGCGTTTTTCGCGTTCCAAACCCAGAGCGATGCCGATGAGCAGCGCGGAACCGAGACGCAGGATGAAATCAGTAAAGCTCATGAGCAGGATGAGTGTTTCAGGTTGGTTGTTTCGAGTTGGCAGGCAAGGCCAGCTCATAGCGCAGTCCGGGGACGCCATCGCCATAGTAATCTGCCAGCCTGGCGGTGGCGGTGAAGCCGAGTTGGGTATATAGAGCGCGGGCGGTGCGGTTATCGATGCGTACTTCCAGCACCAACAGAGTGCAGCGTGGCGGTAAACGGCGAATGATGGCGGCGATCAGCCGCTTGGCCAAGCCGCGTCGGCGTTGGCCGGGATCCACTGCCAAGCTATAGATGCGGGCCACTCGACTGGTTCGGCGCAGCAACACGATGATGGATCCGGCGAGGCTGTGCCGGGGTCCGCGCACACCCAGGGCGAGGACGCTGCCAGCGCTTTGGCATGGACCGATTAAGCGGCGCCACACCCGCATCGGAAAGCGGTCTGGTGGGTCAAAGGCAGCAATTTCCAGGGCCACACAGGCGCCGGCATCATCCGTCGTCAGGGTGATGATGCGCGGGGCACTGATGAGCGGCGGCGGAGGCATCACCCACCATAACCGGCAGGGCGCGGTTTGCGGTAGGGATGGGTGGTCAGATAATCGAGCAAGGCAAGCATCTCTGCGGCTTGGATGCGTATCAAACCAGGGCCGTCGGTGGCCGTTGCACGCAAGCAGTGGGCCATGAAGACCGCCGGTCGCCAAGCGCTGTCGGCAACCAGATCGCTGAAGCCTTCGGCAGCGGCGACGGGGATCAAACGCGGAAAGATCGCATGGCTGCCGACACGCTCTAGCCAATACCGCGCATTGTCGGCATCGCCCTCGCGGCGATGGAGGATGGCATGCACCAGGTCCATGTCGGGATCACCTTCCATGCTCTGGCACAGGTCGTGCGCGGCATGCCATTGGTCATGCCAGCACAGTGCGAGGGCTAAGAGATGACGACGGCGGATTTCATCGAAGGTCGTCTGCTGCAAGCCCACGGTAAGTGCCTGCTGCACGTCAGCCGCGTTTTTAGCGGTGTTGCGCACGCTTTGATCGAGTCCAGGATTGCCAGCAGCAACGAAAATGAGGCGTAGACGATCTATGACCAGCATGGGAAGCAGGCGTACCACCAGCGGCTGCCGCCTCAATCACCGGCATCCGCCAGCGCCAGCAAACAGATGCGTTGCCGGATCGGTCACCATAGTCGAATGTCCTGACGGAGAGACACATGCGTAAGTTCTTGGGCGAGATTCTGATCGAGATGGAAGCCGCTACCGAGCTCGAGGTGAAAACCGCGCTCAACAAGCAGATGGAAGGCGATAAGCGCGTCATCGGGCAGATCCTCATCGAGATGGGCACCATCTCGGCCGAGAACGTCGCACGCGCCTTGGCCGAGCAGTTCGACATGCGCTATATTGATCTCGAAACCATCGACATACCGGCGCAGGTGATGCGCTTGATTCCAGAGCAGCTGTGCCGTGAGCGCAAGGTCATCCCGGTGTCGCTTGCCGGGCGCATGCTGACGGTGGCGATGGCCAGTCCGTTGGATTTGGAACTGGTCGATACGCTGCGCTTTTCCACCTCGCTGCAGATCGAAGTCGCCTTGTCGAGCGAGCGGCAGATCTCGGCCACCATCGAAAAGCATTTCGGTCTCAGCGATACCAAGATCGATGAGATGATGGGCGAAATGACCGCCGACATCTCGGTGCGGGCAACCGATACCGTCGAAGAGAAAGATGACGCGCTGATCGTCAAATTCGTGCAGCAGATCATCCAGAACGCCGACAACAACCGTGCCAGCGACATCCACATCGAGCCGATGCAGGATCACCTGCGCATCCGTTATCGCATCGACGGCGTATGCTTCACCATGGATCCGGCACCCAAGCGTCTGCAGGGGCCGGTGATCCAACGCTTAAAAATCATGGCCGACATGCCGATCGAGGAAAAGCGCAAGCCGCTCGACGGACGCATCAAGTTGAAGTTGAAAGACAAGCGCATCGATTTGCGCGTCAGCTCGCTGCCCAGCGTGTGGGGCGAGGCGATCGTCATGCGTATCCTCGACTCGGGCAATCTCAAAGGCTCGGTCGAAGACATGGGTTTCGACCCGAGCGACATGAAGATCTTCAACAACATGATCAAGCGGCCGAACGGCATCTTGCTGGTGACGGGTCCGACCGGTTCGGGAAAGACCACCACCCTGTATGCGACGTTGAATTCGCTCAACACCGTCGATCGCAAGATCATGACCGCCGAAGACCCGGTGGAATACAATCTGCCCGGCATCAACCAATGCCAGGTGCACAGCAAGATCGGCCTCGATTTCCCGCGCATTCTGCGCGCCATGTTGCGCCAAGCGCCCAACGTCATCCTCGTCGGTGAAATCCGTGACGAAGAAACCGCGCGCATCGCCGTACAGGCATCGCTTACCGGTCACTTGGTATTCTCGACCCTGCACACCAATGACGCGCCGAGTGCCATCACCCGCCTCATCGACATCGGCGTGCAGCCGTTCTTGGTGGCAACCTCGATCCAGGCGATTTTGGCTCAGCGCCTGATCCGCGTCAATTGTCCCAAGTGTTCAGAACCGTATGAGCCCGAGCAGAAGCAGTTGATCGGCCTGGGGCTCAAGCCCGAACAATGGAAGAATGGCACCTTCAAGCGCGGCAAGGGCTGTGATCACTGCAAGGGTTCGGGTTATCGCGGCCGGCGTGGCATCTTCGAATTGATGGTGATGAACAAGCACATCCGCGAGCTGGCCTTCAACAAGGCCACTGCCTCGGAGATCCGCAAGGCGGCCGTGGCCAATGGCATGGCCACTTTGGCCATGGACGGCGCGCGTAAGGTCATGCAAGGCATCACCACCGCCGATGAAGTGCTGCGCATGGCGAAGATTGACGAATAAGAAAACGACAAGAGGACTTCCGTGCGCGCCGCCGCTGACAAAGTGGCAGCCATGTATCACCACGAGTTGTCCGTCGCCTGTCTTGCCGCACGTGAAGCGGGACAGTTGGCCCTGCAGATGCAGGCGGGCATCGACAGCGTCGCCAAAGCCGACGGTTCGCCGGTGACCGCCGGCGATCTGGCGGCAGATCAGGTGATCCGCCATCATCTGCTGACGGCCTTTCCCGACGACGCCCTGCTGTCCGAAGAAGCCACCGACGATCCAGTGCGCCTGGGCAAGCGTCGGGTGTGGATCATCGACCCTATCGACGGCACCAAGGATTACGCCGCCGGCGGCGCCGGCTGGGCAGTGCAGATCGCCTTGGCCGTTGATGGCGTGCTGGTACTGGGCGTGTTGGATTTGCCGCGAGAACGCACGCAGCTCACCGGCGTCGTCGGCCATGGCGCGACGATCAGCGACGCGCAGGGTGTGCGGATTTTGACCCTGCCCGAGGGCGGCGTGACCACCACCATGATCGCCTCCAATTCACAGCGGAATGCGCAAGCGCTGCTGGCGCTGCGGGCTGCTTTGCCCGAATACGATTGTACCACCTGCACCAGCGTCGGCGTCAAAGTCCATCGCATGCTGCGCGGTGAGGCGGACCTCTATGTGCACACGCGCGCCATCTATGAATGGGACGTGGCGGCGCCGGCGGCGGTGCTGCTGGCGGCCGGGGGCCGGGCGACCGCCCTCAGTGGCGCGGCCTTGCTGTGCAATTCACGCAGCGGCCGCAATCCCGGACTGGTGTTCTCGACGCGTACCGATCATGCCGTGGTGGTGGCCCGCTTGCAGGCAGCCGGGCTGCGTGCCGAATGAGGCATTTGGTGAGCTTGCTGCTGGCATTGTCACTCGCGCTGTCCGGCTGCACGCGCACGCGGCCTGGCGTGCAGTTTGACGAACTGCGGGTGCTGGCCAACTGGATCGAAGACACCACGCATGGCATTCCCCGGCGCAGCGGTGAGTTGGAGCTTTTCGGTGCCACCGCGGAGTTCAACCAGGCGGCACAATGGGCAGCAGGCAGCCACATCGGCGACCAGCAACGGCCCCCACCGCAGATCCAGGCGCGCATGAGTCGGGCACCGGCCTTGGCGGCCGCCCTGCGCAGCCAGGTGGTGCTGATCGACGGCAAGCAGGGCCTGATCGGTCCGGCTCCCGGCCTCAGCGGGGCCGAGTTCCTGCTCGCGGCGCAGATCGCCGACGCTGAAAATCATGATCGGCGTACCAATGATGCGATCGTCTTGAGTCGCAGCCTGGCGTCAGCGGAAGCAGCCGCCTATTATCGCGAAACGGCGCGGCTGGCGCGGGTGACCTTGGACCTGGCTGCCGGCGGTCATGCCTGGCAGGCGCCGGTAGGACCACAGTAAGCGCCCCAGTAGCGTGAGCCGGGCGAAGCATAGCATGTTTGGCATGGCCAGTTCCCTTGCATCTTCGGCTGCGACGCCCGTCCTCGATTCCACGCTGCAGGCGAGCCTGGTCGAGTTGATCCGCGTCACCAGCACTGTTCTTCCACAAGATGTGGTGCGCGCCGTCACCGCCGCCAAAGGCGGCGAGGAATCCGGCAGCAATGCCGCCTACGCCCTCGACGTGATCGACTGCAACATCGGCTTGGCCAAGAACAAAAGCCAGCCGCTGTGCCAGGACACCGGCTCGATCCTTTTCTATGTCCACACGCCGGTCGGCTACGATCAGCTGACCTTTGCCGACACCGCCATCGCCGCCGTGCAGGAAGCCACCGTGAAAGGGTATCTGCGGCAGAACTCGGTAGATTCGTTGACCGGCAAGAATTCCGGTAACAACACCGGGCCGGGTACGCCTGACTTCCACTTCCACCAGTGGCGTGAGGCCCACGTCGAAGTGAAGCTGATGCTCAAGGGTGGCGGCTGCGAGAATGTCGGCGCCACCTATACCCTGCCGCATCCGAAATTTGGTGGCCGCGATTTGATGGGTGTCGAAAACGCCATCCTCGACTGCGTCTTGCAGGCGCAGGGCCAGGGTTGCGGTCCGGGCATCCTCGGCGTCGGCATCGGTGGCGATCGGGTCAGTGGCATGGCCTGCGCCAAGAGCCAGCTGCTGCGCCGTCTCGATGACGTGAATCCCGAAGCTACATTAGCCGGACTCGAGCAGCGGGTGGTTGCCAAGGCCAACCAATCGGGCATCGGTCCGATGGGCTTCGGCGGTAAGACCACTTTATTGGGCTGCAAGGCCGGGGCACTGAACCGCGTGCCGGCGAGTTTCTTCGTCGCCATCAGCTACATGTGCTGGGCCTTCCGTCGCCAGGGCGTGACGCTGGCTGATAACGGCTCCATCTCCCAATGGCTGTATTGAGACTTCCATGGCACTTGTCCAACTGACCACTCCCATCAGCGAAGCTCAGGCACGCAGTCTGCGTGTTGGTGATACCGTCGAGCTCAGCGGACGGCTCTATACCGGACGTGATGCGGTGCATCACCGCCTGCACCATGGTGAAAAGCCACCGGTCGATCTGGCTGGGCAGATCATCTACCACTGCGGACCGGTGATGGTCAAAGACGGCGACCAGTGGGTGTGCCGCGGAGCCGGGCCGACCACCTCGTCACGTGAAGAGCCGTATCAGTGGGAAGTGATGCGCGACCACGGTATCCGTGGCGTCATCGGCAAGGGCGGCATGGGCCCCAAAACTCTGGAGGGCTGTGTCAAATACGGCTGTGTATACCTGCACGCCATCGGCGGCGCGGCCCAGGTGTGCGCCGAGCGCATCACCCGCGTTGACGGTGTCGACTGGATGGATCTCGGCAGTCCCGAAGCCATCTGGCACCTGTGGGTCGAGCGCTTTCCGTGCATCGTGACCATGGACAGCCACGGCAATTCCCTGCATCAACAGGTCCGCGACGCTTCGACTGCCGCCTTGGCCGGGCTATCGGCATGAATACTCCTGTCGTCGCCCTGCGTTCAGCCCCTGGCACCGCTTTGTGCCTGGCCAGCGGCATCCTGACGTTCATGAGTTGGTGGATTCCCCCAGTACCGTTTTTTCTTGGTGCCTTCTGTCTGCTCAACGCCTGGCGGGCAGCGCGCTCGGCGCGCTTGCATCCCGAGCGTTATCGCGGCAGTGCGGTGCCGTTGGCAGGCGTCGTGTTAGTGATTTTAGCATGGACCTTCTCGCTACTGGTGTTGTTGGTGATCGGTGCCGCCAGCGGCGAGATCGTCCATCCCAACCCCTCAACTGACGAGCTGTGGTGAAAACGACTTTTCAATCGCGCAGACGTTGGCTGTTTACGAGATCGGCAAACAGGCCGTTGGCGCAGACGAGTTGATTGTAGGTGCCATCTTGTTCGACGCGGCCATCGCGCAGCACAATGATGCGATCACAGTTCCTGATCGTCGCCAAGCGGTGGGCGATGAGGATCGAGGTGCGCCCTTGCAGGGTGCTGTCGAGGGTGCGCTGGATCAGTTCTTCGCTGAGGGTGTCGAGGGCGCTGGTGGCTTCGTCGAAGATGAAGAACGGCGTATCGGCCAGCAGGGCGCGGGCGATAGCCAGGCGTTGGCGTTGGCCACCGGACAGCGATGAGCCGCCTTCGCCGACGCATTCGTCCAGTCTGCCCGGCAACAGCTCGACGAACTCCCAGGCATTGGCTTGGCGCAGAGCGGTGATGATGGCGTCATCATCGGCGTCGGGGCGGGCGACCTTGACATTGTCGCGGATCGAGGTGCGGAAGATGAATGGGTCTTGCGGCACCACGCCAAAACGTTTGCGCAGTTCGTTGCCTTTCAGCTGGCGCAGGTCGACCCCGGCCATCGACACCGTGCCGCTGGTGGGATCATACAAGCGCATCACCAATTGGCTGACGGTGCTCTTGCCCGCCCCCGAGGGCCCGACAAACGCCACCCGTTGGCCATAGGGAATGTGCAGATCGATGCCGCACAGCACCGCTTGCCCGCCGTTTTCGCCATAGGCGAAATGAACCTGGTCAAAGCGCAGGTCGCCGGTTGGCGGCACCGCGACGGGAACCATCCTGGCGGCGGGATCGGGCGTGGTGCTGGCGACATTCAGCACGGTGCCGATGCGCTCGATCGAGGCCTGGGCGGATCCCCAAAGGCTCATGGCCTGGAAGAGCTGCTGCAACGGCCCGAGGAGGGTGTTGAACGACATGAAGATGGCGATGACCACACCGAGAGTCGCATGGCCATCGGCATAGCGCCAGGCGCAGACCAACATCAGCACCACGAACATCAGATAGCTGAAGGCTTCCTGCTTCATCCATTCGCGGTGTGACTTGATGTCGCGGTCATAGGTCTTGCTGCTGATCTGCCGCGCCTGTTCGGTGAAGGTGAGGGCGACCTGCTCCTCCATGGCATAGAGCTTCACCGCTTTGTTGCCGCGCAGCAGATCAGCGATGTGGCCGGTGACGAGGCCTTCGGTGTGCTGAAAATCCTTGGCGATGGCATGCACGCGCCGCCGCGATCGGTTCATCAGCAGCACCGACGCCACCACCGTGCCACCGAGCACCGCGCCGAGGGCCCAATCCCAGGTGAAAGCGGTGGCCAAAGTGGTCAGCAGGATGACCGCGGCGCCAACGCAGGTCATCGAGGTATGTTGATAAAACCCCATGATATTGGCCAGCGGGCTGCCGAACAGATAGCTGAAGAGTTCGCCGCTGGAATGCGCCCCATGAAAGCGCAGGCACAGGTGATTCACGTGACGGAAAAATTGCGCACGCAGGGCGAGTACGGCATTTTCGCGCACGCGGGTGAAGATCCGATAACCGAGGTGCCATACGGTCATGCGCCCCAATACCGACACCACGAGGTAGATGGCACCCAGCAGCAGGCAGCGGCGCCAGCGTTCTCCGCTCGACAGCTCCGCCGGCACCAGCACATCATCGATCAGCCATTTGGGCGTCAGATTCTGGATCGATACGGCCACCCCATGCAACCCATTGAGCAATGCCGCGCCCAACAACCACCAGCGATACGGTCGCAACAATGGCCATACCACCGCTCGCAACGAGGAGGTCTCAACGCCGGGCGCCTCATCCACATCAGTCATACCAAACCGTAAATGCGACCACGCCCCCAGCAATGGAGCGCATAAAATATGATCAAAAGAGAGCGACACCAAAGGCGCCGCTCTCA
This sequence comes from Planctomycetota bacterium, assembly GCA_043788625.1. Taxonomy (GTDB): domain Bacteria; phylum Planctomycetota; class UBA11346; order UBA11346; family UBA11346; genus CAIUVD01. Next base: position 22,982 of record JAYVTR010000194.1, read on the forward strand.
AAAAAATTACCCAAATTCGCTGAAAAGTGCGCGAGCGGTGCCTATGCCAGGCGCCGGAAGCCGACGCATGGCACACGCCATGCTAGACTTCCGGCAACGCCGCAGAGGCGCCACTCGCGCGCTTTTCAGTGGTGGTGGCCGCCTGGG
>JAYVTR010000195.1:0-6115 GCA_043788625.1 Planctomycetota bacterium
CCCGCGATTGGCTGGTGCTCTGTACTCAGAACCACGCCCATGATGCCGGTGTCCTCGGCATTACCGGACGCCTGAATGACCGAAGCCACCAAGGTCTGACTCAATTCAGGGATTACCCCATGCACGGTAAAACGGATGGCGTTGGTCTCGGGGCCGAGTTCTGTCCCCGGACGCAGAATGACGTGCACAAAGCCATCGACATCGGTCACCAACATGAGGGAATTAGTCGGCGTGTCAGCAAGACTCATTGCCAGGGTGCCGGTGCCACGCAGCAGCGACACATCGATGGCTGCTCCGGGCACGGGATTTCCGGTACGATCACGAGCCACCACCACCAAAGCACGGTAGAGTGGCTGTCCGGCAAAGCCCGATTGCTGATCACCATCAACGACAAATAGGCCGATTGGCGCAGATGGCGTCACCGATGCCGTGTAAATGACCGGAATCAGTACCCCAGGTGCCGTAGCCGTTACCCGTTGATTGCCGACCCCGGCATTGCCGCCGAGTTCCCAATGGATGGCGGCAATGCCGTCGACTCCGGTCAGGGTGACGATTTTACGATGGTCATCGGTGGCGGACTCTACCAGTCGACCATCACCACGCGAAACATTCCAGGTAACAGGCTGATGTGGAATCGGAGTGCCGTTCGAACTGAGTGCTTGCACGCTGAGCACTTGGGCGGCAACCGTATGCGGCGAGCCCTCCTGTGCATTTCCTGCCACCAACATCAAGGAGTTCCCCGCTAACTTCTGCCGAACCACCCGCGTCATCAATTGGCTGTGGTTGCCTGATTGGTCAGTGGCAACCACCGTGAATACATTGACGCCATCAACCAGAGGCAATGCCGCAACCTGAAAATTGCCGTTGCGGATGGTGGCGAGGATGCCGTTGACCGTGACCGTGATCTTATCAGTCGTCACCTGACCCAACACCAGGTCCTGCACCCGACCGATAACCGCCGTCGAGCTGCCAGCGACCAGCGCATTGTCGGCGGGGAACTCGACGGCCAAAGTCGGGGCATGATCATCAACCCGCAGGGTGACGCGTGCGCCACCCGCCAAGCCAGCCGCATCCACTGCACGTACATACAGCTCATTGATGCCGCCCATCATTGTGAGCGGCCGACGAATCGCCGCGTAGGCATCAATCGGCAGATCAAGTTGAAAGCTGCCGTCGGCAGCCAGTGTGATTTCGGTACTGTTGAGGGTCAGGACCGGAACCATTTTTGACACCCGTCCGGCAAGATGCACTGGCTTGGTCATGCCAACCAGATCACCTTCGGCTGGCGAAGTGATCGTGACTACCGGTGCGCCTGCGGGATCGACCCCGAAGAAAAGTCGGCCTGAGGCTGAGTGCCCATCAGCATCGATGCAGGTCACTGAGATGACATAGAGGCCGTCTGGCAGATCGGCTGCTGGTTGGATGAAGACCTGCCCGGTCAAGCCATCGGCGGCCAGCTTTACCGAGGTGGTGGCGAGCACCACATTGGCAGAATCACTACGCGTGAGCGCGACCTTGATTCCCGCCTCGGGAATGGCGTGGTCATCAGCAACCGTCACCTCGATCGATGGCCGGCGATTGGTGAGAATGGCCGCTGGTGCTGGAGAGACGAATGCGATACGCGGCGCTTCATCGCTGCGCCAGGCTCCCATGGCATCAGCAGCCAGGGCTTTCGCGGCCACCTGACGGCCCAGGGCCAGACCCCGTTCATTGTCGAAGCGGTAATGGATGCCGCCGTATAGACGCGAGAGGGCGACTTCTTCGGCGTTTGCACGCATGGCATCGGCAACATCAGGAAAGGCATGCGCCAAGATTTCCGATGCCGCACCCGAAAACGTGGCGTGACCCGAGACGTACGAGGGGAAATTCGGCTGACCGATAGGCGTGAGAATCGAGCGATCTGCCTGATACGGCCGGATGAGCCAATACGTGTATTTGGCATCCCAGCAAGCAATGCTGGCATCCATGAGCGTCGCACCGAGCAAGCCCGAGAGTTTGGCGGCTTCGACGACATCCACATGGTGATCAAGGATCAGATCATCGGCAATCCGCACCCAAGTTCCTGCCGGCGTGGGCGAGCCTGCTCCGTCAGCCCATTTGCCAGCGAGAGCCAACTGTTCTGCCGTACGCCGATCGGATATCGAACGGACTTCAGCGAGGGCCTGTTGATAGGCAACCGAGTCGAAAGCGGGTGGAGCTGCCGGGCGGAACTCGCTGCCCGAAGCCAGGAACCATGGGCGGGCCTGACCCCACAGTGGGCGCAATGGCGGCTGTGGATACGGCCAACTGGCAAACCAATAGGGCGGACCAACCGGCGGTGCACCGAGCCAGATTGCCGCCGAACCATCACTGGTTGCTTCCGTGACGACCAGACTGCCGGTGTGACGACCAAACGAATCCGCAGCAGCTGCGGATTCGTCTGCCAAGCCAATCCAGCCATCTGATGAGAGATCACTCTCTGCCATGGCCAGTAAGTCACCTGCCTGGCTGGGGAACAGCCGCGACAAGACTTCGAGTGATGCACCCAAGACCGCGCCTTGAGGCGATACGCCTGGTTGTGGTATGGCCAACACGGCGCGCCGCTGAGCCACGCCGACGAGAGCGTAAACCCGGGCAGCCATGGCGGCATCGGTATTGGTGCGCGCGACGGCTGCACGGGCACGATTATTCCAGGTGACGACCGGGTTCCCCGGAACCGTCGAGCGGATGTGCAAGGTGCACGTAGCTGGATCACCAATGGGCTGACCATCAGCACCGGTGAGGGTAAAGACAACTGTCAGATCTTCCTTCGCCTGTGCCGTGTTCAAAATCGTGACATAAGCCTCTGCCTCACTCTGAAACGACGTCAGGGCAACCGTGGTTGGCTCAAAGCGGTAGTGTACACCCGCACGCGCTGAACCACCGGTGGCTGTGATCGTCACCAAATCCGGCAGACTGGATGCACCGACCCGGTGGATCGGCAAGGCCACAGGACCATCTGATTCGGAACACGTCTGGCTTGCAGCGACAAATGTAACCGCTGGACGTAGATCGTTATCGGCAATCGATAGAACACTGGTCGCCTGTTCGGGAAGCACGCACGCACCAGGCGATGGATTTAAAACAAGCGTGGCCTGTTCAATTCCTTCATAAACTGCGTCATCCGTTATGCTGATGGCAATTGTCGCATCCACGGACCCTGCGGCGAACACCAATCCGGTAGGCGGAATTTGGTAGTCAAGAAACTCGCTGGCAGTGTCATCAGCTGACATAACTGCGACGCTATATGACCGCGGTAACGGCTCACTCAGATGGGCGGTGGCGACCACCGTTGGCGTACCTTCGACGCCGGCAAGGGCGTGCTGCGCCCATGTGAGGTAAGGCAGGTGATAAGTTGCGACCACCGGAGCACTGGGCGTAAAGCCGGCACGAAATCCAACGACGGTTATGACCGACGTCGCCATTACCGGAATGCCAGCATCAGGGACGAGCTGGCTCGTTGACGTGGGAATTCGACCATCAAGCGTGTAACGGAAAACCGTCTGTGCCGTAAGCGAAATCGGGATCACCTGCAGCGGTGCAGTTAGGTACGTCTCAGATGGGGACAGTGTCGGGGTTGCAACCGTCAGAGTGTACACACCCATGACACTCACACTCGGACTCCACCCTGCCCGGTAGGCACGCGCAATTACCGTTGTCGAAGCCATAAGAGCCAGCGGACCATTCACGACCGGCGTGGTCGAGGTCGGATCGGTACCGTCCATCGTTACGCGAATTTGATCGGTCACTGTGTTGGTGGTGGTGATGGCGATGGCTTGCTCATTAGCATATACCCCAGGGGCTGGCGCGAATGTGGGAGCGGGCACTTGCAGTTCATAAACCGCGCCTGCAAGCGGACTGGGTGTCGCGCCGGCCTTAAAGCCACGTACTTTTAAGGTCAGACTGTGGTCGATGATCAGGGATGTGGGAAATTGGGTAGCTGCTTCACTGGGATCCGTGCCATCAAGCGTGTAGCGGATGACGGCCTGTGCCGTTGAACAGGTGGCACTGACGGACTGAATTAGCTGATAACGTCCACCCACGAGACTGAGCTGCGGCATCTGTACTGCTGACTGCTGGTAAACTGAAGGACAGGCGACGCCACTTGGAACCACAGCCGGAAGCCACATTTTGAAGTGACCAAGCTGCAGCGAAATACGCCCGCCAATCCCTCGAGCGCGCAATTTTTCTATCTGACTTTGCGCAATGACAAATGGCTGGCGATAGACGGTGCTGCACAACGTCGGTTCAGTGCCATCGGTAGTAATGACGATGGATGCGGCAAGCGTTGGGCAGGTAAGCGCAACCAGCACCTGACCGCTTGCTTGTGGACGAATATCATAAACCGGTCGTTGGGTTGTCAGGGGAAAATGTACCTGATATTGACCAACCACCACAGCACTTGCAGTCAGTCCCAACATAAATGCCTGGATACGCACTTCGGTTGGATCAGTGATGAGGATGCCGCCTTCAAAGTGCCACGACGTAATTAACGGGTCTGTACCATCAACCGTGTATCGATACTCCAAGCCATGTGGCAGCGGATTCACAGATGCAATTCCGACCACAATTGGAATGCCATAAGCAGCTGACTTTGGCACCAATACCGGAAGCGGCGCAGAATCTTGCACCGCGCCTGCCAACGGAAGGTCGCAGACAAAAACACCAATTAAAATCAGCAGCACGCATGGTAAAAGAGCTGTACGAGCCACGAAAGATGAAATGGTTGATGGAAGTGCGATAACGTTCACGGAGTCACCTGAAAGAGCGTCGCAAGCGACGGTGTATACAATTGAAGCCTGCGACGTTGACCAAGTCCGGGGAACACCGCCGGAGCCAGATCAATTGTGCCTAAATCATTCAAGAAATAACTGAAAGGTGCTACATCAAAGGATCCAAGCGTAACGCCGTTGGCATCAAAGACCGTGGCCTGGAAGCGAGCTGGTTTGCTGAGTTGGGTTCCAAACAGATCGCGACTTATGGGCCATGCAACTCCGGTTCCATGTTGATATGCCCCAGGATCAGGGGAAACCCCAGCCCGGCTGACACCACGGAAATCAACCGTCGAGGACCAACCGAGACCCTTGCCCATTAAATCTGATCCGTTTGCCAAGACTAAGCCATCATCGTCAGTACCCCAGAGGCCATCAATGCCCGCTGGCTGGGTCGGATTTACAAACTGAGGTGACACAGCCACATTGCGTTCTGTCGGATCACCCTCGATGAATGACCCTAAGGACTGCATGGGACTGAACAGGCGCAGGACACTGCCAGCGCCCGCGTGTGACAAAATTGAATTTACTACTACCAGACTCGAATCAGCGGCTAGATCGACACTGGGAATTTCAGAATGGATGGAGGGCCCGATCAAACTAACATGATTCAAAAGGCACGCTCCAACACCTGACAAACATTGAATTTTGGGACCACGGTTACCAATGAAGATGGAATTACTTATTTTTAAACGACCTGAAACTGCGGCCCCGGCCGTCAGATCGTTCGTGGAATTATTGAAGAAAAGTGAATTTTCAACCTGGAAATCTCCAACTAACACCGAGCCGGTCTTCAAATCAAAATCCTTAAATATACAATTACGAATAATCGGTGTTACGGTGTCGAATGGACTGAGTGTGAATGGAGCGATTGCACGCGCACCATGACAATCAGGACCGGTGAATGAGAAGCCCTCAAGCACATTTTCAGATCCATTGAAGGTCACTGCAGCATTGTCAATACCCGTATATACAATTCGTGACCAGGATTTACCGCGCGTTCTTTCCTCTACAAGTACTTCATGGCCATGCATCCCGCCAATCACTTCCATTCGCGGTATATCTAATGCATGAGTTAAATTATAAACCCCCTCCTTCACCCATATCTTACTATGACTATTTCTTACTGCGGGAAGGCTGAGGGCGTATTCCAGCGAATTGAATGCGGTTGCCCAGCTTTTGCCATCACCGCCGGGTGCGGCATCAGCAGCAATGTACACCACCGACAGCCTGGTGATCCCACCAAGTACAAAGGAGCCTTGAGCGTCAAGCCGGCTGCCTTGTCCACTGGATAGAATCACCTGTCCACCCGCCACAGGAATACC
>JAYVTR010000196.1:0-6173 GCA_043788625.1 Planctomycetota bacterium
ACTTATTTTCAGCTTCTACAAACTACATTCGGTAATGAATATGCGGATGGGGCCGCTCGTTGGCATCACGTAAGATGGAATGAGGTTTGTTCAGCAAGCTCTCATTACATAGGCCCAGGCGCATGGGGTTCTTCTTGAGGCGTTGCAATGGCGCATGGAGAAGCACTTGGGACGCCATCAGATTCTCCTTCTGCCGTCTCAGCGCGCTGCCGACCAGAAAGCAAGCGTCCTGGCTCACCGGCTACCAGGTAAATGACCGGCAGCACCACAAGCGTCAGGAAGACAGCGGATACCAAGCCGCCGATTATGACGACGGCCAGAGGACGTTGGACCTCGGACCCAATACCCGATGACAGGGCCATCGGCAGCATGCCGAGCATCGCTAGCAACGTGGTCATCAGGACCGTGCGTAAGCGCGTCAATGCGCCCTCGCGCACCGCGTCGATCCGACGATAGCCTGCGGCAAGTAAATCGTTGAAGAGACTCACCATGACCACGCCATTCAGGACGGCTTGCCCCATTAGCGCGATAAATCCTATTGCTGCCGAAACGCTTAGTGGGATCCCCATAATCAGCAGTGCCACTACACCTCCGACGAGTGCGAAGGGGATGTTGAGCAAGATCAACAACGCACTCGAAGCCGAGCCGAAGGTATTGAACAACAGCACAAAGATCATGAATATGCTGATCGGGACGATCATGGCCAAACGGCGCATGGCGCGTTCCTGATTCTCGAATTCCCCACCCCACGTGAGCGAGTAGCCAGCAGGCAGGGTCACTCTTTGGGCGACTGATTCCTTCATCTCCGCAACCAGGCTGCCCATGTCGCGTCCAGCGATGAATATACTGATCGCGGCTAGGCGCCGGCCGTCTTCATGACTGATATTAACTTTGCCATCGCTGACAGTGACAGTAGATACATCGGCCAGGGGGATCGGCGTTCCGGCAGGGGAAGTGATCGTGATTGCCCGAATCGCATCCAGATCGTTCCGTTCGTGTTCAGGCAGGCGTACGGCGACGTCGAAACGACGATCGCCCTCCCATATCTCGCTGGTTATCTTGCCCCCAAGAGTTGCCTCGATGACATCCTCTATGTCTGCAGCATTCAGCCCGTGCCTGGCGGCGCGCGCCCGATCTACGACAATATCAAGCTGAGGCACCGTTCCCGGCCGATCAATCGCAGCTGCTGAAACGCCACGAATCTTAGAGACCACCGCTAGTATTTTCTCTGCCTGCTCAGCGATCACATGTACATCATCGCCAAAAACTTTGATGACAATCTGCCCATCGATCTGTGAAATACTTTCTAACACGTTGTCGCGGATTGGTTGCGAGAAGCTGATATCAACGCCCGGCATTACCTCCAATGCCTTACGCATGTCCGCCAGTAGGCGGTCGCGGGTCATGCCAATAGGCCATTCGTCTTTGGGCTTCATGCCCACGAAAGTCTCGGTCATGCTGATTGGCTTTGGGTCTGTCCCATCCTCTGGTCTGCCAGCCTTTGACACCACAGTGGTTACCTCGGGAAATTTGGCCACGATCAGCCTAATTTGTCGGCAATCCGCCTTGGCCTCGCTCAGGGAAATGCTTGGTGGTAGATTGATGTTTAGCCACAGGGTGCCCTCGTTCAATTCAGGGAGGAACTCGGTTCCGAGGAATGGCAATAAGACCGCTCCTAACGCCAGCAAGGATAAGGCGCCCGAAAGGATGATCCGTGGATAGTGGAGTGAAAAGTCGAGAACCGGCTGGTAAAGTTTTTTAGCAAACCGCACCAAGCGATTGTCGCCATGAGCAACACCACTACTGAGTAGCCACATGCTAAGTACAGGAACCAAGGTCAATGATAGGATCAATGAGCCGATCAGCGCGGATATAATCGTATAGGCCATCGGCGCAAAAATGCGCCCTTCGTGGCGCTGGAGAGCGAAGATCGGTATATGGGCAACGATAATGATCAACATCGAGAAGAGCGTCGGGCGACCAATCTCGATCACCGCCTTGGCGATGGCGGAGCGCGCGCCTTCTCGTCCGGACAGGGGATCGCGTTCGGACAATCTTCGGACGATGTTTTCGATCACGATTACCGCACCATCAACGATGATTCCGAAATCCATTGCCCCAAGGGACAGCAGGTTCGCTGAGAGCCCCCGTAATTGCAGCCCGACGAACGCGGCCAGCAGCGCCAATGGGATGAGTAACGCGACGATACCGGCGGCACGCAAATCGCCGAGAAAAAGCCACAGCACGACAGCGACCAATCCCGCACCAACGGCGAGATTCTCGAATACTGTGTGCAGGGTGGTGTCGACCAACGTGGTACGGTCGTAAAATGGAACGATTTCTATCCCCTTGGGCAACAGGCCATCGGTGCTAAGAGCAGCGATTCGGGTCTTGAGATCAGCAAGCACCTGCGATGGATTTTCTCCTTTGCGCATCACAACGATGCCGACCACCGCCTCGTCGTCGCCATCCTGGCCGACCACCCCTTGACGTGGGACTGCACCGATAGTGACGGTCGCGATATCTTTAATGAGAATCGGCGTGGCATGACGGGCATCGACAACGACATTACCAATCTCGTCAGCCGAACGGAGCAAACCAACGCCACGCACGACGTACTGCTGTTGCCCTTGTTCAATGAAGCCACCACCAGCGTTGATGCTGCCCCGGGACAAAGCAGTCAATACCTGCTGCAAGGTAAGGCCATAGCCATCAACCTTATGTTGGTCGATGTTGACCTGGTATTGCTTAATGAATCCCCCGAGGCTGACGACATCGGCCACGCCAGGACACATTTTTAGGCGGCGTGCCACCGTCCAGTCCTGCACTGAACGTAGTTCGGTCGCGTCCACGTTGGCACCTATGACGCGATATCGGAAAATCTCGCCGATGGCCGTCGACAGCGGCGCCAAAGACGGCTGAATGCCAGCAGGCATCCCATCGATCCCGGTTAGGCGTTCATTCACTTGCTGGCGTGCGAAATAATCGTCGACCTTATCGTCGAAAGTTACTACCACGTAGGAAAGACCGAATTGGGTGTGCGAAAAGATGCGCACCGCGTGTGGTAGACCGCTGAGGGCAATCTCCACTGGAGTGGTCACCTGCTTCTCGACTTCATTCGAAGCGTGGCCTGGATACAGCGTGATCACCGTGGTCTGGACGTCTCCGACATCAGGATAGGCCTCGATGGGAACCGACCGAAAGGCCGATAAGCCGCCGGCAATGAGCAGTATGGTGGCAAAGGCGACCAGTAACGGCTGGCGCAATGCTGCGTCGATTATGCGCTTGAGCATAGATAGCTTTATCTTTCTGAGGGACTCTGGATGCCGAGGGCAAGACCAAGCTGGGTGACGGCCATACGATGGATGAAATGAGCCTGATTGGAGGCCAGACGCACTTGGTTGAAGGCACGGCGCGCATCCATCAGTTCAATCATGCTGGTGGCTCCGTCCTGATAAGAATGTGTGACAATTTCGAGTACCTGATTTGCCTTCGCCATAGTTTCAGGGCCAAAGAGGTCCAATTGCAACTGGCTTGAGGCCAGTCCTTGCCGTGCTTTCTGGACGTCGACCAGTGCTTGTCGCCGTGTTTGACGCCATTGCAGCTCAGCCTGAACTCGCTGCGCCTCAGCCTGGGCGATATCACCACCGTGGTTATTCCAAACCGGCAACATCGTGGATGCTAAAAACCCAACCGTGTTGGTATCGCCAATGCGTTGATACTCGACCCCAACCGTTGGATCGATCACGCGTTGGGCTCGGGCAAGACCAAGTGCCGCCGTTGCTTGATCGAGCTGTCTCCGTGCGGCGACGACATCGCTCCGGTTATCGACGACCGCCGAATCGCCGTCTGCTGGCTTGGTCAACTGACCATTCGGCAATTTCGCATCGATCTCTCCGGATAATTCAGGCAGAACGGCGTTTATATCATCACCCATTATGGTGACCAGATCAGCACGGGCCTGATCATAGGCGAGCCGCGCCGTTAACGCATCCTGCCGGGCCTGAATCCGACTTACGGTGAAGCTGGCGAGATCAGCCTGAGGACGATGACCCGCTTCCACTTGAGTGCGTACGACACGTTCGGTTCCATCATCCAACGCCAAATTCGCTTCTGCTAGCCGGAGATTTTCGCGTGACAGCAAGGCGGCAATAAACGACTGCTGCGCGGCAGCAGTTTGCAGGCGAAGCGCATCGCCGACCTGAGCCTCGGCAACATGGCGTTGGGCATTGGCCGTACGCACCCTATGACCTCGCTTATCACCCAGTTCGAGCTGCTGGTCAATGCGGACCGTGTATGTTCGGTTGGCACCCACGCCAGAATCCGATCCCAGATGATCATTCGGCTGACTGAGGTCGAACTGCTCGGCACCGAGGTTCAATGTCGGGTTGGGACGATCGCCTGCAGTCAGTACCTGCCCTTCGGCGATCGCGACACCTGCACGGGCAGCGAAGATTACCAGGCTGTGGTCGCGAGTACGCGCAACCGCTTCCTCAATGGTAAGCAAGGGCTGCTCTGCCCCCTGACCAACGACATAGACCAACAGTAGAGGAACAGCGTACAAGTATCGATAAATGGCCACGGTGCGCCCTCAGTTCAGTTAGCGTCAAGGTAGATACCGCCACGGCTAACCACACGGTCGCCTGGGGTTATACCGGACAATATCTGCACCAAGCCATCTTGCCGTAGTCCGGTGGTTACCGTATGGCGTTCAAACTGGGTGTCCGAAGTGGCCACCCATACAGCCTGCTGGTTACCTGTGCGCACCAATGCACCGGTGGAGACCGCCGGTGCAGCGGCGGTAGTATTTGTGGCGATCGTGAAGCCCGCCAGCATGTCCGCCTTGAGTGACGATGGCGGCTGATCGAGCTCACAGCGCACGGCGATACGATGCGTGGCCGGATCGACAGCTGGTGCGATATAGCTGACACGCGCGGTAATAGCTATGCTTGGTAGAGCGGCGAGGCTGACGTGAACCACTTGGCCGACCGCCACAGCCGGCGCGTCGGCTTCATAGACTTCCGCCTGCAGCCATAACGAGGATAAGTCTGTAATGGTGAACAACGGCTCAGTGGCATCAGTACGGACAAACTGTCCTGGCCCGACCTTTCGCACCGTCACCGTGCCGGTGATCGGCGCAGTGACTGCCAGCGTGCGCACCACGACATGGTCATGCTCGATCGTATCAATCTCGGCGTCCTGTTTGCCGAAAACACGCAAACGATCACGAGCAGCGGCGTGGGTCGCTTGGACCGCCGTCAGGTCGATTTCCGCCGTGCGGACATCAGCCTTCGCTTGCTCCCAGTCACGTAGCGCTGCTCCTTGCCCATCATACAATCGGTGCGTGCGCTCCTCAGTACGGCGGGCGTGCTCCAACAGCGCTTCGCTCTTGGCCACCTGCGGCAATGCCGCCCATAGGTCTCCTTCGGCTTGAACCAAATCTGGGCAGTCTAGCTCAACGAGTACATCGCCTTTATTGACCTTATCACCGGGCTTTGCCACCAATCTTGTGGCATGCCCGCTAAACTGGGCGAAGACCGGCGTAGTGCGATCTTCATTGAAGGTGATGCGGCCGATTGCACTAGCGGTGGCCTGGAAGGAATGTGCGGCGGCTGGTTCAATAAGGAGGCTGCCGGCCTGCTCGATTGGTACCGTCGTCGTGCGCTCGGTGCCGGCGGCATCAGCGGCCCCTAGACGAATGAAAAGTCCGACAGCGAACAGAGACAGCATACGGATTGACATGGATGGTTCCTGGTGTTCGGCGTTTCAATTACTGGGGATGGAGCGTAGCGATTTGCAGTTTAGCCCAGAGAAGTCACCGAAACCAAGTAACGAAAGTTTTGATAAGATTCTGCGATTTATTCCATGCATGAGGCATGTATCCTAACAACCATGGCCCTCATGGTGTTCTCTGTCCGCTCCGCAGCACTTGCATTGTTCGCCGCCAGTTTCGGGCTGGCCCTCTATCACTTCGACAACTGGTACGAGACGATCCATGACACTTGGGTGAAGAGCTGCCTCGACTACGCTGAAATGGCCTTAATGGGACCTGGGATAGGCATGTTGGTCTGGATCATTTCCGAACACGTCCGCCATCGAGAGAGCAAGCATCTGCGGGACTTACGCCACGAACAGGATGAGCGGTTTCACATGCTTGGGCGCGTCGCTGCGAG
>JAYVTR010000197.1:0-9474 GCA_043788625.1 Planctomycetota bacterium
TGACATAGCGCGCCGGCAGGCCCATGGCCCGCAAGGAGGCGACCAGCACCAACGCAAAATCCTGGCATACCCCGCGTCTACGCGCCAGTGCCACCTGCACCGGGGTAGTGACCGTGGTGGCCTCACTGTCGAAGGTGAATTCGCTGTGCAGGCGGTGGTTGAAGGCGATGGCCGCATCCAAGACCGGCCGTTCATGGGTAAATGAGGGGGCGGCGAATTCGCGAAAAAGCGGATCGGCCGGAATCATGAACGATGGATAAGCGAATTCGACGATCGGCAACAGCTCGGCCAGATCAGCTCGGCGTACGGTATCGGCGATGGTTTCCCACGGTGGCGTGGACAGCGGCGGCGGGGTTATGGGTGCAGACCGTTCAAGACTGGTGATGGCTGTCACCACCAACTCACGATGCGGATTCTGTACAGTGATGGTGGCTACCGGATTGCCGAAATAGTCACGGCTGCGATGAAATACGGTTGGCTCCGGCGACACGGTGAGGCGGTGACCTAGCACCCGTTGATAGGGCAGATCACGGGCACCCAGATGCACCAGGTTGTGCGATACGGCGACTGCTTCCTGATACTGGTAGGTGGTGATATGGGTAACCGTATAGCGCATGGCGTCGAGCTGTTTTCTTCAATGAATCGTCGGCGTGGGCACGGCATGACTAAGATACAACGAAGTGATGACGTCGGATAAGCGCACGATGTTGTCGGCGGTGCGCGCCAGCAGCTCATGCAGCTCGGCCCGGCGTGGCGTGCGGCACAGCGCTTCAGGATCGGCGAGGTCGATGTCGGTGCTGAGTTTGCGCGCCAGACGCTGGGCTTCGGAAGGCAAAGCGCGGTCTTCTTCGCCGGGCACCGCACCGAGGTGCTCGACGATGCGCGCTAGCTGATAGCCCACCGAACGCGGATTGGTGCCATCCAGCAGCAGCAGATCGAGCACCGCACCTGGTTGCAACGTGGTCAGGTAGCGGTTGCGGTACGTGATCGAACTGTCGGCCACCGACAGCAGGGTTTCGAGCAGTGCCGGTCCGCGACTGAGGGTGCGCAGAAGTTCAATGAGGTGCTGGCTGCGTTCCAGGCGCCGCCCCAGATCAAGGAAGCGCCAGGCCGGGCCACGCGTCGTGTTTTCCATGCCCATGCCGGCGAGGGCCGCGAGTTCAGTGAGGATGCGATCCAGCCGGGCGATGGCGTCCTCATTGGCGACGGTGCGGTCGAGCCGATGGATGATGCGCCAGGTATCATTCGACAAGCGATCACGTACCGCGAACGCCGAGCGCCGCAGATTGGCCAGGTTGGCGACGATGCCGCCGCTGTGCTCGGGATCTTCGGCGAGCTCCATCAGGGCGCGGATGACGTCAGGCTCTTCGTGACGGATGCCGAGTTCATCGATGAGCTGCATCACCGACACGGTTTCCGCGCCATCCGCTTGTTGGCGCAGGCCTTCGCGTACCAGACGGGCCAGGTTTTCGCAGCGTTCGGCGTAACGGCCGAGCCAAAACAGGTTGTCGGCGACGCGGCTCGGCAGGTCAGCGCCACCGCGCTTGAGTGTCACCGGCGCGCTGGTGGGTTGCAGCAGTGACACCGGCGTCACCGGCCCTGCCGACAACACCCAGGTATCCTTGATACCGTCGTTATGCGTCTGATCACCGATGCGCGTCAGGCCGCCGGGCATCACCGCGTAGCCTTCGCTATCGTCAGCATCGGCGACGGCGAAGATGCGCAACGACATCGGGCGCGGCACCAGGTTATGGCCCGGACCTTGACCGCCGAGGCAGGGACTGGTCGAGGTGGCGATGCGTTCCTGGCCGATCCACGCCTGCGGTTCGAGGCGGATGCGCGCGAGCAAGGCGGTACGTTCTTCGCTGCCGAGGTGCTCAGCGAACACGCTGGAACCGCGCGCGGCAAAGGCCGGGCGGATGACCAGGGAATCAAAGCGCGCGGTCAAGGCGGCGGCATCGTTCCACACCGTGGGCACTGCCGGCAGGCGCAGTTCTTCGCCAAGCAAGTGGCGGGTCAGACGTTCGCCCAGCGGCAAGAGCGCGGCATTTTCACCAAGGCCGCTGCCCAGGGCATTGGCCATGGCGACATTGCCGGCGCGGACCACGCCGGTGAGGCCGGTGATGCCCAGCATCGAATCGCTGCGCAGCTCCAACGGATCGCAGAAATCATCGGCCAGCCGGCGCAGGATGACGTCGACGCGATGCAGTCCGCCGAGATTTTTCAAGTACACTTTGTCGTCGCGGACGGTCAGGTCGGCGCCCTCGACCAACGTGAAACCGAGGTAGCGTGCCAGATACGCATGCTCGAAATAACTGTCGGAATACGGCCCCGGCGAGAGCACGACGATGCGTGGATCATCATGGCGATGCGGCGACAAGGCACGCAAGGTTTTGCGCAACGAGATGAAGAATGAGGCTACGCGCTCGACCTGGCACTCGCGATAGGGGTCGGCCAGGGCGCGGGAAATAACGATACGGTTTTCCAGGGCATAACCGGCGCCAGACGGGGACTGGGTGTGCTCGCCGGTGACATACCAATTGCCATCTGCGCCACGCACCACGTCGCAGGCATAGATGACTGCCCGCCGCGCTACCGGCACCCCATGCAGGGGGCGCAGGAATTGAGGGTGGCCGAGGATGGCGGCCGGTGGCACCAGGCCTTCGCGCAACACCCGTTGCGCGCCATAGCAATCATGCAGCAGTGCTTCTTGCAACCGGGCACGCTGGGCCACGCCCCGCGCCAGGGCGCGCCATTCATCGGCACCGATCACTTGTGGTACGATGTCGAGCAACCACGGACGTTCTTGGCTGTGCTCGTTGTGGGCGGTATAGGTGACGCCGTTGTCGCGGATCAGGCGCAGGGCCTGATCGCGGCGTTGGGCCAGCCCGGCCACGCCAATGTGATTGAGGTGGCCCATGAGCGGCCGCCAGGTCTGGCGCAGTTGACCATCGCTGACCGCCTCATCGAGGCCGGCGGGCTGATAGCCATGCAGCAGCTCGGGCATTCCCGAAGCCGCGGCCCGCGTCGCGCCAGAGCTTTGGCCCTGGCTCTGTCCCTGTCCCTGGTTCTGTCCCTGGCTCAGCGTCGGGCTGTGGCTGGGGAGATTCGGCGTCAGCTGGGAAGGCGGCATGGCCTGCCCATGCTCGTTTACCATTGACGCAGGTCCAACGTGAATGGCGCTTCGGGATTGATTTCCGGTTTGGCCAGGCGGGTGGCGCCACGGGCTTGGCCGCGTGGCGTGAAGCGTGCCGTACGGCGGCCTTCGGCTTCGTAGGCATTAACCGGCAGGGTGGCGGGATTACGGCCGCCGGGATGCTCGATGTGGTAGGTACAGCCGGCCACCGCTTTGTTGCTCCAGGTGTCAACCAGATCAAAGGCCAAGGGCGCATCGATGGGAATGGTCGGATGCAGGCAGGAAGGCGGTTGCCAGGCGCGATAGCGCACCCCGGCGACATACTGGCCTTCGACGCCGGTGGCGTTCAGCGGCAAGGGCACGCCATTCACCGTCATCTGATAACGATCGGGGGGCAAGCCAGTGACCAGCATCTGCACCCGTTCCAGCGACGAATCGACATAGCGGGCCGTGCCACCGCCGCCGCTTTCTTCGCCCAGGACATGCCACGGCTCAAGCCCTAGGCGCAGCTCAAGGCCGATCGAACGGTAGCTGGAGCGACCCAGCACCGGGAAACGGAATTCCTGCTGGGCGGTGAACCATCCCGGATCGATAACATAGCCACTGCCTGCCTGTTCGGCCAGGACATCGGCGAAATCTTCGCCGACAAAGTGCGGCAAGAGAAAGCGGTCATGCAGCTGATGACCCCAGCGCGCCAACGGCTCGGCATAGGGTTTTTGCCAGAAGCGGGCCACCAGCGAGCGCACCAGCAGGTGCGCCGCCAGACTCATGCGCCCATGCGGCGGCATCTCGAAATTGCGTAGTTCGACAATGCCCAGGCGGCCGGTGGCGGAATCTGGGCTGAAGAGCTTATCGATGCAGAACTCAGTGCGGTGAGTGTTGCCGGTCAAGTCAACCAGCTGATTGCGCAGGACGCGATCGACCAGCCACGGCGGGCACACGGCGTGGTCGGGAATCTGCGCCAGCGCCAGATCCAGTTCATAGGTGCGGTCACCACGGGCCTCGTCAGCGCGCGGTGCCTGGCTGGTCGGCCCGATGAACATCCCGGAAAAGAGAAAGGATAATGAGGGGTGGTTGTGCCAATAGGCGATCATCGAGCGCAGCACATCCGGCCGGCGCAAGAACGGACTGTCGGCCGGGGTCGCCCCGCCGAGGGTGATGTGGTTGCCGCCGCCGGTGCCGACGTGCCGGCCATCGAGCATGAATTTTTCGGTGGTCAGGCGCGATTTGCGGGCCTCTTCGTAGAGCACCTCGGTCAGCGTCGAGAGCTGGCTCCAGGTTTTCACCGGCTGGACATTGACCTCGATGACCCCGGGATCCGGCGTCACCGAGAAATTCAGCAAGCGCGGATCACGCGGTGGCGTGTAACCTTCGATGACCACCGGCAAGGCGCTGACCTGGGCGGTGTCTTCGATTGCGGTCAGCAAGTCGACATACTCTTCCAGGGTCGAGCACGGCGGCATGAACACGTGCAAGACCCCATCACGTGGCTCGATGCACAATGAGGTGCGGATGTCCTGGCCGATGATGCCAGGCGCGCGTGGCGCGTCGTCGGGCGACTGGTGCAGGGGCTGGCGTTTGGCAAACGGATCGCGCTCGGCCACAGTTTCGGGGGTGAGGCGGAAGGAATCCAACGGCAGGCGATAGCCCATCGGAGAATCACCGGGAATCAGGAACAGATGACCGCGCTTCAGGCTGTCGTGCAGCCACAGGCTCGACTTCCACGCCTTGCCTTCACGACTTAAAGGTATGCTGTAGCCGATGACTTGGTCGAGGCCTTGATTGAGCAGCTTCGCTAGACGCTGACGCTCAAGCGGATCCTTGAGGTTGGCGCGCAAAGGGTCGGTGCCCGGTGGCAGACGGCGTTCGCTCCACAGGTAATACCAGGTGTCTTCATGCGCCGGCACCGCTACATCCCGAGGCAACTGCAGGCGTTGGCACAAGGTCTGGGCAAAGGTCTTCGCTTCCTTCGGTCCATGTCCACCAGGATGGCGTTCATCGGCGAAATGCGCGTCGTTGCGCCACAGCGGCTGGCCATCCTCGCGCCAATAGCAGCCGAAAGCCCAACGCGGCAAGGGTTCGCCGGGATACCATTTGCCCTGGCCGAGGTGCAGCATGGCCCCCGGAGCGAAGCGGTCTTTGAGACGATACAGCAACTCGAGCGCCCGGGCGCGCTTGGTGGGGCCGAGAGCTTCGGTTTTCCACTCGTCGCCATCCGGATCATCGATCGAGATGAAGGTCGGTTCGCCGCCGGTGGTCATGCGCACGTCGAGGCGCTGCAGATCGTGATCGACCTGCAACCCGACCGCGTCCATGGCTTCGGCCTGGCCGGCGGTGAAGGGCTTGGTGACGCGTGGCGTTTCCTGGATACGGGTCACGGTCATGGCCACGTCGAATTCAGTGGTCAGCGGATTCTCTTCATCGATCACGTAATCGAGAGCGCCGGAAACGGCGGCGGCCGACGACGGGGCCGGGGTGCTGGCCAAGGGAATGTGGCCTTCGCCGGCGAGCAGGCCGCTGGTCGGATCAAGGCCGATCCAGCCAGCACCGGGAATGTAGACTTCGCACCACGCATGCAGATCGGTGAAATCGGTTTCGGCGCCAGACGGCCCATCGAGGGATTTCTGATCAGGGATCAACTGGATGAGGTAGCCCGAAACGAAGCGCGTCGCCAGCCCCATGTGGCGCAGCAGCTGCACCAGCAGCCAGCCGGTATCACGGCACGACCCGGAACGTTTCGTAAGCGTCTCTTCCGGGGTCTGCACGCCCGGTTCCATGCGGATCAGATAGCTGATATCTTGATGCAAGCGCTGGTTGATAGCCACCAACGCATCGACGGTTTTTAAATCCTTGCAGAAGTCACGGCGCAGACCGACGAGGTACGTGGCCACTTCGGCAGTCGGCTCCTCGACCATCAGGAAGCCGGCCAGCTCGATGGCCAATTGCGGCTCGTAGGTGAACGGGAAGGTGTCCGCTGCTGGCTCGACGAAGAAGTCGAACGGATCGATCACTGTCCACTCAACCACCAGGTCGACGGCGACTACCAATTGCGTGGTCGGCTTGGGAAAGACATAGCGCGCCAGCCAGTTGCCGTGCGGATCCTGCTGCCAATTAACGAAATGCTTTTCCGGTTCGATGCGCAGCGAATAGCTGAGGATCGGCGTTCGGCAATGCGGTGCCGGACGCAAGCGCACCACGTGCGGTAGCAAGGTCACCGCCCGTGAATAAGTATAAGTGGTCTGATGGTGCAGGGCGACGCGGATGGTCATGTGCTCACGTTGCGTGCAGAAGGGATGCGGATTGCAGGTCGCTGAGCACACTGGCACTGACGTCGGCGGTAACCTGGGTGAGCGTGGTGAGGTAGGTGCCGAGATGGCCGGTGAGCAGTGCCCCGTCATTGGCATCGGCGAGATGCTCTTCCAGCTTGGCGATCACTTCACGTGTGGCTTGCGGCACGCGTTGCAGACCGAACAGGCCATCAAGACCCTGGACCACCCGACGCAGGCTGACGGTCATCGAACGCGGCGAAGTGGGATGGGTGAGGATCAAGCGCAGGGCTTTTTCGGGATCGATGGTCGCGGTATGCGCCCGGCGATAGGACTCGTCGAGGGCGCTGGCCGCGAGTAAGGCTTCCCAACGGCGATAGATCGGTGTTCCGGGTACTACCGCCACATCCGGATCTGCGAGTTCACCACGCAGGAATACTGCCAATAAACGCGCCACATGATCGCCACGCTCCAGGGCCTGGCCGATGGCCAAGGCATGCGGCACATCATCGCGCAGCAGGTCGTCGGCGGTGCCGCGCATCAGGTAGCAGCGCTCCATCGCCCATTGCGCCACGTCATCGACGCCACGCACGGCGAGTTCATCGGCGTCCAGCGCTTGCGCCGACAGCCAGGTAAAATTCATCGCGTCCCAATAGGCCTCGGTCAGCAGATGTCGGGCGGTGCGCGCATTTTCGCGGGCCGCCCGCAAGCAGCAGAAAAGACTCGATGGGTTGTTGCGATCAATGAGCAGGTAATCGATCGCCGCCTCTGGCGTCACTTCACCGCGCAGTTCGGTGAAGCCGGCCACGCCACCCAGCACCGCTAGGGCATCGAGCCACGGCGTCTGGGTGTTGCCAGCATATTCAGGTAATAGGGATAGATGTTGGGTGACAGCGGTGAGTCGGGCCAACGATTCAGCACGTTCCTGGTAGCGTGCCATCCATACGGTATTGCCCGCAAGACGACTTAGCACGGCGCCGCGCCGATTGCGTCGTCATGGCATAATACCCAGGTGTCTTTGGTGCCGCCGCCTTGGCTGCTGTTGACCACTAATGAACCTTCTTTCAAAGCCACACGGGTGAGCGCGCCGGGTACCAACGTGGTGGTTTTCCCGGATAAGACGTATGGCCGCAGATCGACATGACGCGGAGCGATGCCCTGGGCGACGAAGGTCGGACAGGTCGATAACGCCAGGGTCGGCTGAGCGATGAAGCCGGCCGGATCAGCCAGCACCCGATCCCGGTAGGCCAAGCGCTCGGCGGTGGTCGCGGCGGGCCCGACCAGCATACCATAGCCACCCGAGCCATGCACTTCCTTCACCACCAGCTCATGCAGATGTTCCAGGACATAGGTCAGCTCGTCGGGTTTGCTGCAACAATAAGTCGGGACATTGTTCAAGAGGGGCTCTTCACCAAGGTAGAAACGGATCATTTCCGGCACATACAAATAGGTGGCCTTGTCGTCAGCCACGCCATTGCCGACGGCATTGACGATGGTCACCTGGCCTTGGCGATAGACCTCCATCAGGCCACGCACACCCAGGGCGCTGTCGTCGCGGAATTCAGCCGGGTCAAGGAACTCATCATCGACGCGACGATAAATCACATCGACCGGTTTCGCGCCGGTGGTGGTGTGGCGCCACACGCGTCCCTTGTCGATGAACAAATCGCCGCCTTCAACCAGGATGGCACCCATGCGCGCGGCCAGGTAGACATGCTCGAAATAGGCGCTGTTGAAGCTGCCCGGCGTCAGCACCACCACTTGCGGTTCGTCGCCAGCGTACCCAGCCGGAGCGCAGGCTTTGAGATTCTGCAGCAGTACGGCGGGATAATGATCGATGGGAGCGATCGCCTGACCACGGAACAGATCCGGGAACATGCGCATCATCGCGCTGCGATTTTCCAGCATGTAGCTGACACCCGAGGGCGTGCGCAGGTTATCTTCCAGCACGAACCACTGGCTTGGCGACACACGTACCAGATCGACACCGGCAATGTGGGCATGCACGCCATGCGGCATTTTCACGCCGACGGCTTGCGGGCACCACATCTTGTTATCCATCACCGCCGAGCGCGGAATCTTGCCGGCGGCGATGATGTCCTGTTTATTATAAATGTCGGCAAGAAAAGCATTCAACGCTTTTACCCGTTGGATCGAACCACGGCTGAGCAAATCCCATTCCTGAGCACCGAGGATGCGCGGCATCAGGTCGAAAGGGATGAGGCGCTCGGTGCCTGACTCGTCGCCATATACCGAGAAGGTGATGCCACGGCGATGGAAACGCTTGGATGCATCGCGTTGCTTCTTTACCAGATGCTCGGTGCTGGTTTGCCGCAGCCAGGCATCCAATGGACGATAGCTGGGATTCAGCTCATCACCCAGGCGCATTTCGTTGAATGCACGCGCTC
This sequence comes from Planctomycetota bacterium, assembly GCA_043788625.1. GTDB lineage: Bacteria > Planctomycetota > UBA11346 > UBA11346 > UBA11346 > CAIUVD01. The sequence goes on from JAYVTR010000197.1 coordinate 8,811, forward strand.
GCTCAGCCGCACAGGGACTTTGAGTTGGGGACATCACTGGGGTTATAAGCTGAGTAGCCATGCTTCTATCATCGGGCATTCCCTGATCTGCAATGATGCACCACCATACACTTGGCACGCGCAGGTGCGCGTCGGCACAGTTGTGTTAAATCATTTGCGTCAGGACGGTTATCATTTCATGAGAGACTAATGATGATGTTTGATCGATCAGTAATCAATGGTGAAGAAGGCGAGTCGAGCGGCGCCCAAGTCGAACAGTGCCCACTAAAAAGTTAGCTCGACGAGAGGTTTATCCACGAGTCAATTGTGCCCGACTTTATACGTGCCATATAATACGAACAGCACCTTCCACACCATCATGTTTGGTGTGTTTATCTGCGCTTGAGGATGACGACCTGCAGTGGATCAGCGACATTGATGATACTCAAATTGTCATGTGAGACCTTGACCAGGCTGCGCGTGGTGACTCCCAACTCATCGGTGCTTTCGCAGGTCATACCGGCTTCGTTGGTGTCGGTGACCTTATAGGTCTCAGATTTTTTCTGGCCGCCCATGTTGGAAACGAGCGTGGTGCTGGTGAAGGTGAATTCGGCGATGCCGATCTGGCTGATGAACATGCTCTTGGCCATGGCCTTCTGTTCAGCGCTGAGCCCGCTCAATTGCG
>JAYVTR010000198.1:0-10855 GCA_043788625.1 Planctomycetota bacterium
ACAACGCCAGCCGCACAAAGTTGCTGCGTTTTTTCGAGAGCGACATGTTGCTTATGCGGCAGCCTGATCATTACGACCTATATGGCCCTGGGTAGTAAATAAGGTGATATGTCCCTTTACTTCCCGAGGCTGGGACCCGTGTTGGGCAGTTTGAATGCGAATAACTAAGACAGCCCTGAATGAAGGCGGCCTCACTTTGAATAAGTATGGGCATGCAACGTGGATGAACCCCTTGTTCGTCCCCGCTGAATATATTGCGTTTCTCTTTTTTCTGCCAAAAAACTACTGATCTGTTAGATTCTGCGCTCATGGGCAATCACGCTCACGTGATCATACGCACGCGTCCCGCCATAGTCGACTCAAAGAAGCTGCTCGTTTCCGCTGAGACTACGGCTTTATAATTTCTCGCGTATTTCAAGCCGCAGACCGAGAGCATTAATCACCGTTTCTACGGTGGCTAGGGTCGGCGAGCCTTGGGCGTCCAAGAAGCGATGCATGGTGGAGATCGGTAACCCGGTTTTCTTGGCCAAGGCGTAACCCGTCAAATCCTGACGTTTAATTTCTGTAAGTATCTTTCGATACAGAATCGATGCTGATACGGGTGCTTGGCGGTTTAACATATGTGTGAGCGTATTCCCTTGAATGGAATGATGTATTCTCATTTATGTGATGTTAGCCTGGCCCTCCATGCCAAGGCGGCTCCATGCATCTTCATTCCAAATCACGACAAAATCCCACCAGGTGCTGGGTTCGCATCACCACCTGCGTCATCTCCGCCATCGAATCCAGCCCTTCCATGCCACCTGGTAGCCGATGGTTTCAGGCCGAGTTGCGCACTGAGGCCGATGGCCTGGTAGTCCGCCTCAGCGGCTGGACGCGAAATCGCAGCGTGGCATTCGAAGTGGCAGAGCAGTGGTTGAGCGAGCAGGACTCCTTTGTTGAAACGGGGACTGATGATGTGGCAATTGAGTCAGGTTCTTTTCTCATGGGCGAGCGACGAGCCGGAGATATTCCCGACTTGAAGCTGATCCTGCGCTTTGCACGGATTGAGCGTTTGGCAGTGGTGTTGGTGGTTTTATTTCTGGCGATAATGTTGTCAGCTATAGTTTTTATGGCGTTTATGTGAGTCTGAATGAACAGTGGGCCGCTTCGAGCTTCGGGCCACAAAAGCCGGTCGCTGGTCGCTAGTCGCAGTCTCTGAAGCTTCACCGATCCAGGTGTATATCACACCGGTGCGCAGCCGTGGCGCGATCCCCAGAAAGAGCGTTACGCTTTAGGGGTTCATCAACACTGCTTGGTGCATGCCCCCAGACCCCATCGTCTCCCAGGCCCGAGCACTGCTCGATGAGCACCTGCCCATGTTGCGGGCTTATGCTCGGCATCTGGTGTCGTCGCCTGGAGATGCAGATGACGTGGCTCAGGATGTGTGTGTCGAAGTGCTGGCCAATCCGGGCATATTACTGCGCGGCAACGACGCAGGCGCTTATTTGCGCGGCATTGCCCGCCATCTGACGCATCGCCATACGCGGCGGTTTCGCCGCCATCGTCCATTGGAAGAGCTGATCGATCTGACCTGGGAGGAATCAGCGCACGAGGCGGCGCTCGATCCTCAGAACGAGGTCGAAGCCTTGCATGCCTGCCTAGCAGAATTGAACCAACGCTTGCGCGGGATGGTGGCATTGCGTTATCAAGAAGGCCTCAACTCCAGCGACATCGGCCAACGCCTGAGCCTGAGCGCCGAAGCCGTACGCATGGCCCTGCTACGCGGTCGGCAGGCGCTGGGTCGCTGCTTGGAAAAACGTTTGCAGGGTTCGGTGCCATCATGAATCCGTGTCAGGCGTGGCAGGATCAGATATGGCTGGCGCTGGATGGCGAGCTGGAAGAGGGGGCATCGGTGATCCTGGTCGCGCATGTGCGCGGATGCCTCATGTGTCGGAACGAACTTAACGGTGCGATTCGCGTGCAGCGGGCATTGCTGATGGATGCGGTGGGCATCACCGGTGCCGCTACCGCGCCCACCGTCGCGCTGCGAGCGGTGCGTTCACCCAGCGGTACGCGGCGGTCACTTGTCACGCGGCCACTTGTTACGGGGCCACTTGTCCCGCGGACGCCGCGGGCCGCGCGTCGGCGTACCAGTGGCAACCGATTTATCATGCCGGTGGCAATCGTGGTGTCGTTGATGTTCCTGGCCTTGCTCTTGGTTGGCCCGGGCCGGACGCGCGTGGTGCCCGCATTATCGTCAAAGCCGGATGTTGCCACCTCAGTGACAGTGTCTCGGTCCGCTGTGTCGTTGGCACATCTGACTCAAGCTGTCGGCGTCAGCGTGGATGGACATACAGCAGCGTTGGGCGCTGGCGTTGGGGCAGATGTCCCGGTGGTGGTCGAAGGCAGTGCTCGTTTGCTGTTGAACGACGGCACCACGCTGCAGCTCACCAGCGGTACACGGCTTTCCCTGCATCGTGGAGGCCATCGGCGCGCAGGTGGAGCGGTGGGACTGTTGGTGATGCTGTCGATGGGCAGTGTGGATGCTGAGGTCACGCCGCAGTCGGCCGAAGCTCCCTTGGTCATAACCTCGCCAGTGGCGGAAGTCACGGTGGTGGGAACCGCCCTGCAGGTCAGCCATGATGCGACAGCCAGCCGCATCCAGGTCACGCACGGGCAGGTGCGGGTGGCTGCCGATGCGATGCCCGAGCGCTTGCTCGGTGCCGGTGAATCAATGGTGGTTCCGCTTGGCTCTTTGGTGGCGGGATTGGTTTCATTTGTGGTTACTAAAAAGATGGATCATGGCGGCACCGTGCCGCAGTGGTGTGACCAGCTAGGGCTCGACCCACAGCATAGAGTCGTCGCTGTGCCAGGTGCGGGTGAGCAGCCACCGCACTACAAGGAGGTCAATGGCCACCCGGCCCTGTGTCTGAATGGCGTCAATGCATCGCTTACCTTTCCGCTATCGACCTGGAAGACATCGATGGGCTTGACGGTGTTGCTCGTCGCGCGTCCTGCGGGCAGCGGAGCCGACGGCCTTGAAAGTTTGTTGTCAGTGAGTGACGTTGGCGGCGAACACCTGGCAGTGGTTCGCTCTCGCTGCGTGTTCGGCGTTACTACCGGCGGAAAGACGGTGCTCGAAGAATCAGATGCTGACAGTCTGGTGCTCACTTGCACGTGGTCATCCGCTGGGGTGGTGACTTTGCTCCACGATCATCGAGTGGTCGCATCAGCCACGGGCCCCAAACCCGGCACGCTCACCGATGCTGTGCTCGGCATCGCCCACGGCCCGCAAGGCAAGCGCTTTGAAGGCAATGTATTCATGCTGGAAGTGCAGCAGGGGGTACCCAGCGAGGCCGCACTGCACCTGCTCATCGATGATCTTCTGCATCGTTATGGAGCCTGTCCATGAAGTGTATGTCTCATCTCCTGTTGATATTTTCTTTATCCACCGCCGCCTGTTCTGGCGTCGAACTCGCACCACCAGATATGTCGCCGCAAGAAATCGCCGCGATCGATCTGGCAGATGCACATGACGATAACGGGTGGGTGGCACCGGTGTCAGCGGGTCTGGCGCATTTGGCGAAGGACCCGGCGCGCAAAGCGGAACTTGATGCACTGCTGACGAAGTTGGCATTGTGGCCGCCAGCACAGGATCCGGATCCCGCGCAGCGCGTCACAGTACTGCTGAACGCAATAGCATTGGTTGATCTCGGGCGTGGATCTTGTGAGGGTGAGTTCGCGTGGGCCATTTTTGATCGCCTGCTGCATGCGCCAGAACGCGCGGCGATCATGCAGGCGACGGCCCATCTTGCTGCGGGACGAGATTCCTATACGCCTGTGATCAACCTGCTGCCGCTCGGGCTCACCACCACGGAGACCACTGAGCGGGTCCATGCGCGTATGGCGCTGTATGCGCGTAAGCTGCTCGGGCGCTTCCTCGGTTCGCTAGCCACCGTTGCACCATAAAAATCTATTAGGAAGGAAATCGCCATGATGCGTCATTTCATCGTTCGTTGCTGGGTTTGGCTCTTACTCTTGTCATTGGCGCCAGTGTGGGCTGCGACCGTGCCCAATGGTTTCGCAGAGACTCAGATCGCCACTGGGCTCGATCCAACGACGATGGCGTTTGCTCCTGATGGACGACTGTTTGTCTTGGAAAAACCTGGTCGGGTGCGGGTGGTTTCCAATCAGACGTTGTTGGCCACGCCATTTATCGATATTTCATCAGCAGTCGATAACACCAATGAACGCGGCTTGCTGGGGATCACCTTCGATCCGAATTTTTCAACCAATAAGTTCCTCTATCTCTATTATACGGCAAAGTCGCCGGCGGTGCACAATCGCGTCAGCCGCTTTACCGCCAATGGCAATGTAGCGGTTGCCGGCAGTGAATCGGTGGTGATCGATCTCACCAATCTCTCAAGCGCCGGTAACCATAATGGCGGTGGCATTGGATTCGGCAGCGATGACAAGCTGTACCTGTCCACCGGTGAGAATGCCAATGGCAACAACGCCCAGGACATGACCAATCTCCTCGGCAAGGTGCTGCGTCTCAACGCCGATGGAACACGGCCGACTGACAATCCTTTCTATACCACTGGCGACGATGTGCGCAGCGCCATCTGGTGCTTGGGATTGCGCAATCCCTTCACCATGGCGGTGCAGCCGGGTACCGGACGCATCTTCCTCGACGATGTCGGCGCAGGCAGTTGGGAAGAAATCAATGAAGCGGTTGCCGGTGGGAATTACGGCTGGCCCGGCATCGAGGGAATGCGTGGGGGGCAGACTGCCCCGACTGGATATCATAATCCGCTGCAGACGTACGACCACGGCGTCGGCTTTTGCATTTGTGGCGGTGCTTTCTACAACCCAACGGCGCCAGGCAGCGATGCTTTTCCCAGTGTGTGGACGGGCCGCTATTTCTTCACCGATTACAGCGGCTGGATCAAGGCCATCGACCTGGTTTCTCCGCAGACCCGTATCGATTTCATCAGCAGCGCAGCGCGCCCGATCGATGTCGAAGTGGCTGCGGATGGCGCATTGTGGTACATTGCACGCGCTGGCCAAGGCGGTGGCTCCCTGTCTGACAATACCTCATCCACCAATGGCTCACTGTATCGCGTCCGTTCCACCCAGGTCGCAGTGGCGACCAAGCTCGCTTTTACGCAGCAGCCAGCCACCATCGGTGCGGGCAGTCTTTTACCGACGGTGACGGTTGCGGTGCAGAACGCGCAAGGAATCACCGTCAGCAATGCCACCAATCAGGTATCGTTAGCTTTCGCCGTGAACCCCGGCGGTGGCAGTCTTGCCGGAACCACCCAGGTGTCTGCGGTGGCCGGGATTGCCACGTTTTCGAATCTGCGCATCGATATGGCTGGAAATGGCTACACGCTGACGGCGAGCGCGAGCGCGCTCACCAGTGCCACCAGTGGCACTTTTGACGTGCTTGCGCAAGCCGCAGCGCCGGTGGTGCAACCCAGCGCAGGAACTTTTACCGGACCCGTGTGGGTGCAGCTGACCAGTGCCACCAATGGCGCTAGCATTCGCTATACCGTGGATGGTTCGACGCCGACGTCGTCATCGACACTCTACAGTGCGCCATTTCAGATCACGACCAGTTCAATAGTGAAAGCCCTGGCCTTTAAAAGCGGTCTGACCACCAGCACGATCTCGTCTGCCAGCCTGACGATTACCGGCAGCACCCCGTATGGGGTTGCTTACCGCCCGGTTGTCAGCGGCTTGAATGTGCCGACGACGGCTAGTGCAGCTCCCGCGACACTGTCGGCAACCAATCTCTTCACCGATGTTGCCAATCTCACGCCGCGCGCCGGGATCATTCCCTTTACGGTGAACACGCCGCTGTGGTCAGACAACGCTGAAAAGCAGCGCTGGGTGGCCCTGCCCGGAACCAGTCAGGTGGGCTTTGCCGCCACCGGCGAGTGGACCTGGCCAAGTGGAACGATTTTCATCAAGCACTTTGCACTTAACACCGATGAGCGTAACCCCGCGGTGATGCGGCGTCTTGAGACGCGCGTCTTGATGGTGAACCCATCGGGCGGCTCTACCTACGGCGCCACCTACCGTTGGCGTAGCGACAATAGCGATGCCGACCTGGTTGCAGCCAGTGGTCAGGATGAAGACATCACCATCGTCACGGCTTCGGGAACCCGCACGCAGTCCTGGCACTACCCGGCTCAGACGCAATGCCTGCAATGCCACACGGCCAATGCAGGCGTCGTGCTCGGGCCGAAAACGCGCCAATTGAATGGCAATTACGCTTACCCCAGCGGAGCATCAGACAACCAATTGCGCACTTGGAATTACCTGCGGATGTTCAGCAGCGATCTGAGCGAATCAGTGATTCCGTCACTCATGCGCATGGTGGCGCTGGGCGAAGCGACGGCGTCGGTCGAGACCCGGGTGCGGTCGTATCTCGATGCCAACTGCGCCGCGTGCCATCGGCCAGGTGGAACTCCAGCGGCGTGGGATGCGCGCTTCGATACGCCGCTGTCACAGCAGGCTATCATCGATGGTGCTGTGCGTGATGGCTTAGGATTGTCTGACCCGCGCATAGTCGTGCCGCAGGCAGAAGCCCGCTCGGTGTTGTATGCGCGCATGGCCAGTTCGGTGGCCTCGGTGCAGATGCCACCGCTGGCGCGCAACGTCGTGCACACGGCGGCCACCGACCAGGTCGCGGCATGGATCCGCTCGTTGCCCAATGGCAGCGGTCTGCAGGGAGAATATTGGAGTAATCAGACGGGGACATTCACAGGGTTGCCGACGCTGACGCGTACGGATGCCCAGGTGGACTTCGGCTGGGCGACCGGCGCCCCCGCCAGCGGCATCAGCGCTGACAACTTCACCGTGCGCTGGGCCGGAACCATCATTCCAGCCTACAGCGAGACGTACACCTTCACGACTACCACCGATGATGGCGTGCGCTTGCGTGTAAACGATCAGCTAGTCATTGATCATTGGCTTGATCAAGGGCCCACAGCCTGGAGCGGCTCGCTGGCGCTGACTGCGGGTCAGGCCGTGCCGGTGGTGCTTGAATATTTCGAGAACGGCGGTGGGGCCGAAGCGCACCTCGCATGGTCGAGTCCCTCAACGCCGAATGAGATCGTGCCGACCTATCGCATGAAGCCGCCAGTTCAGGTAACGCCGGTTGCGACCACCGTGGTCGTCAGCCCGGTCAGTGCGGAAGTCATCGTCGGTGGCACCCTGGCATATACGGCTCGCGTTATTGATCAAAACGGCGCATTGATGAGCCCGCAGCCGGTCGTCACCTGGAGCGTATCGGCCGGCGGCTCGATCACGGCTACAGGATTATTCAGCGCCCTTACGATTGGTGGCCCATACACCGTGACCGCGGCGGTGGGCAGCGTGAGCGGATCGACGCTGGTAACCGTGGTTCCATCGTTCGCGGTTAAGATCAATTTCCAACCCGCGGCTTCACCGCCCGTGAACGGCTACCAGGTCGACAGTGGTTTGGTGTTCGCTGCGCGTGGCAATGGTTACAGCTATGGATGGAATGTCGACGTCACCGACACTGCCCGCGATCGCAACAGCGCAAATTCTCCTGATCAGATTTATGACACGCTCGTGCATTTGCAAAAACCAGCGACGCCCAATGCCGTCTGGGAACTGGCGGTGCCCAATGGCACGTATCAGGTCAACGCCGTTTCAGGTGACCCAGACCATATCGACAGTGTTTTCCGAATCGACGCCGAGACGGCGCGCTTGATCGAGGGAACACCTACCAATACCAACCGTTGGATCACCGCTGGCAGTGCTGGGAAGGTCGTGGTGGTTACCGATGGCCGTCTCACCATTCGCAGTGCAAGCGGCGCCGTGAACAATAAAATAAACTCGGTGGAGGTGCTACGCATTCCCACCGGTGTAAACTGAAGGAGCCGCTGATGTTTTCCCTACGCACCGTATTTTTGTCTAGCTGTATCTGCTTGTCGATTTGCTGCCTGTCCGCATGCGGTGGAGGTAGCAGTGATGGTGCAGCGGATGCCGCGACTATGCCGGTAACGCTGGCGTATCCCAATGGCCGTATCATGGCGGTCGGGCAATTCGCTACCGGCACAACTACCCGGGTTGGCACCTGGCAGGAATATTTCGATGCCCCAGGTTCACCACAGCAATGGCGCCGTAGCTATGTGGGGGGAACCTGGGACATGACGCAAGATTGGCGCGAATGGAACGTCAATTCATCCATCCGCAATGACGCCGGAGATCATTGAGTTATATATGGCAGCAGCGACTTTTTTTTAAGAATGCGGCGCCAGCTTCTAGCTATTATCTTTTAGCTAGAAGCTAGAAGATAATAGCTAGAAGCTGGCCATTTATTTATTTCTGTCTTTCTCTTTGGCGATATCCGCGTCTGATTTGAATTTATATTTATATTTTTCAATTTTCTTTCCGTCGGAGTCTATCTCGAAAATTTGCTCCTCTTCAACCACGCCGGTTACCACTTCTTGAATTTCTATTTCAGGTTCTGTGTGCGTACATGGAATGCCACGCCCATAGCCATTGGGCCAAACTCCATTGGCCTTGATAAAGCCAGTCGCAGGTACTGGAATGCCCCGATCTATTCCCTTTCCAACAATCTTAAATGAGACCTTCACATCTTTATTTTTTCTATTCTGAAACTCCAAATAAACTCTCCCAGACTCCCCAATTTTCTTATAGATGGAATATTGGATATCATCGCGCGCGCCAACCGCCACCTTCTCATAATCCTTATTCCATTCATTCAAATTGGTCTCTTGAGCCCATAAAGAGGCAGACAGCACAAGACTTAAAGTGAGGTATTTGATAAAGGTGTGCATGTCATTCCTGCCAATTTGAATGCGATAATACATTTCTGAAAGAAGTTTATATTGTCACTGGTAACTGCAATGACCGGCAGTTATCTCTTCCTAGCGCATACGGTGTGAATTTTGAAAATAAAGAAACAGAAGTGGCCTGGGGAAAGAAATGGCACTTGAACAAGGTGATTGGCCTGAAGCTGACATAATTTTCTGCGCTCCGCCTTGCCTCACCAGGCTCAGCCACGTGGGCTTGGTTTGTTCACGGTGCCTATCGACAAAAGGCAGGTGAGTCCGTTCAATCGCTTTATGACCATCGAACTTTCTCTCGAACTGCGCAAAGCCGCCATCCATTCGCTCGAACGTTATGCGCACGAAAAGATGGACGAGCCCCTCGGCAATCTCGCCGCCGCGGCGTTGCTCGATTACTTCCTAGCCGAGATCGGGCCGTTGGTGTTCAATCAGGCCTTGGAAGCCGCCAAAGAGCACTTGGTGACGCGGGTCATGGATGTTGAAAGCGAATTGTACGTCGAGCCGTTTGGTTATTGGCGCAAGACCGAGCGGCTGGGTAAAGACCGCTAATCAGCACCGCCATTTACTTCAGTGTCTTGGCTTTGCGGAAATGCCCAGCATGGAAGTCCAGGGCTGCGCCGATGTGCTCTTGCCAGTAATCCCAATTGTGGTTGCCGGAATGTTCGAGGTAGATGTGCGGTATCTGGCGTTTGAGCAGGTCCGCCTTGATAGTGCGGTTATCAATCAGCAGGAAATCGTCGATGCCGCAATCGAGATAGATCGCTGGTTTCTTACCGGGCTTGGCCAAGAGCTTACGGATGTCGTCGTGTGCCGGTAGTTTGCCTTTAGGCCATACATCCGGGACGTCAGTGATTTTTTCGCGCTTGATCCAGCTGGTCATGTCGACCGCCCCGCTGTGCGAGGCGGTTGAGCCGAAGATGTCGGGGTGGGCGAGGGCGATCTTCAATGCGCCATAGCCGCCCATCGACAGGCCACCGATGCCGCGGGCCGTCGGCTTGGCGACGGTGCGAAAGGTGCGATCGACGAATGTGACTGCGTGCAGAATGTGCTGTTCAAACTGCCGCGTGGTGCCGGGAGTATCACAATAAAACGAGCGTCCTCCGTCAAGCAGAGCCAAGCCAATGCCGAGGCGGTAGGCGTGGCGTTCGATGGTGGTCCAGCGCTTCCAAGCGGTGTGGTCATCAGACAATCCGTGCAGCATATAGACCACGGGAAATGGTCCGGGTGCATCAGGGAGAATGACGTGCATTCCCGTCTGCTATCCCAATAGCAGGGCTAGAATAATGAATATCGAACAAGGGCATTGGCGGGAGGGTACGGAGTCAGCAGACGGCGCAACACGGCGCATGAAAGACTCGGGGCCTATCTTGTGGTCATGAAGGCAATCGCGTCGGTGAAGTAGCCACGGGCAGGCGGCTTGCGGTGTTTGCGATGGCGTAGTCAGCCTGAATACCCGCTAGGTCATTCGTAAAAGCTCGTTCAGGTAAGACGAGTTTTCGTAGCCCAGTAGGTTGCAAAAATGATGGCCGTTATGAGGTCGATGTATGGTACCCTTGGTCGTATCTTAAATCACAGCTCTCAAATAACATAAGCAAAAATAGGCGCCTCTTCCCCTTTAGAGCTATTCATGAGGCAAATCCAGTTTTTTATATTTTTTGACAATATGTTTTGACGTGACCACTCGCGAAATGTGAGTTATAGTGAATTCCTCGGTTCTTAGACATCAGGTAGTTTCATTATGCGGCAGGCTTCATGGCGACGGTTGGCGATGTATCAATTTACCTTTGCTGCGGTGGGATTTTTCCTGCGGGCGCTAAGTACTCCGACCACCGACAGCCTAGCGTATCTTGGGGTACTGCGTCTTGGCGGCCAAGTACCGCTACTTACTGAACAGCCCGCGCTGCTGCCGTTGGATGCTATCCGGCGCCTCGATCGCAAGGAACATGCGTGATGATGACTCATAATCCATATTCCATTCTGGTGATCAACGATCGCGACGACCAGCTTCTGGCCTTGGTAAC
>JAYVTR010000199.1:0-12975 GCA_043788625.1 Planctomycetota bacterium
TTCAAAGATCGTAAACTCTATGAAAGCGCGGTACCTCGCCGCTATGTCGCCGCCCTAGGGCTTAAGCGGGGAATCGCGCACTCCTATTGGACGATCACCGTCGAACACGTGCTCCTAAATAGTAACGCAATGGACGTTAAGAAAGCACAGGTGGTTGATGACCAATATCAGCGTCGTTATTTCAGCGAGAACTTGCAGCTAACGCTCATCGCAGTCGGATGAAAGTCATCAAATGCATCATCCGATTCCCTTGTTGACCATCACGACCTGCGCCATTCAGCGCCAGTGCAATGACCACGACATCACCCATGAGAGTGATGAAAAGCGCATTCATGCACGCCGTACGTAGAGCTTGATTGACTCCGCACCATTCCCGCAAAGGACATCATGCACATCATGCCTCATTCCTGCGACGGTTCTAATGATAAGATCTCCGCACCTGCCACTGGTGATACGACCGTGATGCGGGTACACCCGCATGGTGAACATCAAATCGTGCGTGCCCATCAAGCCAAAGTGCAGGTCGCGATTTATTTGTTAGTCGATCGCCCCGACAGTCGCTTGCGTGAAAATTACATCTACCTGCATGACCTTCATCACAGGGACAGGTGCTCGTGTGGCCGTGCTACCAAGGTGCAAACCCCCGAGGTGTGTGTCAGGAAGCACGATTCGGTGCGCGAAGTGTCGGAAGTATGGACGTATCCGCGTGAGAATGTGCGGGCATTCGGCACTGCAACCCCTGTGCACACATTCATTCTGCTCATGACTATCTCTGACTTCATGGTGCTTGGCAACCGCTGCCACCTGAGGCCGTTTGTCATCATTATGCCGTTCAATGGCCAAGTCTACCTCATGCAACTGTGCGTGCATGCGATGCACATCTTTGACGTTTTTTTTATCAGCAGGCGTCAACTCAACCTGTTCATTTCTCACGCATTGCTCCACGAGATTGTCAACCCTGCTGCTGGCGACTGCCTGGGCGAGGTGTACACCCAGCACGAAGGTTTTCCGTCGCTCCATGCCTTTCTGGTCACTGGGGATGAGCAAGCCAAGGAGCAGGTCGCAGCCAATTTCCCATGCATCCATGTCGGTGTGGGCGCAGTGCTGCATGGCAGTCTGCCAGTGATGGTCATTCGTGGGGCGGGCTTTCTCCTGATTGTTTATCGTTCGATCAACAATTACTCGCATATGTGCAAGCAAGCGTGTGAGGTCGATATCAGAGATGTCTCATTATTGAACTCAGACCCCTGTGGAAGTGTGTGTCTGAACGTAGTGCTTCTTCTCGGTCACCTGACGGTCGACGTGAGTCAACAGCTAACGCAGCTTCCCGGCATCGCGCGTGACGATGGTGAGAAGTGGGTGCCCAACGCTTCATCACATCTAACGTTACGCACGGGGGCAATCTCGACGGGCATGAAAGACACACCCGCAATTTCATCCGCTTTGGTACCATGAAGACAATTTCATGCACCTCGCGTCAGTTCAAAATCGGACCACACGTGGTCAATTCGCCGTTATGCCCCGAGTGTAGCTGCCCACGGTCGCAGATACTTTAAGCAGTCTCTCGCTCCTAAGCGCTATGCTGGCTTTATCATTTTGTAAATGACAACTACCTTAAGGAATTCTTCATGCATTTTCACAATCTTCATTCAGTAACCCCTATGGAACGCTATCGTGCCATCATCGCGGTATTGGAACCAGAGCGCGAAAGCTGGGTAAATGATTTCTGGCTTCGCATTGCTGCTCAGATTGCGGTGCTCTCGCCGGATGATCCAATCCATCTCGCAAAGCGCATACGCGTCCTGGGAGAGGCGCTAGCTAGTCACGCTAGGTGGTATCAAGATCTCGATTCGCCCCAGCGCTTCGTCATTGCGGCGATGCTCATAGAGCATCATATCATGGTCTATGATTTCCTTGCTGAGCATGGGCGCATTGCGGCTCTGCTGCAACAGGTCGGCCTGCGCAGTTCCGGCTTCCATCACGATATGACGGTGCTCATCTTGATGATCGCCCCCGCGCACGCTGGTTGCACAATTCTGGAGGCCGAGCGCCTTAAAGAAATCTATCTGGCCATGAAACGTTTTCATTGGTGGCTGACTGGTGGCGATGATCTTCCCGCGTGCGCCGCCCTCGCCCAATGTCACGGCTCTGCTATAGAGGTGGTAACCCGCGCCGAGGCCTGTTACCAATTGCTGCATGAATCGGGACTGGCACGTGGTGAACATCTGCAAACTGCGGCTAATCTTTTACCATTGTCAGGCCTCAGCCCCGATGTTGCTGTTGCGCGCTACCGAGCATTAAAAAGCCATCTGGAATCACGCGAAGGTATATTGCAGCCGTCTCATTATGAAGTGCTATCGCTCCTGAGTCTCCTTGATCACGATCCTGAAACGGTGATAGATCGCATGCTCGGGATGCTGCAGGAATTAAAGTTGTTCCAACCTGAAGTTCAGTCGGCAGCCAACTTGATACTCGCTGCTGATCTGACCTGTCTAGATCTCGCGCGCTTCGATCGGGCACAACGAACGTTGATCGGGACGGCAGGTGAGCCCTCGATGTGGCGTTCTTTACATACATACCGGATAGCTGCTGCGGCCATGGTCAGCCGCATCGATATTGATCTTACCCTCACATCGACAGGCTTGTCGCTAGGTCGGTGGCCTGAATCGCTGTAAAATTGCCACTCTCCGTGCCATTTGCTGATCATCTGCCTCCCGACACTTTGGATGGCCGCTTAGCGACAATCCTAAGTGTCGGGAGACAGCCCCGTTCACGAGACCGTAAACGGGGCTTTTTTTCAGGTGCGCTTGATCGACCACCCGGTCCACAGGCCGAAGCAGAACCACGCCAAGGCCGCCCCGCCGAGGGCGAAGATGGTATCGCCAATCACCCGCATCCAGCGCAGGGTCTGCATAAGGTCCTGCTGCATGAACTCGGCTGAACGCGCCGACCACAAGCCGACTTCGATGCTCTCATGCGCTTGCCACAAACCGACCGGCAGCAGCGACAAGACGATCATCAGACCCAAGCCGATGTTCATCGCCCAGAATGAGAAGTGCAGTGCACCATCTCGCCATACCTTGCCGGCGGTCAGACGGCGGAAGATGAACAGCACCATGCCGATCGACAGCATGCCATAGACCCCGAACAAGGCGGTGTGGGCATGCACCGGGGTGGTGTTGAGGCCCTGCAGGTAATACAGGCTAATCGGCGGATTGATGAGGAAACCGAAGATCCCCGCTCCGACCAGGTTCCAAAACGCCACGGCCATGAAGCAGGTGATCGGCCAGCGGTAATTGGCGGCCCACGGCGCAGCCAAGCCCAATTGCCGATTCTTCCACGCCTCGTGTCCGATCAGCACCAGGGGCACCACTTCGAGCGCAGAGAACACCGCGCCGATGGCCATTATCGACACCGGCGTGCCACTGAAGTACAGGTGATGGAAGGTTCCTGGGATGCCACCGAGCAGGAAGATCGCCGTCGCAAACAACACTCCGCGATTGGCGGTTTTCGCACTGACCAGGCCGAGGCGGGTGAAGATGAAGGCGATAGCCACCGTGGCGAAGACCTCGAAGAAACCTTCGACCCACAGATGCACCACCCACCAGCGCCAATATTCCATCACCGACAGGTGCGTCCGCGCGCCGTAGAACAAACCGGCGCCATAGAACAGCGCGATCGCGGCAGTTGAGCCGACAAACAGGCTCAACAGCTGTTTGCGGTTGTGGCCTTCGACATCGCCCGCCGCCACCTGAGCCGTGAGTGCCGGCCACAGGCCACGGATCATCAGCACCAGCCACAAGACCAGGCCGACGATCAGGAACAGCTGCCAGAAGCGCCCGAGATCCACGTACTCATAGCCCTGATGGCCAAACCAGAAGCCGGTGTTCAGGCCCATGTGCTGCATGATCGAACTCCACTCGCCGGCCAGGCTGCCGACCACGATCACCACCAGGCAGACCAGCAGGAACCACACACCAGCGGCCTGGAAACGCGGTTCACGGCCACCGACGATCGGCGCTAGGAACAGACCGGCAGCGAGGAAGGCCGTGGCGATCCAGAAGATCCCCAACTGGATATGCCAGGTGCGCGTCACCGCATACGGCAGCCATTCTGAGAGATTGAAGCCGTAAAAGCTCCGCCCTTCGACGCCATAATGGGCGGTGATGATACCGAAGACGATCTGCAGGAGGAAGAGGGCGATCACCGCCGTACCATAAGCCGCCATCACTTTCATCGATGGCGTCATAACCACCCCATCAAGCGGATCATGGCTGGGCGGTTTCAAGAGATCAGGCTCGTGGTTATAAGCCTGCCAATAGACCAGACCGCCAATCGCCGAGAGCAGCACGACGATGGAGATCAGCGACCATAAAAGATTGGCACTGGAAGGCACATTGCCGATCAACGGTTCATGCGGCCAATTGTTGGTATAGGTGACGGTGTTGTCGAGGCGGTTGGTGCCGCAACTCCAGGCCGTCCACCAGAAGAACGCCGTCAGCTGGGTCCGCCGCGTCGCATCGTGAATGGCGTGATCCTGCAGGGCGTACGCCTCACGCAGCTTGATCACCGACGGCTCCATGCTGTCACCGAAGAGTGCCTGGTAATGTTCGGCGATCTGCGCCATCACTTGCGCCCGATCAGGAGACACGCTGACATTACCCGTCTGCGCATCCCAGGTGTTGGTGCGCATGGTGCGCTTGACCCGCTGACGCAGGCCGGCTTGCGCTTCATCGCCCAGATCAGCATACGCTATGTGCGCATCGCGCTGCGCCCACAATTCAAGCAAACCGGTGATTTCGCGATGCAACTGGTCGGCTGACCAGTCCGGTGCGACATAAGCCCCATGTCCCCACACTGTGCCCACCTGCTGACCACCGATCGACTGGTAAACCTGTTGCCCGGTGAGGATATCGTCCTGGGTGAACAGCACCCGCTCGCCAACCTTCACGGCATTGGGCAACGGCGGAGCCTGGCGATAGACCTCGCGGCCGAAAAATCCCAGCAGCAAGAAAGTGCTACCGACCGTGAACGCTAAAAACCACCACAATCGACGATTCATGATGGCTCGATTTCCGCCGCTGAAGGCAAGTCGGCGGTCACGGCTTTCAAGCCCAGGAACAACTGATGTACCGAGGCGCACGCACCCGGCCAGGGATGGAAATCGCCGGTCAGTTCCCGCATGCGCCGCGCCAGTGCGGCCTGAGCGGCACGATCCGCCGTCGGCGTATCGACCAGGGTATTGACGACTTCAGCGAGGATGGCGGCATCCGGATGGCCGGGGCCGTGCACCCGTGCTACTTTCGCCGCCAGGAAACGCAGGGCGGCGGCTGGCTCACGCCATATGGCCGGTTGGGGAATGACGGTGCTCATGCTTGGTTTGATTTCTTCGAGGGATGGCCGGGTTTTTTGCAGCCACAGATGGCGGTAAGCAAAGTCATGATGTGCGGATCCTCACTGGCGCGGGCGATGCCGTAGTCCCTGGCCAGGGTATCAGCGATGCCCAACAGACGTTCATGCGTGCCATCACCCAGGTCGTCGTGTTCGAGACGACGATACGAGTCGAGAATCGCCTCATGCTGGGCGGGCGACAACATCTGTTCGGCAAGACGGAAGAGGATGTTGTCTTCCTTATAAATGTGCTCGCGCAGTAATTCGACATAGCTGTTGGCGGCTATCGAAAAGTTCAGCGCATCGCCGTTGGTGACGGCGGCCTGCATGGCCTGGATCGCCGCCCGGCCTTGGACATGTTCGCCCAGCATGACCTTTATCGGGCCAAAACCGGGAGCGATGGATTCGAGCATGGGAAAGAGCACCTGCTCTTCTTTGCCATGATGGCAGTGATCGGCAAAACGGGTTAAGACCTCGAGAACCTTTTCGGCATGGTTGAGCGGGATCTTCTGTTCGTGCAGGGCCACCAGGGCCACCTGCTCAAGTACCTCGAGCACTTGCAGGATCACTCGGTGCTCGCCCGACAAAATGGTGGTGGCTGTGACTCTATTCAGATCAATCGGTGGCAGGTCGTGGGTACATGACATAAAAAACCTCGTATTATACTTGATTCGTAAGCACACCGCGATCCATGTATTTTTACCGGTAAAATCGCCTTTTTTACAAATAAATACTCAAATTGAGCATGAGTATTCATATTCATCTTGAGTATTGATGCTCAAAATGATGGTGCGTCCATGTTTACTAAGATCGACCTGTTGAATCTGGCCTGTGAGCTAACCGCCGGCTTGGCCGGCCACGATCGCTATCATCGCTTGATGGCGGTGATCGAGCGCGTCATCCCCTGTGAGGCGGCAGCCCTGCTGCGGCGCGACGGCGACGACCTGGTGCCGGTGGTTTTCTCCGGCCTGGTGCCGGATCTGGCCGGCCGGCGTTTGCCGATTGCCGCAAATCCTCGTCTGGAGCTGATTCTGCAGCATGCCGGGCCGCTGCGTTTTCCGCCGGACAGTCAATTGGCGGATCCCTATGACGGATTGATGCTGGCCGATGCCCACGCCTGCGCCCGGGTGCACGCGTGCATGGGCTGTCCGTTGACGGTGGGCAACGACGTCATCGGCGTGCTCACCGTCGACTCGCGTGACCCGCACGCCTTCGATGCCTTAAGCGATGAAACTGTCGCCACCCTGGCGGCGGTAGCCGCCGCCAGCCTGCACACCGCCGGCCTGATCGAAGCCTTGGAGCACACCTCGCGGCGACGCAATCTGGTGCTCAAGCATCTGGTGCATGATGACCGTCAACGCCGTGGGGGCGAATTACTCGGCACCAGTCCGGCCATGCAGCGCCTGCGCCAGGAAATCGACCTGGTGGCAAGCTCGGATCTGACCGTGCTCATCACCGGCGAAACCGGCGTCGGCAAAGAGCTGGTGGCCACAGCACTGCATGCCGCCTCACGGCGCTGCGACGAACCCCTGGTGCAGGTCAACTGTGCGGCCCTGCCCGAATCGATCGCCGAAAGCGAACTCTTCGGCCACGTGCGCGGAGCCTTCACCGGCGCCACCGCCGACCGTGCTGGTAAATTTGAAATCGCTGACGGCGGCAGCCTGTTCCTCGATGAAATCGGTGAATTGCCGCTGTCGATCCAGGCCAAACTATTACGCGCACTGCAGCAAGGCGAAATCCAACGAGTCGGCTCCGACACCATGCTGAAAGTCGATGTACGGGTCATTGCCGCGACCAACCGCGATCTACAGGTCGAACAAGTCGGCGGCCGTTTCCGCACTGACTTGTTCCACCGCCTATCGGTGTATCCGCTCGCGGTCGCACCGCTGCGTGAACGACCTGATGACATCCCTTTACTGGTCGGCCACATCCTGGATCGCGAAGGCGTGCGCCTGGGCTGCGGCAGCGTGCGCCTGGATGCGACCGCCCGCGCTGCTTTACAAGCATACTCTTGGCCGGGCAACGTGCGCGAACTCGAACATGTGCTGATGCGCGCCCTGCTGCGTGCCACCGGCGGTGGCAAACGCAGTAACCATCATGCACCGGTGATTGTCACTACGCAGCATCTTGACCTCGGTGATGTCGCCATGACGGCACCGAGCACCGCTGTCACCGCCATCAGCACCCCGGGCGAAGGTCCGCTGCGCAAACGGCTTGATGCCTTTACGCGCCAACAGGTCATTGCCACCTTGACGCAACGTCAAGGTAACTGGGCCGCCACGGCTCGCGATCTGGGACTTACGCCCAGTAATCTGCAACGCTTAGGTGAGCGACTGGGTCTTCGGTGAGGCGGTATCCCTATGAACGTGATAGCGCAATCGCGCCAGAAAATCTTGTTTATCCTGACACCAGCGGCCACTCAAAAGTAGTTTATCCGGGGCATCCGCGACGACTCTTTGCACGGCTTGATCGGATCGCAACCGCCGCAGGAGGCGAGCCACGGCCTCGACATGCTGCGTGCGAGTGGGCATCACCAGAGCCCCGCTGGTAAAAGCCCGACCCCAGGCCGTTCCGCGTACCGCATGTAGGTTGTGGATCTTAACTGATTCAATAGCCAAGCCGGCTAAAAGGTCGCCGAGCCGCTCCGGCGCGTCAGGGCCTTCGCCGGGCAAGCCGAGAATCACATGCACGCAGCGCTCAAAACCACGTTCATTGGTGCGCTTCATCGCATCGAGAAAACAGGCCACGTCATGGCCCCTATTTAACGCCTGCAACACGCTATCACGATCGCTTTGCAAACCGATTTCGACGGTCAGAAACGTTCGCTGCGCCAATTGTTCAAGAAATGCCACCACCGCTTCGGGCAACGCATCCGGGCGGGTGCCGATACTGAGGCCGCAGCATTCCGGCAATTGCGCGGCGATCTCGCCGTAAAGCTGCTGAAGCCGTGTCACCGTTGCATGGGTATTGGTAAAGGATTGGAAATAACCGATGAAACCATCTACCAGACGATGTCGCCGGCGTAATGCCAAACGCCCGCGATCCCACTGTTGGCGCAGATCGCCCCCCGCCTGCACGCCCGGGGCAAAGGCGGTATTATCACAAAAGGCGCACCCACCACGTGCCACGGTTCCGTCCAGATTCGGGCAGCTCAATCCCGCCTGCAGGCATAGCTTTCGCAACCGCTGGCCGGGAAATCGAGCTTCAAGATGCTGCCGATACGTGCGGAAACCCCAATGATATAGCATAAAAAGACCTGGTAACCTAATATAAGGATAAAAACATCTTGATGTCTACTGATAAAATTCCACCATCACTTATCACTACGGAGAATTTCATGTCCGGCGCCCAACATCCACCCGCCAGCCTTCCACCCATTATCCAAGGCGGCATGGGCATGGGCGTGTCTTCATGGCAATTGGCGGGTCGGGTCGCCAGTAAAGGGCAAATGGGCGTGGTTTCGGGCACCGCCATCGAACGATTGCTGGCATGCCGCCTGCAAGAAGCCGACCGTGACGGCCACATGCGCGAGGCGCTCGCCGCTTTTCCCGATCAGCAACTCGCGAGGCGTGTGCAAACTACGTGGTTCCGTGCCCAGGGTCTGCCGGGGCCTGGGCAATACCGGCCGCTGCAACTCTTCAGCCACGCCCCGTCACGGGAATTATTGGAACTCACCGTCTGCGCCGCCTTCGCCGAAGTGTGGTTGGCCAAACGTCAGGCCGCCAACGGTGGTCTGGTAGGCATCAACCTGCTCGAGAAAATTCGCGCGCCAACGCTGCCGGTGCTGTATGGCGCTCTCTTGGGTAGCGTCGACGTGGTCTTGATGGGCGCCGGAATCCCCCGTGAAATTCCCGGACACCTTGCGCACTTGTCGCGCCACGAAGCGGCGACCTTGCGCATCCCGGTTGCCGGTGGCGAAGCTCTGGCAGCTGTATTCGACCCGCAAGCGCTGATGACGGTTTTTCCGTGCTTGAAACATCCGCTTTTTTTTGCGGTCATTTCCTCCGATGTGCTGGCGATCTCTTTGGCGCGCTCGGGGGGCATTGATGGCTTCATCGTCGAAGGCCCCACCGCTGGCGGCCACAATGCACCACCGCGTGGTGGAGCCATGGACGCCACCGGCACGCCGTTGTACGGCCCGCGCGATGTGCCCGACTTGGCGCGCATCCGTGCCACCGGCCTGCCATTCTGGCTGGCCGGTGGCAAAGCCAGCGCCGCCGCCCTCGCCGATGCGCGCAGCCTCGGCGCCGCCGGCGTGCAGATCGGTACCGCCTTTGCTTTTTGCGAGCAATCGGGCATGGCTGCACATTTGCGCCAGATGGTACGTGAACAGGCGGCGACGATACCGGTGCTTACCGATGGCCGCGCTTCGCCTACCGGATTTCCATTCAAGCTGGTACCCGCTGCCGGTAGTGAAGGTGGTCGCGATGCCAGCATCCGCGTCCGGCGGACGTGCTCGGCGGGTTATCTGCGTGAGGCCTTTGCCAGGCCTGATGGTGGCATTGGCTGGCGCTGTGCCTCGGAGGCTGTCGAGCACTTCATCGCCAAGGGCGGGGACGCCGCCGAAACCGCTGGCCGCCGTTGCCTGTGCCACGGCTTGCTCGCCGCCGCCGGACATGCGCATGCCACTGGTCTTGGCGAAGACGAAGTTGAACTGGCATTGATCACCGCCGGCGACGATCTCGCCAGCATCGGCAGATTTGGGCCGAAATACGACGCCGACGCGGTGATTGATGATCTTTTGGCCATCAGTCGTTGACCTTGGAAGCACCCATGCCGCCCCTCATCCCCCCATCATTCGACCAAGCCCCTTTCTTGGTCATCTGGGAAGTCACCCGCGCCTGCGGCTTAGCCTGCAAGCATTGCCGAGCTGAAGCCCAAACACATCGCGATGCCAACGAACTCACCACCACCGAGGGCCTCGCCCTATTGCGGCGTTTGCGTGACGGCTTTGGTCCGTTGCTGGTGGTTCTGACAGGGGGCGATCCTTTGGAACGGCCAGATCTGCAAGAACTGATTGCCGCTGGCTCGGCAATGGGCCTGCGCATGGCCCTCACGCCTTCAGCGACGCCGCGCTTGACGCGGGCGGCGCTCTATAATCTGCAGAGGGCTGGATTGTCGCGCGTGGCCTTGTCACTCGATGGCCCGACTCCGCTCGAACACGACACCTTTCGCGGCGTGCCCAATACCTTCACCCGCACCATGCAAGCCCTCGACTGGGCCCGCGAATTGGGCCTGTCGCGCCAGATCAATTCCTCGATCCACACCGGCAATGTCGCGCGCATTCCCGAACTGGCCAAAATCGCTGAATGGGCAGAGGTCGATTTGTGGTCGGTGTTTTTCCTGGTGCCCACGGGCCGAGCCCAAGGCAGTCACCTATTGTCCCCAAGTGAGCATGAAAAAGCCTATCGGGCCTTGGCCAACCTGGCCCTGAATGCTTGTACCCCCTTCGCCATCAAGACTACCGCCGGCCAACCGTTTTACCGCGTACTCGCGCAAGAGCGCCAACGTCGTGGGCTGCCGGTTGTTGAACGCGCCGGCCTGCGGGCTCCGGGCGGCGTCAACGACGGCAAGGGATTCCTATTCGTTTCGCATACCGGTAACCTGCATCCCTCTGGATTTCTGCCATTCTTTTGCGGCAATGTCCGCGTCGACGATGCCGTCACCGTCTATCGTGACCATCCGCTGTTCCGTGATCTACGTACGCCCAGCAAGCTCGACGGCAAATGCGGTTATTGTGAATTTAATCATATCTGTGGTGGCAGTCGCAGCCGGGCCTATGGCCTTACCGGCGATCCCCTGGCCGCCGATCCCACCTGTGTCTATCAACCCAAACGCAGCCCTCCCCATGTTGCCGAAAAAACTTCGCCGACTCATTCCGCCTGAACATGGCGCGTGGGGTTTTTTAGCGCTCGCCGTAGCAGGTGGCATGGGCCTCGCGCCAACAGTCGCTGGGGTACTAATCGTTCTTGGGATGATTGTCGGCGTGATCGCCCGTCATGCTGCTCATCTCGCTCTCAGCGGTGTCCGCCTGTGGCCAGTCGCCCTCATCCTTGCAGCGATTGCCGCTAGTGCCTGGGGTCTGGCCTTATGGTGGGCCCCTGACGCCTGGCCGTGGCTGGCTGGCGCTACCTGCCTAGCTGTGCTGCAAGTGATCTGCACCGTCGGCAGTCAGCGTCACGATACAGCGAGTGTCTTGGTCGGTGGGGTAGCCCTGGCCTTGGTTGGCGGTGGCATCGTCGCCACCAAACCATTGACGGCACCAGAAATTTTGGTCGGCGCCATCATCTGCTACCTAATTGCCATCACGCCCTTGGTGCGTGCTCGCCGGCAACCGAACAGCCGCTGGGCCAAACATGCCCTGGCGGGTCATCTCGCGGCCCTGGCGGGCGCCATCGCAGCGCACTTCATCCATAGCGCACCGCTGCTACTGGTTGGTTATTTCATTGTCCTCACCGGCCGTTGCCTGCGGCTGACGCGGGCAATCCAGCAACCGGTAACTCCCAAGGTCATCGGCTTGGCCGAAATTCCATTCCTGGCTTTGCTGGTGCTCGCGATCGTGCTGGGAGTGCGCATGGACTGGTAAGCGCAAAGTTCAATCGTGGTCCTTTGGTGCTTCGACTTCATTCTGCCAGCGGACGACGTAAAATAGGCAAGGCGATCTTCAACAATGCCGTGTACACCAACAAACCGGTGGCCCAGATGCCGGCGACGATCTTCCATTCGGTGATGGTCGGATGATATTCAACGATTTCACCCAAAGTGCTGGGGATGAATCCGGGAATTATCAAGCCCATGCCCTTTTCAATCCAGATTCCTATGAAGGTCATGACGCAGGCGGCGATCAGCAGCCGCGGCCGACGTAAGGTCGATGGCAGCAAAAACAACACTGCGGCGATAGCATTGAGAGTCAGGGCCGACCAGATCCACGGCACGAGAGCATGATGACCATGCAGGCCGATCATCAGGTAGCGCAACGCGGCCGCATGGTTGGCGCCGGTGTAGAGAATAGTGAAGACTTCACACATGAAGAGGAACAGATTTAGCAAACAGGTGATGCGGATGATGCGTACTAATAAACCAATCGGCTTATCGCTGATGGGAAAGCCCCCAAAGCGGCGAATCGCAAATAAGGCGACAATGATGAACGATGGACCAGCAACGAAAGCACTGGCCAAAAAGCGCGGCGCTAACACTGCCGAGTTCCAGAAAGGCCGCCCACCCAAGCCGCAGTACAAGAAGGCCGTGACGGTGTGGATGCTGAAGGCCCAGACAATGCTGGTGAATACAAACGGCATATACCAGCGCGGATTTACCGGTCGTCCCAGGTAACGCTGATACAACAGATAACCGCAGATATGTAGATTCAAAGCGAGGTAGCCATTCAACACCAACACATCCCAGGTGAGCATGCTCAATGGCCAGTTGAAACGCCCAATGCCAGGCATCAGGTGCCAGAAGCGATCGGGGCGACCGATGTCGACCATGACGAACATCAGACACATCAGCAGCACGGCCACGGCGAGCAGCTCGCCGAGCACGACCACGTTGTGCATGGCGTGGTCGTCGTAGACGTACGCGGGG
>JAYVTR010000200.1:0-8240 GCA_043788625.1 Planctomycetota bacterium
CCCAAGCTCAACAGCGTGTTGATGGTCGACGTCGCGATGGGACGGGTGCTTGGTCAGGTGCCCGTTGCTGATCCGCGTGGAGTGGCTTTCGATGACCAAGGACGCTTGCTCGTGCTGTCCGGAACGCGCTTGCTGCGCGCCGTGTTGCCTGCCGACCTGATTGAACGCTTCCTCGGCAAGTCATTCGAGCGCACCGGCTGGGTCGCCAGCGCCAGCTCAGGCAACGCGGCGAACGCCATCGACGGCAAGGACGACAGCCGTTGGGACACCGGCCATCCGCAGGTTCCGGGCGACTGGTTCCAGATCGACCTCGGGCGCCAGCAGGCAATCGGCCGCGTGCTCATGGATGGGCGCCGTTCAGGTGGAGATTTCCCACGCAAATTCGAGATCCAGGTCAGCGACGATGGCACCGCATGGGGCAAACCGGTGGCTGCCGCCGCTGGCGTCGCGGGTAATACGGAGGTGAGTTTCCCAGCCGTGCAGGGCCGCTACCTGCGCGTGGTCTCAACTGGTGCCGATACCGGTGCCTTCTGGTCGATGCACGAGCTGCACGTCTACGGCCCGGCCGCCGGCTTCAGTGATCTCGCGGCCAAGCCGATCGTCACCGGCCTCGAGGATCCCAAGGGCGTGTGCGCCGATGCCAAAAGCATCTACGTCAGCGACCAGGGGAAGAGCCACCAGGTGAAGGTGTTCGCCATCGACGGTGGCGCCCAGGTGCGCGCCATCGGCAAACCCGGCGCGCCGGCGGTTGGCGCGTATGATCCATTGCACATGAACCAGCCGGTGGGCATGGCGCTCGACGCCAGTGGCCGGCTGTGGGTCGCTGAGTCCGACTTTCAGCCCAAGCGGGTCAGCGTGTGGAAGCCGGACGGCAGCCTCGACCGCGCGTTCTACGGCCCGGCGCAGTACGGCTGCGGCGGCAGCATCGATCCCGAGGACGGCACCCGCCTATTCTACAGCGGCATGGAGCTGGCGCTCGATCGCAAGGCCGGTACCGACGCGGTGAAGAACATTGTGTGGCGCGGCGGTCTCGATGTCGGCCCGGCGCCAGAGCGCATCCTGCATGTCGATGGCCGCGAGTACCTCACCAACACCTACAACAGTAATCCCACGGGCGGGGCCGGGGTGGTCGGCATCTTCCAGTACGTCAACGGCGTGGCCAAGCCGATCGCCTGCGCCGGACGCGCTCAGTATTGGGGGCCGGTTGCCGAGCCCTTCCAGCATCAGCTCAGCAGCTTGTCGGTACGTTGGACCGGCAAGGTCGTGCCGACGGTCAGCGGTGTGGTGACCTTTCACACCGTCAGCGATGACGGCGTACGCCTGTGGGTTGATGGCAAGCAGCTGATCGACAATTGGACCGGCCACGGACCGCTCGAAGAGACCGGTGTCGTCAATCTCACCGTCGGCAAGCCGGTGGACATCCGTCTGGAATGGTTCCAGGGCTCGGGCGGCGCCGCCATCCACTTGTTGTGGTCTGCCGCTGGCCTGCCGAAGACGATCATCCCGGCGGCGCAGATGATCCCCGCAGGCTCCACGGCGCCCGGCGGCCTGCGTGGCGAGTACCACAATGGAAATAACCTCGACCAGCTGAAGTTCACTCGCACTGATGCAACCGTTGATCTCGATCTGCCCAATGGCGGCAGCATCGAGATCCCCGGCAGGGCCGAGGCGTCAGCGGCGTTCCGCGCGCGTTTACCAGCCGGCAGCGATTTCAGCGCCGCGTTGTTCTTCGTATGGAGCGATCGCAATCACGACGGCGCGGTCAGCGCCGATGAGGTCAGCTTCGCCAAGGACGAGGTTGGTGGCGTCACCGTCCAAGCGGATCTCTCGCTGGCGACGGCGACTTCGCTGTTCCTCAAGCCGTCGGGCTTCGACGCCGCCGGCGTGCCGCTCTATGATGCTGCTACAGCGAAGTCCCTGGTACCCGGTGGGCGCGTGCCCAATACCTCTGGTGGTGGCAACACCCTGGTGTGCGCTGATGGGTGGACGGTGCTGACTACCCCGCCGGAACCGTTCCCTGTGCAGTCGTCGCTGAGCGGCGCCAAGGATGGCGTGCTGCGCTGGACCTATCCCAGCCTGTGGCCCGGTCTGCACCCCTCGCACACGGCGCCGGTACCTGAGCGACCGGGCGAGCTGGTCGGCACCACGCGAGTCATCGGCCCGCAGTTCAAGCCCAGCGGTTCCGATATCGGCTGGTGCTGGGCGGTAAACGGCAACCAGGGTACCGTCTATGTTTTCTCCAGCGACGGCCTGTTCCTCGCCACGCTGTTTAAGGACTGCCGCACGGCCTCAGGTTGGGCGATGCCGCAGGCACAGCGCGGCATGCATCTTGAGGACACCACCATCGGTCAGGAGAATTTCTGGCCAACCATGACTCAGGGCCGCGATGGGGCGCTGACCCTGGTCTCCAATAGCTGCATCGTCGCCATCGGAGGCCTGGAGAGCTGCAAGCGCGTACCGGCGACGACGCTGACGGTGAGCGCGCCGCAACTGGCGCAAGCTGCCCGCTGGACCATCGATCAAGAGGTCAAGCGCCAGCGTGAAGCCGGCGGCGGGACGTTGCAGGTGGCGCTACGCACCTCAGCCCCGACTGTCGATGGCGATCTCGCCGATTGGCGTGGCGCCGATTGGGCGACGATCGACCGCCGCCAGGTGCAGATGGGCGATTGGGGCAGTCGCCTCGATATCATCGCCGGGGCGGTGACCGTCGCGGGCGATCGTCTCTATGCCGCGTGGCGCACCGGTGATGGTGGCTTGTTACGCAATGCCGGAACCACTTGGCAGACGCTGTTCAAGTTCGGCGGGTGCCTCGATCTGATGATCGGTACTGATCCTGCGGCAGATCCCAACCGCCCAGAACCAGTGGCCGGCGACTGCCGCCTGCTGGTGACGCAGGTCGAAGGCAAGCTGGTGGCGGTACTCTACCGGCCGGTGGTGCCGGGCCACACCGGCGAGAAGGTCGCCTTCACCTCGCCCGTCTCGTCGATCAGCATGGATACCGTCACCAGGGTCGATGAGCAGGTGCAGCTCGCCGGCAAGGACGGCACCTTCGAGTTGTCGGTGCCACTGGCCCTGCTCGGCTTGAAGCCGGTCGCCGGGAAGATGATCAAGGCCGATATCGGCATCTTGCGCGGTAACGGGTTTCAGACCATGCAGCGCTGCTACTGGTCGAACAAAGCCACCGCCATGACTGCCGATGTGCCATCAGAGGCGCGGCTAATGCCGTTGCTGTGGGGCCGCTGGCAGTTCGGCGACGCACCATGAGGCGGTTTGTTTATCCCACTCATTACCTTTCCTCCTGTTTGGACTTCTCTATGCGTCTTCGTCTGCTTGCGATTCCCGCCTTGCTCGCTGTTTCCATCTTCCTGGCAGCGACCGAAACCGAGAACCACGGCCTGCTGGTAATGCCGGTGCCGGGGGTCGTAACGGTGGATGGGACCTTTGCCGATTGGGATCTCAGCGGCGGCAACTTCGCCTGCAACGATTGCGAGAACCAGCGTGGCCAATATGCGGCGTGGATCCACGCCATGGCTGACGCAGACAACCTCTACATCCTCACCCGCTGGATCGACGCGACGCCGCTCAACAACGCCGGCCAGACCATTGCCAATTATGGCTGGGATGGCGATTGCCTGCAGATCCGCCTGCTGTTCAACCAAGGCACACCGCAGCAGCAGAAGACGGTGGTGAATTGCTGGAAGGGCGCCGACGGTGCCGATGTGCTGCAATTCGATGTCGAGGGCAAGCCCTGGGGGCCGGCTGGCAAGGACATGAAGGGCGCGGGCGCCAAGCAGGCTTTTCACGTCGATGCCGATGGCAAGGGCTACAGCCAGGAAATCGCCCTGCCGTGGAAGCTGCTGACAGCCGATGGCGTCGCGCCCAAGCCGGGGGCGGGTTTCATCACCACCATGGAACCGAACTTCAGCGTCGGTCACGGCCGGCTGAGTCTGAAGGACTGCTTCCGTCCGGGCGTGAACATCGATCGCGTCTTCACTTTCATGGCCGATAAATGCTGGGGTGAAGCGGTGGTGCAGGCGCACGGCAAGCAGGCGCCGCGCGCGGTGCGGCTCTCTGATGCGCGTGAATTCCCGGTGCATCTGGTCGACGGAAAACCCGAAATCGATTGGAGCGGACTGGTGAAGACGAGTGAGCGGCCGGGCTTCGTGCCGGTCGCCTTCAGCATGCCTGAGGACGGCTACGTCAGCCTCAACATCATGGATGCGCAGGGCATGGTGGTTCGCCAATTGCTGACTGCTGATTTTTTCGCCAAGGGACCGCACACCGTGCAGTGGGACGGCCTCACCACCCCCAACTGGCGGCAACCCGGTGAGCCCGTGGCCGCGGGAACCTACCGCTTCGAGGCCATCCGCCACGATGGCGTACACCTCGCCCTGCGCGGCTGGGCCGCCAATGCCGGTAGCGCGCCGTGGGATTCATCTCCGACCGCTAACTGGGGCGGCGACCATGGCATGCCCGATGCGTGCTTGGCGACGGACGATGGCGTCCTCCTCGGCTGGAGCGGTGCGGAAGCCGGCAAAGCGGTCGTCGCCTGCGATCTGCAAGGCCAGGTGCGCTGGCGCAACAGTCGCAATGGCATGGCCGGGGCAGAGCTGTTCGCCAGCGGCCCCGCCGGTCTGTACGTGATGAACTGGAAGGGAAATCTTTACCGCCTGTCAGCAAAAGACGGCGTGCATCAAGCGTGGGAAGGCACCACGAGCACTGATCTGTGGGTCAAGGACCTGTGGAGCCAGGATGAGAAGGTCAAGCCTGAAGAGGCCAATGCCATGACCATTGCCGGCGATCGCCTGCTGCTCGGCTTCGCCAAAGAAAACCTCGTCGCCGCGCTCGATGCGCGCACCGGCAAACTGCTTGGGCGCTTCACTGTTCCCGCGCCGTTGTCGTTGAAATCAGGTGCGGATGGCACCGTGTATGCACTCGTCGGCGGCACCAGCGTGCTCGCGCTTGATCCGCTCACCGGCGCCACCCGCCCGGTGGTATCTGGCCTCAGCGCCGCGGTCGCTCTGGCCGTCGACCATGCTGGCGACGTCTACGTCGGGCTCGGCGCACCAGCGAATCAAGTCACGGTGTTCAGTGCCGCCGGCAAGCCGCTGCGCACCATCGGCCGTGCTGGTGGCCGGGCGATGAGCGGAGCCTGGACCAAAGACGGCATGGCGTACATCCACGATCTGACCGTCGATGCGTCAGGTCAGTTGTGGGTTGCTGAGATGGATATGCTGCCTAAACGCTTCAGCGTCTGGAACGGCAAAACGGGCGTCTTCGTCCGCGAGCTGTTCGGCCCAACCACCTACGGGGCGCTCGGTGGGGTCATCAATCCCCGCGACCCGCTGCTGATGGTCGGGCAAGGCTGCGAATGGCGCTTGGATCCGGTGAGCGGGCTTGCGAGCTGCCTTGGCGTCATCACTCACGAGGGCATGGAAAACGCGCGCTTCGGTAGCGGTACCAACGGCAGGCTCTATCTGGCGGTGGCCCCGCAATGGTGGTCGGGCGATGTGCTGATCTTTGAACGCCTCGGCGACGCCGACTTCCGTCTGCGCACGCGCATCAAAGCCCCGACCAAGGAAGCGAAAGGCATCACCGTGTGGGCTGATGCCAACGGCGACGGGCTTGAGCAAGCCGGCGAATCGCACACCACCGAACTCGACCTTAACGGCTGGATCACCGGCTGGGCCATGCCCATGGCGTCGGACCTGTCATTCTACGGCAGCGCCTACCAGATACGGGTCACCGGTTACACGGCGTGCGGAGCGCCAGAATACGATCTTACCAAAGCGGTTCGCCTGCCAGCGCCAGACGATCTCAGCAATCGCGGCGGTATGGGTGCGCAGCGCGGCATGGGCAATCCGGCCGCCGGGCGGGTGCTGTACAATGGCGTTTACAATCAGGTGAACAGCACCTTCGACTGCTATGACCTCGCCAGTGGCAAACGCGCCTGGAGCTATCCCAACAACTTCACCGGCGTGCATGGTTCGCACATGGCCGGGGCCGCCGCATCGGGCCTGATCCGTGGCGCCTTCGACATCTGCGGTACGGCCAATTTACCGAAGCCGGTGGGTGCGATGTGGGCCATTACCACCAACTTTGGTGAATGGCATCTGCTGACTGAAAAAGGCTTCTACCTCGCTCGGCTGTTCGAGCCCGATCCGATGCGCGTGGCGTGGCCGGAAAAGGCCCTTCCCGGGGTCAGCCTCGATCGCATCCCCGCCGGGCTTGGCGGTGAGGATTTCGGCGGCTCGATGACGCAGACCACCGATGGCCGGATTTTCGTGCAGGCCGGCAAGACGGGTTTTTGGAATATCGAAGTCACCGGCCTGGACTCGGTACGTGCACTGCCCGGCGGCACGCTGCGCATCGCCGAGGGCGATCTGGCCAAAGCCCGCGGCTTCCGCGAGGGCTATCTTCAAGCCAGTCTCGGCACCGCCCGTGTCGTGGTGCCGCACGTGACGCCGACCTTTACCGGCAAGCTGGATGCCGACTTCCCTGGGGTAACCGCGCTGTCCTTCCGCAAGCAGGATGACGCTGCCGTACGCACCGCCTGCGCCTGGGATGGATCCAACCTTTTCCTCGCCTGGCAGGTCACCGACCACACGCCATGGGTCAACGGTGCGACCGACGCGACACAGCTCTACTTGAGCGGTGACACCGTCGACTTCCAGCTTGGCACTGATCCGACGGCCGCTGCCGGACGTGGCGAAGCGGCGGCGGGTGACCTGCGCCTGTCGATCGGCAACTTCCAGGGCAAGCCGACGGCGATGCTCTACCGCAAGATCTCGGCGGTGAAGCATCCCCGCACCTTCAGCTCGGGCATCGTCAAATCCTATGCCATGGATTTCGTCGATCGCATCGAGGCGCGGATCACGGTGACTCTGGATCCCGGCAAGGGCTACCTGATCGAAGCTGCGGTGCCCCTGACCGAGCTCGGCCTCACTCCGGGCAGCGCTAAGACCCTGCACGGTGATTTCGGCGTAACTCACGGCGGCGCCAGCGGCGACCGCACGCGGCTGCGCACCTACTGGTCGAACCAGCACACCGGCATCGTCGATGATTCGGTTTTCGAACTGAAGCTCGAACCGGGGTATTGGGGTGAGCTGCAGTTTACCCAGTAGGATCGCTGGCGATGCGGTTGATTGACAGACCGCTGACTTGGCCGTACTGAAACACGCGTGAACAGAATGACATCACTGTGAATGACCTCGGACCGCGTCTGCGGCGCATCCGGCGCCAGCTGGGACGGACGCTTGAGGAGATCGCTCAGCGCTGCGACTGCACGCGCAGCCTGCTGAGCAAGTTTGAAACCGGTCGTTCGGTGCCGCCGATCGCCACCCTCACGCGTATCGCCCAGGCGCTCGGCACCGACGTCGCCACGCTGCTCAGCGACAAGGCGCCAGACACCGTCACTTATGTGCCGGCCAGCGCCGCTGGCGACCAGGCGATGACCGCTACCGACAAGGGCTACCGCTTCCTCGCCTTGGCTGGCGCGAAGCCCGGTTCACGCATGCAGGCCTATCTCTTCACCGCCCGACGCGGCAAGGTGAAGGCCGGAGCCCTGCACCACGCTGGCGAGGAGTTCGTCCACGTGCTTGAGGGTTCGATGCGCTACCGCGTCGGCAGCCGCCACTTCGAGTTGCATGCTGGTGACAGTCTGGGTTTCGACGCCGAGGAGGACCACGACTTGGAGCCGATTACCGCGGTGGTCCGCTACCTCGGGGTGTTCGCCGGGCGCGACGGTCGTCCCTGATTCACGCCGATAGCTTGGCCACTTCTGGTGTAAACTGGCGGTCGCCCGACGAGAAGATGACCATCATGTCAGCGTCGACTTGGCCGATGCTCACCGCATTGTGGAAGACATCCGCGCGTACCACCAACGCATCGCCTGCGCGCAGATGGACCACGTCGTCGCCGATCGAATGCTCGATCTCGCCGGCCAGCAGGTAGAGGATTTCTTCGCAGTTGGGATGGGAATGCCGCGGATTGCTCGCTCCGGCCTTGATCACCACCCGACCGATGGTGAGTCCGGTGGTGCCGGTAAGGGCGGTGCTGGCGAGCCACGACAGCGAGCCCCACTTCATCGGATCGGTGCCTTGTGCGATGGTCTCGCGTTTGATGACGGTGTAGGCGCTCATGGAGGGTCTCTCTTACAGGAAGGTGGTGATGCCGGGGCCGGCACTGAATGCATCGAAGACGCGGATACCCTCTTCGGCGTCATCGATCGTGCCCAGCGA
>JAYVTR010000201.1:0-5522 GCA_043788625.1 Planctomycetota bacterium
GTGATCGGGGCTTCGGCGCCGCCGCTGATGGCGATATCGCATTGGCCGTGGCGAATGTGATGGAACGCCGCACCGATGCAGTGGCTGCCGGTGGCGCAAGCGGTGGTGATCGAGTAGTTGGGGCCCTTGGCGCCATAAGCGATCGAGATGTCGCCAGCAGCGCTGTCGACGATCATCTTGGGAACCAGGAACGGACTGACGCGGTGCGGCCCGCGATCGGTCATGACTTTGACTTCGTCTTCAATGGTCTGCAGGCCGCCGATGCCCGAGCCGACGATGGTCGCGACGCGAAATGGATCGGCCCAGTTCTTGAAATCCAGGCCGCTCGACTTCATGGCTTCGGCGGCGGCGGTCAGCGCCAACAGCACGAAGCGGTCTTTGCGCCGCGCGCCCTTGGGGTCGCCCAACGCCGTCGCCAGATCGAGGTTGTTGACGTTCACCTGGCCGCCGAACTTGGTCTTGTGCTTTTCCACATTGATGTGGGTCAGCGCGCTGATGCCGTGACGGCCGGCTTTGAGGGCCTCCCAAAAGCTAGCTGTATCGCGGCCGTTGCAGGCCAATACGCCCATACCGGTGACGACGACGCGACGAGCCATAGGAAGAATTCCTGATAAAGATGGATCCAGGCAGCCGCACAGGTGCTGTCCGGAAATAGAAAAAAACCGTCGTCCGGTAGCAACCGAGACGACGGCATCAGCAGCGGCTAACCGCTTACTTCTTGGTCTTGGCTTCGATGACCTTGATGACGTCGCCGATGGTCTTGACTTCCTGGTCGTCTTCGAGCTTTACGCCGAAGGCATCTTCCAGATCCATCATGATCTCTGCGATGTCGAGGCTATCGGCGCCGAGATCGGCGACGATGTTGCTGGCTTCGGTGATCGTCGCTTTGTCACGGCTCAGCCGGTCAGCAATGATATCGATAACCTTATTCTTAATCTCGCTCACGATCGCTCCGGTCTAGTCGACAAGGGTGCTTAATGGGAGGGCGGAGTGTGTCGCCCACTGGACCGGGGTCAATCGTCCGACCTGTGACCCGGCTGAGGGTAGACTCAACGCCGCCGTGGACACGATTCAGCACCATGCAGCGGCTTGCTTTTATGATTCCCCTGGCAGGCCTGTTGGCCAGTTGTGGCGTGCAGGAAGAGGCACAAGAGCCCGGCGTACGCGGCCCGGTGGTGTTCCGCCTGTGGGATCGCCAGGCCCGTCAGCACAACCAGGCGCCCACGGTCGTGCGTACCGCTGCCGTGCATCAAGTGGACGCGTCCTTTCACGATATGCAGATGGTTCCGGTGCAGATCCGTCGCCCCCTCAGCGATGGCGAGGTGTGGATTTATGCTCCCACGGGCCATTTTCACGCCGAAGGCGACGCCGATAAGCGCCCCAGCGTGACCCTCCAGGGGCCGGTGTACCTGACCGGCATGATGCGCGGATTGCCGGTGAGTGGCAGCGCGGCGACCGCCGACGTACCGCCTGGTCGATCGATTATTGTCCTCACAGATGTGCAGTTGGTGCGTGGCGGACTGCTCATGACCACGCCCCGGGCCGAACTCAGCGACGGCCAGGTTCTCGCTCACGGGCCAGTGTCGTTGGCACCCGGTGCGCCAGCCATGGCCGCCGTGCTCGGCGCTGTGCCGTAAAAATCGCAGGTGCAGCCCATCTGCGGCGTTGCACGAGGCTCGAAATGGCGTTGCCATTCCGTCGCATCGTGCGCCTTGCAGCCGGGCCACACCTGCGTTTTTTACACATTACCTAATTTTTAGTCGACTTACGCCAGCTGGGCTAGCCCAGGTGCAGCACATCTGCGGCGTTGCGTGAGGCTCGAAACGGCGTTGCCATTCCGTCGCATCGTGCGCCTTGCAGCTGGATCACACCTGTGTTTTTTACACATCACCTAATTTTTAGCCGACTTACGCCAGCTGGGCTAGCCCATCGGCAGCCGTCATCATCGCCCCATCGGCCCACATCGGCGCTTGGAACTGCATGCCCACCGGCAGGCCCTGTTCATCAGTGCCGAAAGGCACGCTGATGCCAGGCACGCCTGCCAGATTGGTGGCGATGGTGAAAATGTCAGACAGGTACATCTGCAATGGATCAGCGGTCTTTTCACCAGACTTGAAGGCGGTGGTCGGACTTACCGGCCCCAGCAAGACATCACAGGTGGTGAAGGCGGCGGCGTAGTCGTCACAGATTTTGCGGCGGACCTGCTGGGCCTTCTTGTAATAGGCGTCGTAATAGCCGGTCGACAGCACATAGGTACCGAGCATGATACGGCGTTGGACTTCGGCGCCAAAGCCTTCGGCACGCGACTTGCCATAAACTTCGCCAAGCGTTTGCGGATTCGGTGTACGATGGCCATAGCGCACACCGTCGAAGCGCGACAGGTTCGATGAGGCCTCACCGGTAGCCAGGATATAGTACACGGCGATGGCATAGCGCTCATGCGCTAGAGTCACCGGCACCAGGATCGCGCCGGCGGCGCTGAGGCGCTGCTTGGCGACGTCCAGACGTGCTTTCACGCCAGCGGCAAGGCCGGCCTCGTGGGCGGCGACATAGCCAACGCGCAGACCTTTGAGTGAAGCCAAGGGATCGCTGAAGTTGACGTTTAGTCCGGCATGGTCGCGCTGGGCGGTGGTCGAATCCTGGGTGTCATGGCCGGCCATCAGGCGTAGGGCCAGCGCTGCATCGGCGACGGTGGTGGTCAGCGGACCGATCTGGTCAAGGCTTGAACCAAATGCGATCAGGCCATAGCGGCTGATGGTGCCATAGGTCGGCTTGAGGCCGACGACACCGCACAAGCTGGCCGGCTGGCGGATCGAGCCGCCAGTGTCCGAGCCCAACGCCAGGGGCACGATGCCGGCGGCAACAGCGGCGGCACTGCCACCCGAGCTGCCACCGGGAATGCGCGCCGGATCGACGGGGTTTTTCACCGGCCCGTGCGCCGAGGTCTCGTTCGACGAGCCCATGGCGAACTCGTCCATGTTGGTGGTGGCGACGATGATCGCGCCGGCAGCTTCCAGGCGACCAACAGCGGTGCCGGTATAGGGCGAGACGAAACCGGTGAGCATGCGCGAGCACGCCGTCGCTGGCAGACCTTCGGCCAGCAGATTATCCTTGATGGCAATCGGCACGCCGGCCAGCGGCAGGCGTTCGCCGGCTTTTATCCGCGCATCGACGCGCGCCGCGGCAGCCAGGGCACGGACCTCGTGCACGCCGATGATGGCGTTGAGGGTGTCGGCCTTGGCCTTGAGCAGCGCCGCCTGGACGGCAACGGTGGCTGATTCGCCGGCATTTACGGCCGCGGCAATCTGCATGGCAGTACGATTTGTAGGACGAGTGATAGTCATCTCAGCGCTCCACGACTTTTGGCACCAGGATGGCGACTTCATTTTTCTGCGGCGCATTGCCGAGCACTTGCGGGCTCGACAGCATGCTGCCGGCGGCATCGGGGCGGGTGACGTTGACCAGGCCCGACACATTGGCGATCGGTTCGACGCCGTTGGTGTCGACCTCGCTCAACTGCTCGACATAGCCGACGATGGCTTCGAGCTGCCCGCGCATGCGCGTGATCGCCGCATCATCGAGGGTTAGGTTGGCGAGCTTCGCCAGGTGGCGAACGTCTGTATCCGAAATAGCCATGGGCGGCAGAGTGTGGGGCGGACGCCGAGTGGGCAAGGAGCGCCGAATGAGAAGTCGCACCTGCTAGCACCTTGCGTGAAACGACTAGCGTCTCGCATGCAGCAGGGCCTCAGCCAGTGCCAGATCATCAGGAGTGGTCAATTTGAGATTGCAGGCATCGCCAGTGACCAGGGTCACCACTAGTCCCAGACGCTCGAGCAATTGCACGTCATCGGTACCGAGAAAGCCATCGCGGCGGGCAGCGGCAAAAGCCGTCAAGCCAGCCAGACGCTGGAAACCTTGCGGAGTTTGCGCCAGCCACAGCTGTTCGCGGGGAACCGTAGCGGCAATCGTGAGTTCGGGCGTAGCGCGCTTGATAGTAGAGGCGCAGGGCACGGCGACGACGGCTCCGGGAGTCACGGCCAAGGCCGCCAGACAATCTCTGATGCAGCGGCGGGGCACCAAAGGCCGTACCGCATCATGCACCAAGACGCGGTCACAGCCGGCATCGACGGCGGTCAGCGCGGCATCAACGCTGTCCTGGCGAGTGGCGCCGCCGTCCACGACGATACAAGGAAATGGCGCGGCGGCAGCGATGGCGGCGACCTCGTCATACCACGCTGGATTCACCGCCAGCCAGGCGCGGTCGACGAGACCGGCAAAGGCTTCCAAGGTGCGCGCCAACACCGGCCGGCCGGCGAGCGGCACCAACTGTTTCGGCAGTTCACCGCCAAAGCGACTACCGCTACCTGCCGCTGGAATGATGAGCGCCACAGCTCCGGGGTTGGTCACGGACGGCGGCGCTCAAGCGCCTGCCCGGGAAGATCTGGGCTGGTGCTGGGGATCAAGGTTTGATCGGCGGCCGCTGCTGGCAGTTGTGTCGCGCGCCGGGCTCCGGGTTTGGCGAGCGGCACCGCCCCGGGTTTGCCTCCTGGCAGGGGTGCGCGCTGCGGCAGGGGCGTGCGGACGGCAACCGTCTCGGCTTTTTGCTTCATGAGTGACTGCTTGTAGACGATCTCAGCGGTCTCGTCCTTGGCGTTGATCTCGGGCCGGGGGGTGGGGCGCGTTGGTAGCCGTGGTGGCGGTGCCGGCGCCCGGGTGGTGGTGCGGCTTGGCGCTGATGATCCCGGGGATGATGGCGTCCTGGTCGCCCGACTGCGCGATGCTACCGCTGCCGTGTTGCTGCTTCTGCCGTTTGGGCGTTGCCGCAAGCCAAGGCCGAAAAATACCAATGGGATCAACACCAGCGCACTCCATAGAGCGAGGTGCACAGGCGCATGCTTGGCCATGCCGCTTAATCCGAGTCCAGCGGTTTTTGCGGGGCCATAGGCGCCCACAGCTACGCCCCAGGCGGATAAATTTAACGCGTCCCAATGGATGCATTGCCAGGCAGCGGCATAAGCGTGTTCCGGCGAGCGAGCGGCGGCCAGGCTGAGGTAGAAACGCCGAGCGTTGTAATCGAACAGATCACCGGCCGTGCGGTAAGCGGTTTGCGCTGAATCGAGAGCGGCTTCGCGCTCATCACCGCTGCTGCTTTCAGCGACGTGACTACAAGCGTGGCCGATGAAACGCCAGGTGGCACCTTTGGCGGTCGCATCCTCAAGTTGATCGGCGACGCCTTGCAGCAGACGGACCGCCAGCAACCAGTTGCCCGAGCGGTAGGCACTCATGCCTAAGGTGACCTGCTCGTTGGGAGTGGTAGCGGTGAAATTGGCTAGCAGGGCCTGCGACTCGGTTTTTTTGCCGAGCTGCTGCCAGGCGATGGCAAGGTTGAAGATGAGGCTGCGATCTTTAGCGCCGAGCTCTTTGGCGCGCTGCAGGGCGTCGGCGGCCGCGCCCCACTGTTCCAGGCGCAGTTGGGCATCACCGAGCACCACATAGGCCTCGGCGTTATCTGGCGCGGCCGT
>JAYVTR010000202.1:0-10567 GCA_043788625.1 Planctomycetota bacterium
GGCCAGTGGTTTCGGTATCGATCACCAACAGCGTGGCGCGCTTGGCGGTTGCATCATGTGACTTGGCCGGCGCCTTTTCGAGAGGCAGGGCAATGCCGCCGAGAAATTTATGCAGGACAATGCTGTTGCCATCTGCACTTAAACCGACTTGCGTCATGATCATCCGATTTCTGCGCGCACCCGCGTGACATCTCAAGGAGGGGCACGTATACCCGCCGCTGCTGAGACGCCACCAGACCTTGCTGTGATGCGGTTAAGACGTGAGTAATTCATTTCATGGGGACGGCGGCGTAAACCCTAGAAAATATGGGATCTTGGCGGTACCTGGGCGTTCGATGTGTGCGTCCATGACGCGTGCCTGCAGCGTGCTCGACGGGCCGCCGTCCAGATTGATCGCCATGTCGATAGACGCCGTGACGAGGTCTTCGGCTAATTCTTTGAGACCTAACTTATCGCTGCGAATGATGAAGACCTGACCACGGCGAAGAGCGATGACTGATCGTTGCGCGACACTTGTGCTGCGATTGATGGCGACGCGTCCTTCATCCACCAGCACCGGTCCGGATTGGATGGCCCACCTGGCGGCAAGTGGAGTGGTGCTGGCAATGTGCACGGCTCCACTGGCATCTGCCCACACAAAGCCGCTATAAGGCGGATCATGGCGCAAACGACCGGTTTGGGTTTTGTCATTGATGAGCAGCGCGTCGGGTTGTCCTAGGGCGTCGAAGTAGCCACCGTTGATAGTTATCTGCTGCGCCTGTTCGACAAATCGCTCGTGTTCGGCAGCGGAGACGATGGCGGACGTCCAACCAACAGGTACACCAATCATCACAATTTCACTGTCTGCTAAGTGATGAATGGAAATGGCAGAAACATCGCTGGCAGCTAGCCCCATAGGTACAAGCATCATCAACAATAGTCTAAAGCTCAAGATTTTCTTTGCCTCCACAGGCGTTGGCAAAGGTCGATGATGCCGGCATAGCGACCGTCGATGCCGACGTAGCGTTCAAGAACATAAAAGAGGAAATAATAAAATCGGCACGCGCTCCACAGACAGGTCAGCAGTAGGCAGAATCGATAGCAGCGGTCTTCATGGATCATCACACCCGCACCAGACATGAGGAGGATGACAGCGAACATCACGCCCTTGGCGATAATCCATGGTCGACTGGTGAGGTCACTCACGAGGGATGGCTCCGCCGGTAACCGGTGTCGTCGTCAGCGCCCAGGTGGTCATGGTCCGCAGGCGTTCGACCAAGGTGGTCTTGAGCGGATCCACTCGTTGCGCCTGCCAGCGTTGTTCGCAGGCGATCAAGTCCGCCTCGGTGGCAAGGTAGGTGAAGCCGGCAGGCCGAACGTTGGGCAGACCGATGCGGGTCGATAGACGAGCCAGGAAAAGACCGCCAGGGGCCAGTTGTCGCCAACAGGCATCTGTCCAGCGGGCAAAGGCGGTGGCGTCTGGCGCAAAATGCAAAACGGCATTGATGATGACCACATCGAAGCCCGCCGGCGCAAACGCCATATCTTCGATATCGGCGACCATGAGGTGCGCCTGAGCTTGGAGATCGCAGACCAGCTCGCGGGCAGTTGCTATCGCCTGGGCTTGGTTGTCGATACCGCTGACGGCACACCCCGCCGCCAACAACGCTGGGAGATTGCGACCAGTGCCGCATCCGACATCGAGCACGCGCATGCCCGAGCGAATACGCCCACGCAGGATCTGGTCGAGTACATAGATGTCAGTATTGACAAGGGGCTCCCAGGCGGCGGGAAGAGCGGCGAGAAGAGACTGGTGCATGTGACCTTTTTAATCGATTATTTCACGACAGGGGCTGCTGATGACGGCTGCGGTATAATCGCCGTCGGACGCGGTTGATGGCTGCGGTACCACCGTCCACTGAGCGTGAGCACACTAAGGATGAGGAGGGCAACCACGGCCAAGCGTGATTTTTTCTCGGTCCTCATTTCGGCTCTGGCTGCAGCCCACGCACGCTGATCAGGGTACCCTCTGCATCGTCGACCATCTTGACAACATCGCCCAGAAAGCCGGCGATGATGGTGGCGTTGGTGTGTGTGTGCTGGCTCGGGGTATGCGTGCGGAAGCACCCACCGGCCCCCAGTGCCAGCGGCAGCAGCAGCTGATCAGCCAGATGCTCGCACACCGGAGCGCTGTGCTTGGTGTAACGTTTCACCTGCTTAACGCAGTCCAGTGCCACCTGCTCGGCCGCCTTGCGCAGTTCACCGAAAGCGGTGAAAACGGTGGTGACCTGGGTGTAGCGCAGACGGGCGACGATGGCGTTGCCCGGGCCATCAGCGCTGACGTGGTGCTCGCTGACATCGGATTCGCTCCAATGCAGCCCGTGTTTCACGGTCTGCGCTTCGCGGCTGGCGATATGTTCGGGCAAATTGGCCAGCAGCACCGCGGCTTGCTGGCCGAGATGCTTGCCGCGCTGCTGCAGGTCGAGGGTGATGGGTGCAAGCCACGGTTGGATGGTAGCCAGTAGAGTGCCTCCGCCGGCGGGATAGAAGCCATGACGCTCGAGGGTAATGCTGGCATCGACGCCACAGCTATGCAACTGCGGCAGAAAGCTCTCCTGCAAGAACTCGATCGAAGGTGCCATGCTGTTGTGCGTGCCGCCGCTGATGCGTAAGTGTGAAGGCCCCGCAGCGCGCAACAGTATTGGCAGCACCGTCTGCAAGACGAGGGTGGTGCTGCCGGCCGAGCCGATATCGAATACATAGTTCCCAGCGCAGGGGGCCTGCGGGGTAAAGGTGATAGTGCGGCTGCCCAATTCGGCGCCGCTTAACTCGCCGTTGCACACCTGTGCTGCCGCTTGCACCGCCATCAGATGCTGGCGTTGCAGGCCCGGCTTGGGCCGCTTGGCGCGGATGTGCTCGATGGTCACCGGCGTGCCGGTGATCGCTGCCAAAGCCAGCGAGGTGCGCAGGATCTGCCCGCCGCCCTCGCCGAGTGAACCGTCGATGGTGATCATCCCTTCACACAGACGACCTGTTTCAAGGTGTGTACGATGTCCACCAGATCGCTCTGCGCGGCCATCACCGCGTCGATGTCTTTATAGGCCATCGGCGTTTCGTCGATGACGTCGGCGTCCTTGCGGCATTCGACGCCGGCCGTGGCCAAGGCGTGATCGGCGAGGGTGAACAGCTTCTTGGCCTTGGTGCGTGACATCACCCGTCCGGCACCATGGCTGCACGAGCAGAATGACTCGGGATTGCCCTTGCCGCGGACGATGTAGCTGCGCGCTCCCATCGAACCGGGGATGATACCCATTTCGCCAGCGCCGGCACGGACCGCACCTTTGCGCGTCACCCACACTTTTTCGCCAAAATGCTGCTCTTCCGCCACATAGTTGTGATGGCAGTTGACGGCTTCGAGGGTGCAGGTGAAGGGCTTGATGCCGGGCACCTTGCCGACCGCCGCAATGACGTTTTCAAGCATGATCTGGCGATTGATGCGAGCATAGGCCTGGGCCCAGGTGACGGCAGTGGTGTACTCGCTGAAATGCTCGGTGCCTTCGCGGAAGTACGCCAGATCACGATCAGGCAGATCGACCCCGGCGTGGCGGCAATCATCGCGAGCCATGCCAATGAAGTGCTCACCGAACCGATTGCCCACGCCACGCGAACCCGAGTGCAGCATGAACCACACCTGGGCGCTTTCATCGAGGCAGACCTCGATGAAATGGTTACCGGTGCCCAACGTCCCCAAGTGGTTCACCGAGTTGCCACGGCACAATTTCGGGTACTTGGCACCAATCTGCGCAAAATCAGCCGCCAAATGCTGCTGCCATAAATTGGTGACGCGCGGTGGCAGGTCGTGCCAAGCGCCACGATCGTTGGCACCGCCATTATCGGTCCGGCCATGCGGTACTGCCCGCTCGATGGCGTCGCGCACGGCGCGCAAGCTTTCGGGCAGATCAGCAGCGGTCAGCGAAGTGCGCACGGCGCACATCCCACAACCGATATCAACGCCGACCGCTGCTGGAATGATCGCACCGATGGTCGGGATGACCGAGCCGATGGTGGCGCCAATACTCATGTGCACGTCCGGCATCACCGCCATGTGGTGGTGGATGAACGGCATGCGCGCGGCGTTCAGCAGCTGGGCGCGAGCGGCATCTTCAAGAGCGACACCGCGCACCCAGGCCTTGATCGGCACGGAGTCGGCAGCGGTGATGGTTTCGTACTGGGGCATATGGGACATGGTGATTCCGGGTGAAGACAAGCCACGACGAGATTTGTGCAATGGACACCGTTTTTAAGGCGGAGACTGCTCTAACAACTGAGCTACAGGCCGCTAGGACCTGGTCGGATTTGAACCGACGACACGTGGAATTGCACAAGCATTCGTGACAAAATGGTTAAAAAGACTGCGACGAAAGGTGCTGTGAGTTTTTTAAGAGGTAATCACAACGGCATTCGCAGTTTAGAAAAAGAGCGTACAGGTATGCCCGTTGCCGTGGCGGCGGTAAAACGTCAGCG
The DNA here is from genome assembly GCA_043788625.1 of Planctomycetota bacterium. Classification (GTDB taxonomy): domain Bacteria; phylum Planctomycetota; class UBA11346; order UBA11346; family UBA11346; genus CAIUVD01. The sequence goes on from JAYVTR010000202.1 coordinate 4,504, forward strand.
GGGAAAGTGATCACAGCTGGGTTTTGCCAATCACTCCCAGCCAATGATCAGCATCGAGATGTCCGTTGGCAAAGGTGGCGATGGTGGCGAACACGTCATCGCTGAAGCCACCGATGTTGAGGATGTCATCGCGTTCGATTGCCTGCACGGTGGCATTCGGTTGTAGATCGATGCACACCAGCTTGGCGTCAGGGTTGCGTGCGCGCAAGATTTGCCACTCACGCAGCAGAGCCGTCCCCCGCGCCTGCGGGTTGCGGTCAATCCACGATTCGTTGTCGGATACGAGGATGACCAGGCTTACGTGCGCCTGGCGACGATTTAGCTCAACCAGCGGCAGCGAACAGTCGGTACCGCCCGAAGGCAATCCCGCCAGCAGCTTGGCGTTAGTCAGTACCGAATCGCGGGGGTTGAGGCTTACCTCGTTGACCCGATCGCTGAACGGTAAGACCTCGGCCTGCGGATTGCGGCGCAGCATCGTCGCCGTCATCAACGCCGCGACATCCACACAGCGCACCGCCGAGGTTGCCGTCCCGCGTTGTCCGGTGATCGGCGAGTGCATCGAGCCCGACACATCAGGACATACTACCAACGACGTGCCGACGGCCGGCACATTGGCAATGGCGATTTCCATGGCGTCCTGGAGGGCCTCGCGGACCAGTAGGGGAACCCCGACCTCCGCTTGCTGATAGGCGATCAGCAGCTGATACGGAAAGACCCGGGCCTTGGCAATGGACGCGGGATCTGCGAGGCGGCCGGCCACCAGCTCGGCCATCCCCGCTACCTCGAACACCCCGTGACGTACAAAGGTGTTCAGGTGCATGCGGGTGGTTTGCCATGACGCTTGTCGGGCAATCGCGCACCAGGCAGCGGCATCGAGAGGCGCGCTGGTCAGCAACTGAAAGGGCACATCGGGCACGCTCAGGCGACGATCCGCCTTCCACGCTTCGAATTCCTGCACCCGGGCAGGCAAGGCGGCCGCATCATGCGCGCGGCCGATCACCCACGCATAGAAAGCCCGCCGTGTGGCATCTGCCGGTTTGGGATGAACCATCCGCACCAGATCAGCGAACGACGGATCGTTGCCGATGGTTGCTGCCAACAAGTCGGTGTCCTGCAGGCTTTCCATCCATGCCTGCACCAGCTTTTTGGGCGCCGTGCCCAGCGACTTGCGGTCACTGACACCCGAGCGCAAAATCTGTACGAAGGTCCGCACCATTTTGCCATTCGTGCACACCCGATTGAAGATGCGTTTGAACAGCTGCACATCGCGCACAGCCAATACCGTCAGCAGCAGTGCGGGCATGTCCTTCATGTGCCCGGCCTCACGGGCATGGATGGCGATCTGAGCGACAAACAGGGGTTCAACCGCTTGGGCCAAAGTCAGCACGGTGTCGAGCTGCTCTTCGGCAGTGGCATAGAAGGTGCCGTTCAGACAGCCGGTCGCGGCGTACTGCGCCAAGGCGCGTTTGGGCGACAAGGCATACGCGCGTCCTCCGGCGGCGTTGCTGGCGTCGGTCTTTGGCAGCAGGCTGCCAGGCTGAGTCTGAAAGAGGCGGTGGTTGGCCACGGTACGCTCCAAGCGGGTGATGAATGGATGAGTGCGCTAGGTGTGCCAGAGCCAGGGAATAGTCCGTATTTTTTACGTAAATAATTTATTTATAATAAGATATGATAATTATATTAAATTCTGATCCCTGTCACGCATAGGCAAGTACTCGCTTGTAGGCGAGTCATATCTCTAATATTCGATCCATGAATAAGCGCCGTCCAATTGTCGCCATCGGTCTGCTGGGGCCGACCTTGGATGCCGGACGTGACTTCAAACGTTGGCTGCGTTGGCGGCCGACGGTTGGCCTGCATCAGCAAGATGACTTGCTCATCACCCGATTTGAGATGCTGCACCAGCGGCGCTTCAACAACCTTGCTGCCGGCATCGCTGATGATATCCGCCAGGTCTCGCCCACCACCGAGGTGCACGGTCGGCATATCGAATTCACCGATCCGTGGGACTTCGAGGAGGTTTACGGTGCGCTGTGGGGCTTTGCCGACAGCTACAATTGGAAGCCTGACGAAGAGGATTACTTGGTGCACATCACCACCGGCACTCACGTCGCGCAGATCTGTTTGTTTCTGCTGACGGAGTCACGGCGTTTTCCGGCGCGCTTGGTGCAAACCCAGCCCGGCGACAAGCGCGGCCCCGGGGGCCGACGGGATGGTGGCGACGGTCAGGGGACGCTCACCGGCACGCATGCCATCATCGACCTCGACCTCTCAAAGTATGACAAGCTCGCCTCGCGCTTTGCTAGTGAGCGGGCTGCTAGCGCGGCGGTGCTGACCGCCGGCATCCCGACGCGTAATGCTGCCTTTGCGCAATTGATTGGCCGGGTTGAACAGGTGGCCGCAGCTACGCGTGCGCCGATCCTCTTGGGTGGACCGACGGGCGCCGGCAAGACAGTTCTGGCAAGGCGCATCTTCGAACTCAAAAAAGCGCGCAATCTGGTCGATGGCGCATTCGTCGAACTCAATTGCGCGACGGTGCGGGGAGACGCCGCCAGCTCGGCGCTTTTCGGCCACCGCAAGGGAGCCTTCACCGGTGCCATCACCGATCGGGAGGGTCTGCTCAAGCGCGCTGATAACGGAGTACTGTTCCTCGACGAAATCGGTGAGCTCGGACTTGATGAACAGGCAATGCTGCTGCGGGCGGTCGAGGACAAGATCTTCCTGCCCATGGGGGCGGATAAATCGGTACTGTCTGATTTCCAATTGATCGCTGGCTCAAACCGTGATCTGCGGTCAGCAGTACGGGCCGGACTTTTTCGCGAAGACCTGCTCGCACGTATCGATCTGTGGACATTCATACTGCCCGGCCTGGCGCAACGACGTGAAGACATCGAGCCCAATCTCGATTATGAACTGCAGCGCTTTGCCCGCGACCATGGTCGGCAGGTGACCTTCAACCGCGAAGCACGTCGCCTGTTTCTGGAATTCGCCAAGTCGAGCGCTGCCGCTTGGAGCGCAAATTTCCGCGATCTCGGCTCAGCCGTAACACGTCTGGCGACCTTGGCCAGCAATGGCCGCATCGATGCGCTATTGGTTGGCGAAGAAATCGCCCGTTTACGCGAGCAGTGGCAGGATCATCCATCCTCAAACGAGGTGGCCAGCGGTACGCTGGTGGATGAGCTGCGTGGTGCCAAGAGCGCGCCGCTCGATCAATTCGATCGCATCCAGCTGAATGAAGTGGTGCGCGTCTGCCGCCAATCACGTTCGCTATCGGAAGCTGGCCGCAGCCTGTTCGCGGTCACGCGTCTACAGCGCAAAACTGCCAACGATGCCGACCGCCTACAGAAATATCTGGCGCGGTTCGACCTGACCTGGGATGACGTCGGCGGCGGTTGACGCAGTCGTTACGGCGAAATCGCCTGTGCCCGGAGTTCGTAGAGCGTAGCCTCGTCAGCCTTGCCAGCGCGGCGCAGCAGTTCGGCGCCGTTGCGCAGGGCGGTGGCCAAGTTGGGATCTTTGCTGCCGAGGGTGCGCTCGACGATGGCGATGGCCTGTTGATTGAGTTCGGCGGCCTGGGCGAAGGCACCGGCGGCGGTATGCAGGGCGATGAGTTGATTGAGAGCGCCGACATAGTCGCGGTTGTCGGTACCGGTACTGCGTTCAAGGATGCTCAGCAGGCGGGTATTGGCGACGATGGCGATCGGCCAGCGCTTGGCCGCGGCCAGCACCTGTACTCGTAAGGCGAGCAAGGGCGCGAGCTGCTCAGGATGTTGTCCACTGAGCGCGATGGCACGACTGACGGTGGCATCGGCTTCATCGTGGCGGCCGGCAGCGGCGAGGATGCGCGTCAGGCCATCGAGGAGCGGCACCAGTTCGACGGTGTGGGGGCTGGTGTCGGCTTCAGCGCGCGCCAGGGCCCCGCGGGCGGCGGCTTCGGCGGCGGGTAGATCGCCGTCGTGGGCACAGGCCAGCGCCAGTTCACCCAGCAGTTGCACATGCAGGGCTGGAGCGGTGTGCTCATCGCATAATGCCAGCGCCCGCTGCAAAGCCTGGCGGGCGCCGGCGAGGTCGCGGTTGGCCATCAAAACCTGCGCCAGGCCGTGTTCGGCGGAGATGCGGTTGATGGCGTTTCCACCGCAGGTCTGCCAGGTAGCCAGGGCCTGGCGATAGAGCGGCTCGGCGTCAGCGCCACGATCGGCAGCGCGCAGCACATCGGCGAGCATGGCACGGCTATAGGCGGTATCAGCGTGCTCGGGCCCCAGAGTGCACTCGCGGATGGTGAGGGCTTCGCGCAACAGCGTCTCGGCCTCCGTCAGGGCGTGGCGCGCGACCAGCAGACGCGCCAAGCCATCACGGCAGGTTACAGCGTTTTGGTCATCGGTGCCGAAAACCGCGGCGCAGGCGCTGAGCGCCTGGCGATAGACACTTTCGGCTTGGGCGTCGCCGCGGGCTGCCAAGCAATTGGCGAGTGCCGCCAGGCTGGCGGCATGCTCGGGCCCTTGTGGACGCAAGGTGGTGGCCAGGTCGAGGGCGCTGCGCCAGGCGGCTTCGGCCTGGGCCTGGTTGCCGGCAGCAGTAGCGGTGGCGCCTTCGCTCATGCGTTGGCGCCATGCTGCGTCCGGCTCGGCGCGGGTGGCGCAGGCGCTGAGGATGACGATGGTGAAAAGAGTGGAAAGTATGCGCAGGTTCATGGAGTAGCGTAGGAGGTGCGGCCGCCGAAGCGCACAGCGCCCCAGGCGGCGTATGATAAACTGGTGTGCTGCTCGCGGTCGCAATCGCGACCGAGCAGACCGCCGAGGATCTGCCAACTGGCAGGAACCTGATCGCGATGTTCTGACCACCACAGTGGCCACAAAGTGGTTTCAGTCGAGCCGTGCTGTTGCCGTACATGCACGAATCGCCACAAGGCGTTGAATTCGTGGCCGTCGGTGGATTTCTGCACGATGAACGGGAACAGCTGATAACCGAATGACGTATCGAGTTCGGCGCCATGGTGGTAGGAAAACAACAGCGGCATGGCTGTGGCGGTGAAGTCGCCAGCAGCTTCGCTGTGCTGGTACCACAGCGGGGCCAAGACGGTGCGCTGGCCGCCGGCGGCGGTGCGCCATTGCCAATACAAGGGCGCGACGGCCTGCATTTCACGCGAGGAGAGGTAGGTCAACAGGTGCAGGTTTTGTGTCTCGCCGTGCTCAGTGGTGCGGTGGTACAGCGGCGTGAGCATGGTCGTGCGACGCTCGCCGTCGGACCAACCTGCTGATAGCGCCAGCGGTGCAGTCCACCAGTCGGGGCCAGAGAACCACAATGGGAATAGCCCCGCATGGTCGCCTTCGGGGCTGCTGGTGTGGTAGTACAATGGCGCGATCACCAGGTGCTGGTCACCCTGGAAATAGAATGGCAGCACCACCCGCTCGCGGTTCTCGGCAGTGCCGCTGAGCCACGCTAGGGGTGCGATCACCGTCGTATCGCCGGCATGGATGACATTCAGCGCATGCCAATCGGTAGTGACTCCGGCAACATCGCTGCCGTGGTGGAATAATGGCGTGATCCATGTCGAGTGGCCACCATCTGCCCTGCGCCAGCGGCCGCTCAGCAGCGGTGGCACGATGGTGCTGGTGGAGCTAGTGAACCACAGCGGAAAGACGCCTTGGTGGTGCTCGTCGTCGGCGCCGTAATCGTAATAGAATGGTAAGAAGGCGTGGCCACTATCACTGCTGAACCAGGTCAGGGCATGCATCCCGTCGCGGTGTCCGTCGACGGCGTGGCTGACATGGAACAGCGGCGTGATCCAGGTAGTCGAGCCACCATCGCTACGCTGGCCACCGCCTGACAGCACCAGCGGTACCGTCCAATAATCGGGACCGCTGAAGAATAACGGAAAAATCCCCAGATGGCGCTGGCCGGCGGGACCACCGCGATATGCCAGCGGAAACAGCATCTGCCAATCCGTGCCCTCGAACCAATTGAGGACATGGCGACTGCTCAGCTGGCCATCGGCACTGCGGCTCTGATGGAACAGCGGCGTGATCCAGGTGGTCGAGCCACCATCGCTACGCTGGCCACCGCC
>JAYVTR010000203.1:0-3562 GCA_043788625.1 Planctomycetota bacterium
TTCAGCTTTTGTCGCTGAGCGTATTGCGCGTTATTACCGGCGCGATTCGGCAGTGATCCATCCGCCTGTGCACCTGGCTGAGTTCCCTCTGCACCACGACAAGGGCCACGACTTTATCGTGGTGTCGCGATTGGTTCCCTACAAGCGTATCGATATCGTTATCGAGGCCTTCAACCGCATGCCTAAGCGCACCTTGGTGGTGGTTGGAACCGGCCCCGAGTATGCTCGCCTGGTAGCGATTTCCGGTCCAAACATTCGTTTCACCGGCTTTATATCCAAAGCTGAGCTGGTGCGTCGGATTGGCAGCGCACGCGCCTTCGTCTTTGCTGCCGAAGAAGACTTCGGCATTGCCATGGTCGAGGCGATGGCCTGCGGTACGCCGGTTATCGCCTATGCCAGCGGCGGCAGTGTCGATGTGGTGATCGACGGCGTGACGGGAATCCTGGTCGAGCAACAGACCTCGACGGCTTTTTCCGCCGCCATAGACCGTTTTGAGGAAAGTCGCAGCGCCTTTGTGCCAGAGGTCATTTGCGCCCATGCGCGACGTTTCAGCGTTGAACATTTCCATCAGGCCTTGCACCAGGAATTGCTGCAGATGATGACCAGCAGGCAGACCAGCGGAATGTTCACCCCGCTGTCTTTATCACCGCCTGCTGTGACGGCCGTATGAACACCAGCGAGACTAAAATGGATGCTGGGTCGCAACTGTCCATTGATCTGAGCGCCGCTGTGGCGGTATCTCGGCCACTCTTGGCCAGTGGCCTGATCGTCTTTGCTGACATGCTGGGAATCACCGTTGCCGCTGCTTGCGCCATCGCTTTGCGTTTGGTGACGGGTGGCACTTTTCGCATAGACCAATTGCTGGCTTGGTGGCCCTTGCCGATTCTGGTGGTGCTGTTTATCGCCCAGGCGCGTGGCTATGCCCGCACGCCGCCGCATCCCGCCGAAGAGCTGCGTCGCCTGAGCACCGCAACCACCTTGGCCTTTGCGATGCTGGTGACGGCAACATTTTTCCTGCGCAGTTTCGAAACCTATTCGCGTGTCGCCGTCTTGGTGGCCTTGGCCTTTTCATGGATCACGGTGCCGTTGGCGCGGGCGGTGATGCGCGGATGGTGCACACGTTACACATGGTGGGGTGTGCCGGTGGTGGTGGTGGGAGCGGGGATCACCGCCGCAGGGGTGATCCAATCCCTGCAGCGCTGGCCGTCGCGTGGTCTGCGACCGATCATAGCCCTTGATGATAACCCCGCCAAACATGGAAGCCTGATTTCCGGTATTCCTGTGGTCGGCCCACTGGAGCCCGCCGCATTGGCGGCGGCACAGGCAGGCATCACCACCTTGCTGGTGGCAATGCCTGGAGCTCCACCTGAACGGGTACGCATGCTGTGGCGCCGGCTGGGTCCGCATTTCCCTTCCGTGTTGGTGGTGCCGGGGCTGGGCGAGTTCGCCTCGTTGTGGGTCGAGGCCAAGGACATCGGTGGGCAAGTGGCCTTGGAATTACGTCAGAGCCTGCTGCGCCCCAGCCGACGGTTCATGAAGCGCACCATCGACCTGCTGTTGGTAGGGCTGTTGCTGGTGGTGTCGTCGCCACTGTTGTTGGCACTCATGACCGTGGTCTATGTGTCTTCGCCCGGGCCGATTTTTTATGGCCAGTTGCGTCTCGGTCGTAATGCGATGCCTTTCAAGGCATGGAAATTCCGAACCATGCGCCGTGACGCGGACGTCGTTTTAACGCGCTTGCTGGCTTCCGATCCACTGCTGCAGGCCGAGTGGGATCGTGACCATAAGCTGCGCGTCGATCCGCGCGTGACCATGATCGGCCGTTTTTTGCGCAAGACCTCGCTCGACGAGCTGCCGCAACTGTGGAATGTCATGAGCGGTGATATGAGCCTGGTCGGTCCGCGGCCGGTTACCCAGGCCGAGGTCGGTAAATATGGCGAGCAGTGGGAACTTTATAAGCGTGTCCGGCCGGGGATCACCGGCCAATGGCAGGTGTCAGGACGAAATCATACGACCTATGAAGAGCGCGTCGCTTGGGACGCCTTCTACGTGCACAATTGGAGCCCCTGGTTGGATTTCGTGATTCTGGCGCGCACCGTACAGACGGTGGTGCGTGGTGAGGGGGCATACTGAAAATGCTCGATGGAGCGGCGTCACGATGAGAGCGTTGGCGATTCTCTCACGGCTCATGCCATCAGGCCCCGCCTGGGTCTTCGCCCGCTTTGCCATTTCCGGGCTGCTCATGTTGGCATTCCAGCTCGGGGCGATGCAGATCTATACGCTGCATGATATCGGCATCATCTCAGCCTTGATGGCGGTGGCGAGTCTCTGCGCGGTGGCCGGGGATCTCGGTGCAGGAGTGGCAGCGATCCACCATCGTCGGACGCTGCAGCAGAGTGAGGTGTCCGCGACGTGCGGTTTGTTGCTGACCGTGATTGCACCCACAGCAGCGTTGTTGTGGTGCATCAGTGGCGGTCAGGGGATACCGACGATGATCGCCTGCATTCTTTTAGCGACACCGCTGCAGGCAGCACGTCTCTTGGCGATTGCCGATGCTGATCGCCGGCTTGATTTCAAAGTCGGTGCGACGTTGGAGATCTGCGAATCGGCGGTGCTGTTCATTGGCGCTTTGATATTGGGTGGATTGGGGAGCGGCGCCTGGGGCTTCGTCTTGGCCGTGGTCATGCGCGCGCTGTTGGGTTGGTTGTGGACGCGGCGCCTGCGCACGTGGCAATTTGTCCCACAGTGGTCGGGGTGGGCGGGTATGGCGCCCATGTGGTGGTTCGGCGTGCGTTTTCACAGCGGCTCGATCTTGACTTTGGTGCGGGTCCTGGCGGGGCCGATTTTGCTCGGATCGCTGGCAGGATTTGGCGCGGTGGGTCTGGTGGATCGGGCAGTTTTCATCGCCGGTGCGCCACTCCTGTTTCTGGGCCTGGCGCTGAATCGCATTTTATTTCCGATGCTCGTAGCCCGTGCCGACGAGGCGCAGAAGAGCTTGTTCGAACGCAGCCTGTGGTTGAGTGCGGCAGTCGATAAGATCGCTTTCCTGGCGATCCTGCTGTTGATCGGGCCACTGTGCGAGCGGTTCTTGCCGCCAGCATACTCCTCGCTGCCATTGCTGGTGTGGATAATCGCTCTTCCAGGACTGGTGTTGGGTTCATTCGCCTGTCTGGTCTGGCCGGTGTTTTCGGGAAAAGGGCGCACCGACCTGACGCTGCTTTTGCAGGGTGTGAGCGCCGCGATCTCCTGGCTGTTGATGCCGCCCCTGGTGATTTATTTTGGTCTGTGGGGAGCGGTGGCGGTAAACCTGGCCTTGTGGCTGCCGTCATTCATTCCTTACTTCGTGGTTAGAAAACTCCTCCCCGGGGTGCGCATTATCAACCCATTGGCAATGACGTCCACGGCTTGTGGGTTCGCGCTCGTCTGCGCACTTGTACTACGGAAACTCTATCATCCCGAACTCCGCGGGATGATAGCAATCACAGTGATAGCGATGGGAATCTATGTGGCGACGCTCCTTTGGCTGGCAGAAAATCAACGGCGGTGGATCGTTGAGTATATA
>JAYVTR010000204.1:0-5480 GCA_043788625.1 Planctomycetota bacterium
CGCCACGTCCGGAAGTCATCCTCACCCCCGAGGCCGAAGCCCGCCTGGTGGCCATCGGCGAACAGGCCGAGGCCCTGATCGGCGGCGGCCGCGAAGCCAAGTTTGGTTTCCAGAACCTGCACAAGGAATGGTCGAACCTGACGGCTGATCTGCGCGACAGCGATCCGCGTCGCAAGCGCTTCACCGACGCCTATGCGGCGTGGAAGAACGCCGGCAAGGAGCGCCGTGAACAGCGCGAAGACCAGACCCACGAACGGGTCAAGGTGCTGCAGGCCCTGCTCGTTGAAGCCGAAGCCCTGGCTGCCGCCGCTGAGGCATTTGGCGCCATGCCCGAGCCGACTGCGGTCGCCCCGCATGCCACCGCCTGTAAGGAAGTGCAAGCTCGCTGGAAGGCCGTCGGCCCGGTGCGCTTTGAATTGTCGCAACCGCTGCGTGAGCGCTTTCGTGCCGCCCTCGACCAGGCTTTCATGCCGGTCAACGCCACGCGTGAGGCTGAGGATTGGGAACGTTTCACCCATCTCGCTCATGCCGAAACCTTGATCGTTCAAGTCTCCGCTATTGCCGAGCTCAGCGATCTGCCCGAGGTCGCCAGCCGAATCAAGCAGGCGCATCAGGCGTGGAAGCAACTGGGGCCATTGCCGCGCGACAAGGGTCAGGAAGCCTGGGGCCGTTTCAAGGTCGCCTGCGATGCACAGTTCGAACGCTGTCGGCCGTACTTCGCCGAACTTGACGCCCAGCGCTTGACCAACCTCGCCAGCAAGCAGGCGTTGTTGGCCGAGTTGCAGGTCCTGACCACCACCGAGACCATCGGCATGAGCGGCAGTCCGGCTGATCAGCTGGCCAAGCGCACCGCCCATGAACGCATCAAAGTCATTCAGGCCGAGTGGAAAGCTGTCGGCCCGGTGCCGCGTGAAAACGATGCCGAGCTGTGGCGCGGTTACCGCGATGTGTGCGATGCCTATTTCGCCAAGCACCGTCTGCATCTGACGGCGCGTAATGCCGAGCACGGTGAGAACCTGACCAAAAAATTGGGGCTCATCGTTGCGGTTGAAGATCTCGCCAGCCAGGCCGAAGGCGGCCGCGCGCCGCACAGCCTGATGCCCGAGATCAAGCGCCTGCAGCAGGCGTGGAAGGCCGTTGGCCACGTGCCGAAAGACCAGGCCGATGGCATATGGGACAAATGGCGCACCGCCTGTGATCGGGTATATGCCGTACTCAAGCCGTACCTTGCTGAGCTGGATGCCCAGCGTGCCGAAAACGCGGTGAAGAAGGACGCCCTGATCAACGAAGTCGAAGAGCTGTCAAAGCAGGAGAACGCCCGCTGGTTCAAAGACGATGTCATTGAGCTGCAGCAGAAGTGGCGCGACATCGGCCACGTCCCGCGTGAACGAATGGACGAACTCGCTGACCGCTTCCGCACGGCGTGCGATAAGATTCTCAGTCAATAATTCGTTTTGCTTAAGATGCGAGTTGAATGAAGCACCTGTTTATGCAGGTGCTTTGTTTTATTAAAGTGGTCATCAGCTTCGAGCTTCGATGGCCTCTTAAGTTACGCTCCGGCGAAGAGGCTCGGCAGGCGCACCCATTCCATGCCCGGCGTGGCATTGATGCGGGTCAGCTTGGCGTCGAAGGCGGCCCAATCATTTTCGTCGATGAACTCGTACGAGTGTCCCCAGAACCAGAACACCCCGTCAACCGCGCGCACGCGTTCGAACTCCGCCCAAAAATCCTCGGCAAGATGGAAGCGGCTGGTCGGCTGCGCCATGGCGTCAGGTGCTGCGAGGACATCAGGTGCGGTGACGCACGTCCGCGCATAGGTGTGGCCGGCAGCGCGCACCGCCGCCATGACCCGCGCATCGTGGTCGCCATACGGGTAAGCGAAGCCGGGCACGGCGACTTGGAACAGTTGTTCAAGCTGGTCACGACCGTCGACGATTTCGCGCTGCAGATCGGCATCGTTCGAGCTGGTCAGATGCGGATGGCTGAGGCTGTGGTTGGCAATGTCAAAGCCGGCATACACAGCCGGTGCCTCGCTTGCCGACAGCTTCCATACCGCCGTGGTGTCGCGGTAATTCCAGCCGTGATAGCGCTCGGTGCGCATCAATCCGGGATTGAGATTGAAGCTCGCCGTGGCGCCGTGTTTACGCAACAGGTCACCGAGACGGATATCGTCGAGGTTACCGTCATCCCAGCATTGGCAGATACGCATGGGTGTATATCTGAGCCGGCATTCGGCAGGCTGCAAGTGCAGCCTGCCGAGATTTTCATGCACGGCACAAGAATAAAAATGGCCAGCGGGTGAATACCGCTGGCCGCATGCCGAAAAAAACCTCTTAGAAGGTTTATCCAGCAGCAGAAAGCAGGGCCATGCTGCGGGCGAGAATCTCATCGGCTACGCGTGCACCGCTGCGGGCAGCGCCTTCCATGTAGCCCTGATTGTCGAAGTCCGTGTGCTCGCCAGCGAAGTGGAAATTGCCGACACGGTCGCCTTCGGTGCCGGCGAATTTGACGTATTGGCCGACCAGGTAGGCGCTATACGAGGCACGATTGAAGGGCATTTTCGTCCATACTTGGCGGATGGCTTTGCCGTCATAGGCAGCGGCAGCACCAGGATACACGTGGTTGATCTGCTTGACGAACTCGGCGGCATGAGCGCTGGTCGAACCGTTACCGGCAGCGACGGCCATGCTGCCGCCGGTATATTCGGTGAGGATGCCATGCGCTCCGCCCTGCATCTGCGTGGTGTCCCAGGTATTTTGATACGGCAGATCAGAAAATGATTCGCCATTCGAGCCTTGTGCCCGCCACGGACGACTGTGGTAGCCGGTCATGCATTTACTATTTTGCCCATAACCCAATTCATTGATCGCCACGCGTTTGAGCTCCGGTAGATCAACTTTAAGTTCGACCTCGCGCAACAATTTGAATGGTATGGCGCTGACCACGTGATCGGCCACCACTTCGCGGCCACAGGCAAAGGCAACTTCGTACCTGCCATCGGCACGTTGGGTGACGCACTGCAGGACGCGTTCGGTTTCGATCTGTCCGTCGATGCCCGCAGCCAATTTGCGCGGGATGAGATCGTTGCCACCGTGGATATGGAAGCGTTCATCGCTGTCGCCAAAGACTTCGATCTTTTTGGTGGCGGTCGAGATCAGGCCGAGCATGTCATAGGCATTCATCACATCGGCATCCAGGCCCCACTCGATGACGTGCGCGGTTTCCAGCAATTCGCGGCCGACGCCGTGGATGTTTTCGCGATCGAACCACTGCTTCAACGACAGGTTGTCGAGCCATTCGCCACCGTTGGGATCGGCATAGGTGATACCGTTGTCGGGTACCGTCAGCGTTGCCAACGAATCATCGATCGCCGCGGCAATCGGCGCGAACAGCGTCAGCAGCTCACTGTAGGGCACGTTGCAACCATTGAAGTGTCCCACCAGATCGGTGAGTCCGGGCTTGTCCTTGCGCTTGTCTTCGAGGGTGAGGTCGAATTCTTTCGCCAGCCTGCGCATGGTGGTGTGCGACGTGTCGATGAACTCGCCGCCCAGTTCACAGGTCTGGCCGCTGGCAGCAAATGTCGTGCGATTGGAAAACATCCGTCCGCCGGTGCGGCCGGTGGCCTCATACACGGTAGCGCGGATGCCCTGCTTTTTGAGGCGGTAGGCACAGTGCAGTCCGGCAGTACCGCCGCCGATGATGGCAACCACCGGTTTTTTTCCGAGGACAGCAAAATTGAATAGATCGTCACTTGCTTGAGCCATCGGCGCCAGGGCCAGGGCCGCCCCGGTGGCGGCGATGCCTTGTAGAAATTTACGACGTGAACGAGCTCGTTCAGCGTCCATTTCGACGATTTCCGCGACAGGCAGAGCCTGCGCTCGGCTTGCACGTAAGTGGTGCAAAGCCCGTGAAAATAAGGGAATAAGTGGTGAACGAGGCATCGATGAGCTCCTTGAGAGTCGGCTGTGAAATGCAGAAAACATGCCGGACCGGCATACATCTACCGTGTTAATAGTATTATTATCTTAATTCAATCTAATTGAAGCTTCTGGGTCTCGCCGATCCCACGCGGGCGCGGAAGCTCGCCGCAGACACGCGCTTCCCATTTCACCGTGGCGGGCGATCCTCCCCGCCCTCATGACAGTTCGCGTCCGCATTGCTCCTTCCCCCACTGGCGACCCGCATGTTGGCACGGCCTACATCGGCTTGATGAATTATTGCTTTGCCAAGCACCACGGTGGGAAGTTCGTATTGCGCATCGAGGACACCGATCAGACGCGCTGCACCGAGGAGTCGGCGCAGAACATTTATGCGGCGATGAAGTGGCTGGGGCTGAACTACGATGAGGGCCCGGATGTCGGTGGCGCGCACGGCCCATACGTGCAGAGCGAACGCGTGAAAATGGGCCTGTACCGCACCTACGCCGATCAGCTGATCGCCCAGGGCGACGCTTATTATTGCTTCGCCACGGCGCGCGAGCTCGAGTCCATGAAGGCCCGTCAGCGTGCTGCCAATGAGCCGATCATGTACGATCGGCGTTATCGCGGCTACGATCATAACGAGGCCCTCAAGCGCGCCGCTGCCGGTGAAGCCTACGTCATCCGCATGAAGACGCCCATCGAAGGCGAATTCGTCTACAAAGACCGCCTGCGCAAGCAGCCGGTGGTGAAGGCGTGGAAGGACATCGACGATCAGGTGCTGCTCAAGAGCGATGGCTGGCCGACCTATCATTTGGCCGCCGTGGTCGATGATCATCTGATGAAGATCACCCATGTGATCCGCGCTGAGGAATGGCTCAATTCATTGCCCAAGCATATCTGGCTCAATGAAAAGCTCGGCTTCACGCCGCCGGAATACGTGCACGTCGGCCTGCTGCGCAACGCTGACAAATCAAAGATCAGCAAGCGCAAGAATCCGACCTCATTGAAGTGGTATCAGACGCAGGGCTTTCTACCCGAAGCGCTGCTCAACTTCCTCGCCCTGCTCGGCCATTCGCATCCGGACGGTTTAGAAAAGTTTCCGCTGGCCGAGATGATCGGCTTCTTTGACCTCGACCGCATCAACGTCGCCGGTCCGGTGTTCGATCTGGCCAAGTTGCGCCACCTGCAAGGACTCTATTTCCGTGAACTGTCGCCCGAGCGCGCCAAGCAGGAAGTCATGCGCGCCGTTGAAAGCCGCTTTGCCGCGCTCTTCCCGCTGTTGAACGAGCGCATGACCTGCGGCGGTGATTTCCTCGCCCAGGCCGAGCCGTTCTATGCCCAAGCAGTTACCCATCATGTCGAAGACCTGGTGCCCAAGGGCCTCGATAAGCCCCAGGCCAAGGCGCTGATCGAAACCCTGCACAAAGACCTGAAGAACTTTGCCAGTGGTGAATTGGCAGTGTGGGACGCGCCGTCACTTGAAGCCTTGATCCGCGGCATCATTGCCGACCGCAGCCAGGCCCCAGCCATTGGCGCCACGCCCGAGCAAATTGCCGCAGC
>JAYVTR010000205.1:0-9201 GCA_043788625.1 Planctomycetota bacterium
TCACGCTGCGTGAGGCGGCCTTGAGATCAGGCTTGGTTACTGGCGAAGACTTTGATCGTTGGGTGCGGCCAGAAGACATGCTGGGCGAGCGGCTTTTACCGTACCAATGAATCTTTGGCACTTTCTGTGCTCAAATACTAGCATGCACTATCGCATGATTTTTTTCACATGGTGCGTGCTGATGTGCAGTTGCGGACCAACGCGCGCTCAAGGCGATGCGGATGGGGTGCCGGTGACCTTTACCGTGCATGCAGAAAGTGTGTTTTTCTCGCGCATGGCTGATCACCGCACCAGTGTCGGTAGTGGCGTTGGCTTTGGCGTTGACAGCGGGGGCCTCAGCAGCGGCATCGGCCTGGGGGTAGGTTTTCACGGCACGCAGGCTTATTTACTTGGAGGGGAGCATCCCGGCGAAGCCGGTGCATTCCGTCATGCGTTGTCATGGGGTGACTCCACCTTTACCGTTCCTCTACGCAGTGGCCGTCGGGTGGTGCTGACAGCTCAGGCTCAAGACGGGCGTGAAGGTTGGGAAACCGTGGGCGAGTTCACAGTTCTTTCCGGTTCCGCTGATAAAGTACAAGTAGTGCTCGATGCCAATGGCGGGACGGTAATTGCGTACTAAGATAATCCTGCAAGTTGCATTAACTTTTTTAGTAAATTGACGGTTATGCATGATCGTAGAGTTGTTTATTCGACAGTAACGCTGCGATCTTCGGCATAGACAACGCGGGGCATCTCTAGGGAAAGATCAAAGCGAATACACCGAGATCGATCACGTCGATCATTTGGGAGTGCGTTATGATTACCAATGAAGCCCGTGCCGTGGCCATGCTCAATAAATTATTACAAGGGGAATTATGCGCCGTTGCTACCTATGACTTAGCAATTCAACACTTGAAGGGCGAAACCGTTACCGAATTGGGGCAAAATCGTGAATGTCATGATGGGCGCGTAGATCTACTGACTCAGCGCATCCGTGAACTGGGAGGAGTCCCGGAAACTACCTCAGGAGCATGGATTGCATGTGCCATGTTGGTCGAGCGCGGTGCAGCGCTCTTCGGCACTGATACCGTGCTGACCGCGCTTGAAGAAGGCGAAGGCATTGGCCTCAAGCAATACCGGAAAACGCTTGATGATTTGGATCCGACATCACGGCATCTCATTGAGACTGATTTACGCGCGGCGCAAGAGCGCAGTCATGCGCGGATACGCGATCTTGAGTTGATCCGTAGTAACCTGGGCAGGTGACGGCTACTCAGCCGTTACCGCCATTGGTCAAGCCGCTCTGTGTCGTCGTGCCGGTAATGGTCTTGGTGGTAACGGTGCCACGAAGAGGGAGTGAGATATAGACACCGCGGAGGTCCAGACCGGCGGCGTCTTTTTGCAGTTTAATCTCACTCGGCCCGGTGGTGATGGCGCCGTCATAGGCGTCGACGGTTTCGCCCACCCCATCGATGCCGTTGGCATAGACGTAGCCAGTAATTGTAGGATTAGCTAGAATGTCAGAGATACCAAAGCCGGTCAGCGCCCAAATAGCGTCGCGTCTGAACTGGACAGGCACCGAGTTGACGTCGATATTCAAATAGGGGCGGCTTATGGGATAGTTATTCAATGTATCTTGGGCATTGGCATTCTCAGTATAATCTTGTGAATAATAAGTAATCCCAAGATTGTAACCGGCAACAAAAGCGATGTCGAATGGCGCACGTTTGCCCGCTGCTGTTCCAGTGGAATCAAGTTGTACTTGATTGTCGGAAAGGCCGAAGTTCACCTGAGCATATGATAATGCGGTGCCGAGTGGGTTGCGGTCGGCAGGATAAGACGAATAGTAATATGGAGCCTGACCGTTTGATGCATCACGATATGCGGCGTAATAGCCGGCATTCCATGCCGTTTGGTAAATTTGAGTGCGTCCGAAATCATAATTGGCATTGTACGCGGAGAGATTGAACGTCCGTGTCGGGAAACTGTCTGTCGGTGCACTCAATTGGCCCAGTCCCCACTGCGGTGTCGTTTCAATGCCGATCCAGTAAACCCAACCGATGCCCGGTTTCCAATAGAGAGTATAGTTTGCTGCGTAATCGTTGAGTCCCAGCAGCGTGTTGCCTGGCGCGGCTTCATTAGCGAGGCGATAATCGTAAGCCAGACTTACTTGCACACAGCCTGAAAAGAGGGAGTCAGGAGTTGTCTGGTCAAGTGCGGTGACGCGCAGCCTTCCGACGCGTTGGAGATCAATCCACTTACCGACATAGCCTGGACCGCTGAGATAGTCGACGGCGGCCGTGTCCAGATCGTTGGTGATGACATTGCCGGCGGTGACCGGCACGCGGACACTGACGAGCTGCGCATCGCTGCTGGTCGGCGTGGGGCCGGCAACACTGCGGATGCGCGGACGATAGGAGACGGTGCCGATACTTTGGTAAGCGAACACACGCCCCGTGAAACTTGAATTGATGAGATCCGACTGCCAGGTGGTGCCTACCTGTACCGACCTCGGAAAGTAGGTTGTCCAACCATTATAATAGATTCGGTCACAAATTGTATGGTCGGTGCTGAGAGCGAGCTGCCGTTGGCTGCTGATGCCTAGAAAAGTGGTGAGCAGTTCTTGCACTACCGCAAAATCACCGTTGGTGGAACCATTGGCAGTGATTGCTGGGGAATAAGCTATGCTTCCCAGGTTCACGTCTGTACGCGCACCGCTGCGCAGGAACCCATTATCAATGCCGCCCGGGCGGGCTGCGCCGGCGACGTTGGCATCAAGCGTCCATGTCATCGCCGTAGATTCATTATGATAGCTGAGGCCAAAGCGTGGGACCTGCCAGGCACTGCTGTCCACATTCCCTGATGTACCGTCAAACTGCGTTACGGGTGGATTAACATTGGTAATGTTGTTGGTGGTGTCGCCATTCACCGTATCGCCCGACTTGCCGCAACTGGTCAAGGCCAGCGCCAATGCCGACAGAATACACCCGCGCGAAATGATTAATTTTAATAACATGGTATGTGGTTCATTTTAAGGAGCGGGATGGTTGCAACCAAAGGCGACCATACAAGAATTCTTTTTTTTTAATTTTAATGCAAAAAAGCGGCTGATCCATGGGATCAACCGCTTTTTAAGCCTTTAGCGAGATCAGTGCGTGACTGAAACGCTCGCCTCACGTTCACCAGCACACCGCCGGTGCCTGGATCTCGACGGTGGTATCGGCAGCCATGCGAGCTGAATCGATCAGCAACAGGGTGTCGAGGTGAATGGCTCCATGGACCACACCATCATCAGATCCACCCCAGCGCCATGTGTCGATGCCATCGAGACGGAAGCTGAGGCACTGCCAGCCGGATCCGTCGCCCGCAATCGTCGATGACTTCGGCTGGAAGGTCTGCCCAACCGAATCGCGGAAGCGCATGCTGAAACCTGTCGCGGTGCCCGAGCAGCGCACCCACATGGTCAGCGCCACCGGCTTGCCCGATAGTGCCAGCGCTGCACCCACCGGTGCGAGACGGGCGAAGCGTGCACCGGCGGCGGTGCGGTAATGCATGGCCAGGGCCGGCTGACCGGTGAGAGCCAGATCACTACCGGCCACGAGCAACGTCGCCTCAGCCGCGACCTGCGCGTCGCCGTCCACAGTCACCTGCCAGCGACCGGGCGCGGGCGCGAGGGCCGGCAAAGGATCGAGGTGGCGCTCGCTGGCCAGCACACCTTCGACGTCCACCACCCGCACCGTCCACGGACCGTTAGGGACTGCCGCCTGCACCTCGGTGCTGCGCACGCCCGCGGGGATTACCAGGGGAACGCGCACGCTTCCCGTTACGCCGGCAATCTCAACGCTGCCTGTGAATGCGCTGCCGGACAGGCTCTCGACCCGCACAGATATCCCGCCGGCAGCAATCGCCGCCCCCACCGATAATGGATCAGCGGCCAGTGCCATACCGATCTGGGCCACGGTACCGAGGCCCTCGACGGCGCACATAAAGCGCAGCTCCACCGGCTCGCCATCGCGACTTGGGGTGACGCTCTGGCGCCAGATGTGCTCGGCACCAGGGGCGACTAAACCGCCCGCGGTACCATCACCTGGCATGATGCGAATTACGCGCGAGAGCGGGTTGCGCAGGTGTAGCGCAGCTATGCCGGGCCGCCCGCCGGGCAGCACCCATTCCGTCGGCACTTGTTCCCAGGCTGCGGCAATCGTTAGCAGGTCATCGCCGGTGGGCGGCGTCAGGTAACGCACGTTCCCATCAGGGACCAACGCCAAGCCCTCGCCATCGGTTGTAAGCGGCAGCAGCACCCGCCCCAGCAGATCGACCACCTGCACCGCACCTGCACTCAGCGGCAGGTGCAGCGTCTCGGGTTTGACCCGGCGGCTCCACACCGCCAGGCGCTGCTCGGCGCCACGGGTGAACAGCAACACATGATCCTCGGGCCCACCCACCGCCAAGCGTTTGGAAAAGGTGAAGCCGCCAACCTGCTGCAGCAGGGTCTGCGCCGCACGATACGCCGGCTTTGGCTCGAAAGCCTCGGCACCACCCGGAAAATATTGCCAACGTACCAAGCCAAAGTGGTTCTCTGGATCGGTCAGGTTACGACCGTCGTCGCGCCAGTCATACCAGATCGACAGCGGAATCCCTTCGGCGATGTCGGCGAGCCACATCCGCGCCAAGTAGGATGCCTGACGCTGGACGTCGAACCCCTTCCACACATCGGCGAAACCCCACTCGCCAGCCAAGACTGGCGGCACTGCGCCGGGCGGTGCCCAGCAGCGCAGCATGGTACGCAGGCGCCGGTATTCGTCGATGACGGTCTCTGGTGGAGCGTTTTCGCGATAGGGATGCACCGTCACCCCCGACCACTGCCCGAGCAACCCGGAACGGCTCACCCCGGCGAGGAAAGCAAGATCGATGTGACTGGTGGCAGGACCAACAACCGCCTCGTCGGGAGTGGCGGCATGGATTGCGCGGGTCGCCTGATCGGCTAGCGCCACATAGGCTGCGATATCCGCTGCCGGCGGCCAGAAAATATGGCTGTTGGGTTCATTCCATATTTCCCAGCGGATGCCGTGGCCCTTGAAGTGGGTCACCGCCGCCGCCGCCCAGGCGGCGAATGCGGCACGTCCGGCCGGACTATGCGGCGGTGCCCCATCGTCGTAGAGCGGGTTGCCGCGACCAAGGATTAGCAGCAGCTTGAGATGTTGCCGCGCCAATGCCGCGAGCAGGCGATCGTTGACATTAAAATCATAGACCCCGGCGGCCTTCTCGGTCGCGCTCCATGACAAGTCAGAGCGCACCCAACCGGCACCCACCGCCGACAGCTGTTCCAGTTCACCGGGTCTCGGTTCGCTGAAATGAATATTGATGCCGACCTGGTCGGCGACGGTCGCGGCGTTTGCTGCTGATGCGGCTAGCAGTCCGCTGGCGAGGAAGATGAACAAATTTCGGCGGATGTGGGGCATTCAGTGATGCTAGCATGCCGATTTACGAAATCTTCACCACTAGCGGCGTATTGATTGCTCTCTGATGACCTCGACTGCCTTCAGCCGACCATTTCAGCCGGCGCCGGATTGTATCGATGCTGTCGACACTTACCGTCAAAGTTAATTCCATGTCTGTTTCCCCGATTTTTATCCATCACACGATCTCCGATGCGCTCCAGGTCGGCCCGCTGGCGATGGCCACCCGCGCCTGCTATCGACCGGGATCGAGCTACTGTCCCCATGATCATGAATGCCCGGAGGTGTTCTGGATCGAAGAGGGCAGCGCCATCCACATCCAGGGCACGGAACGCGAACAACTCGACGCCGGGGCGCTGGTGTTCATCCGTCCGCAGGATGTCCATGCTTTTGCGACGCCACCAGAGGAGGGCTTCACCATCGTCAACGTCTGCCTGGCGCCGGCGGTGGTCGAGCGGCTGTGTGCAGACTACGCCTCGTGCATCGCCGCTTGGCCATGGCCGTCAGTCGCGCACGTGCCACGCCCGTTTCATCACCACCTCGACCAGCATGGCCTTAATGCGCTGCAGCCGTGGGCCGACGCAGTGGGGCGCGCGGCCGACCGTGTCGCGGTCGATGGCCTGCTGCTGACCCTGCTGCGGCTCATTTCCGCGCCGGTGGCCGATGGCGACGAAATCCCGCCCTGGCTGCGCCAAGCGGTGATCACCTTCGGCGACCCCGACCACCTGGCTTCAGGAAGCGAAGGACTCGCGCACCTCGCCGGTCGCGGCATGGCCCATCTCAATCGCAGCGTGCGCCGCCATTATGGCGTGACCGCGACCGAACTGGTCAACAAGCTGCGCCTCGAACACGCCAGTCGCCGCCTGGGAATGTCCAACGACGCCATCGTGGATATCGCCATGGAAAGCGGCTTCGACAGCCTCTCATATTTCTACCGCATCTTCCGCCGCGTCTATGGCGTGACCCCGCAGCGTTACCGCATCCAGCACCGCGCCCTCCCACCAACCGGCTGGACCTGATGGCCAAGGGTCACGGCAGAATCTGCCCGGCTCTGATATCGGCAGCACTGCGATGTTCGCAGTGGCCATCAAAATAGAGGACGTTGCCGAGCAGGCGGTGCCGTTCGACGGTCGGCACCGTGGCTGCGTAGGTCATGATGTTCGTCAGCGTCAGAAAGTATGGCCCGCAATCGGCGGCCAGCGGTCGCTCTGAAATATGGGTCACCTTGGCCAGCGGATAATCGAGCGTGCCGCCAAAGTTAAGCACATCGATCAACATGAGATTGCCCTCATAAGGCGGAACACCGACCCGCAGCGTTGCATACCAGGCCTGACCGTAACCGGTGTCCCACGGCTTGGTCGCCTCTTGATTCGCCGTATAATAAGCGCTGGTCCACCATCCTGGACAGCCGCGCAGGACATTGACCTTGTTGACGTTGGCAATGTCTGCAACGGTCACCTCGACGTACGGCGCGAGAGTCTCGCTCCAATGTCTGGTGTTCCAGCCCTGGGTGGCGCAAATGAACCCATCCCATTCCTGACGATAGCCTTCACCGGCAAGCCCAGCCTGCCGCAGATTTGCGGCGCAACGGGTCGATAAGGCCATTGCACGCACCATCTGCACCGACGGCAGCAGCATGGCGGTGAGCAGGCTGATGATGCTGATCACTACCAGCAGCTCTAACAAAGTGAAGGCTCCCCGCGCAATGGACATCATATCAGTGTACACCGGCAGACGGCAGACGTCTACCTCGCCAGACGATGGTTCATTGACCTCAGATGACATTGCTGGGGATTTCCAAAGCTATCTGGCTAGCAGGTAAGAAACGATATCTGTTCGACTCACCCGCACCTGGGCAAGATGCCCATGCTACATGACGCACAGCCTCCTTTTTAAATTTTAATAAAAAAAGCGGTTGATCCACGTGGGATCAACCGCTTTTTAAAGTAAAACTTACGCACCCGAACGGTGCGCGTGTGGACTCAGCTATCGCGACGTACGTAGCGCTTGGCTGGACGGCTGTCGCCGTGATCGCCGCCGCTGTTCTGCTGGCCACTCTCACCCATGCGGTCGACCCGCACCTGCACCGGCCGGCCGCGGTGATGCAGCGGATGGTTGAGAACGCGATCGGCCACCGAGGCGGCGATCGATACCAGGCTGTGGCGCGGGAACATGCGGATCTTGCCGATGTCGTCGCCGGCCAGGCCGCGCTGATGGCACAGCAGGGCCATCAAGGTGCCGGCGGCGATGTCGTCATCGCTACCGATGCCGATGAACATGGGCACCACGCCAGTGGCGTTGGTGCGCGGTGGCTGATCGCCGCTGGCGGCGCGTGGCTCGCTGCGCGGATAGCTGGCGCCTTCGGCGCTGTTCGGACGGGCAGCACGTGCCGGGGCAGCAACGTGCTTCTCGACCATCGCATCGGGGACGATGCGATGGATCAAGGCGGCGAGCACGGCCTCGGCGCTGAACTCGGCAATGAGCGGCTTGAACGACGCCGGCAGCGACAGCTTTTCACCGAGCGAATCCTGCACCCGCTTGGCCAGGCGTTCGCGCTTGGCTTCGACGATGGTGGCGGCGGTGGGCAATGGCACTTCGTCCGGTTTGCACTTGGCGGCAAACGCCATGCGCTGGAATTTGGCGCGATCAGCAGGCCCCATGAGGGTCCAAGCTTCGCCATCGGCACCGGCGCGGGCGGTACGCCCGACGCGGTGGGTGTACGCTTCAGCGCTCATCGGCAGGCCGAAGTTGAACACATGGCTGACGCCCGGCACGTCGATGCCGCGAGCGGCAACGTCGGTGCCGACCAGCACGGCCAGCTTGCCTGAGCGGAAACGCTCCAGCACGCGCTCGCGCGCATCCTGCTGCAGTTCGCCGCTGATGCCGCCGGCTTCCATGCCTTCGGCGGCGACGGCGCGGACGATGCGTTCGACGTCTTCGCGGGTGCGCACGAAGACCAGGGCGCGGGTCGGTTCAAGGATGTGCAGCAACCGTGCCAGGGCAGCGAGTTCATCGCCGCGCTTGACGATGACGAACTTCTGCGGCACGTGCGAGGCGCCGGCCTTGGTGTCGAGACGGATCTCGCGGGGCTTGTCCAACCACCGATCGACGGCCATTTGCAGATGGCGTGGGAAAGTGGCGCTGAACAGCCAGCGGGCCACTGATTCGCCGAGGTCCTTCACCAGGCGATCCATGTCCTCGCTGAAGCCCATGTCCATCATCTGGTCGGCTTCGTCGAGAACGACGATCTCGGCGTCCGGCTTCAGATTGCCCTGGGCGAGGTGATCGCACATGCGACCGGGCGTACCAATCACGAGTGGCGTGCCACGACGCAGGTCGCGGACCTGTGGCCAGGGCGGAACGCCACCGACCAGGATCGCCGTTTTGCCGACGCCCAGCACGGTATCGGCTTCGCGCGCCGCCTGCTGCGCCAGTTCGCGAGTTGGGCAGACAACCCAGGCGCGGCGAATTTCTCCGGCCGCGATCCGCGCCGCGAGCGGCAGCAGGAACGCCAGGGTCTTACCCGATCCGGTACGCGCCTGGGCCAACAGGTCGCCACCAGTCAGCGCATGCGGAATCACGCCAGCCTGCACTGGGGTGGGCGTGGTGATGCCACGTGCGGCCAGGGCCGAGACAAATGCCGCAGGCAGGCCAAGTTCGGCGAAGCTGGGGCCAGTGGCAGGGACAACGGGGACGGCTGGAACAGAATGCGCGTGGGTCATGGGCGGGCAGAATAGGAAGCGGGGTCGCGAGACAGCATGGA
>JAYVTR010000206.1:0-22713 GCA_043788625.1 Planctomycetota bacterium
TGGTGGCCGACACTACCATCGATCCGCTGGGGCATATCACCAGCTTTCATCGCGACGGGGCTCATCATATCCGCGTCGGCATCGATGCCGTAGGCCAGCGCAGCACGAGTGGCTTTGATGCGGCAGGAAATCGCGTCGCCTGGCGCGATGCGAATGGGGTCGGCAAGGACTACGTCTGTGACGCACGCAATCGCCAAGTCGCTGAAACCGATACCAGCGGCGCCACCATCAGCACTGCCTATGACGCCAACAACAACGTGGTGACGATCATCGATGCCCTGCTTAAAGTCGAAAGCCGGATGTTCGATGCACGCGATCGCAAGATCGCCATGACCGACCGCATCGCGGCGACTACAACTTTTACCTATGACGGGGTGTCCAACTTGTTGAGCATCACCGATGCTGAAGGCAGCGTGACCCTCTATCAGTACGACCTGCGTGAGCTGCTCGAGCGGGAGGTCTTTCCGCGTGGTCAGAGTGCGCGCACGGCCCGCTATTTGAGATATGACCCGGGTCGCCGTCTGCTCAGCCGCGCGATTGCCGATATCCCGTCGGCGGGTGCTCCGCCGGCCACGGTCCCGTTGGATAATGAACTGACGACCTATCACTACGATGCGGCCAATCGGCTCATCCAACGTGGCTACCCTGACAGTCGCAATGACACGTTCATCTATGACAGCGCCAGCCGTTTGACCGTGGCGAACTCGGCGCGATACGCTAATCAGGTGGCTAGGCTCTATGACGCCGCCGGCCGGTTGATCAAGGAGACCTTGTCGTTCACCAATACCAGCGAAGCCGTCGATTTGCCGGTGTCGTATACCTACGACAGCGACGATCGTCTAACGCTGCTGACCTACCCCGATGGCTCGCAGGTGCAGCGTGCTTACACGCCTCGCCATGAGTTGCAGCAAGTCTGGGATGGCGGCGCCACGCAGATCACGCGCGGCTATGATGCCGGAGGTCGTCTGGGGAATTCGCATTACGGTAATGGCCGCATGGAATTCCGCAGCTACGCCGCCGGTGACAATCTGACTGCTTCGCTCGTCACCACCGGCGATGTCACCAGCTTTACCTATATTTATGACGCAAATAAACGGAAAATCGAAGAGCGTGATTGGCAGGTCGGCGGCAATTCGCAGCGCTTTATCTATGACGATCAAGACCGCGTCATCGCCTGGAGCCGCGGCAATGGCACGGCTGACCCCGCTGGAGAAACCGATACCTGGAACTTGAGTCCGGTGGGCGACTGGACGAGTTTCAGCCGCACTCCCGCGGCCGGCCCGGCGACCGTCGAACACCGTACGCATGATCCAGTGCATGAGTTGTTAGCGATCAACACCTCACCCTTAACCTTTGATGGCAAAGGCAATCAAACGCATGATCAACAGGATCAGGATTTCACCTGGGACTTCGACAATCGTCTGCGCACAGCTGATCATCTCGCCCAGGGTCACGGCGACAGCGCCACCTATAGCTATGATGCTTTGGGCCGGCGGGTGAAGAAAGCCATCACCACCAATCCGCTGCTGAGCAGCCCCACCTATTTCGTCAACGCCGGAGCCCAAGAAATACTGGCCATCACCGGCGACGTCACCGCGTTCGGGGATCCGGCCGCCGACCCCGAAGAGACCGGTGTGTCGCCGTATGCACCTGCTACCGGCAGCGGTGCACGCGGCAGTCTGATGGCCGATGCCACCGCTACGCGCTTCAATTTCCAGCCGTCGGGGAGCGACACTCCCGACGGCTGGCTCATGGAGAATGGCGAGGTGCAGCCGACGCTAGCCAGTCGCGGGTGGGATGTGGCGCGGACCGGCGTTGATCGCGATCACCTCGGACGTCCGCTGTATGACACCTTCATTCCCCTGGCAACGGCGACGTGGAAACTCCCAGTCGCCAATGGCACCCATTCTCTGGTGATCATGTGCGGCGATGCCGATAGCCGGACGCAGACCAACAACTTGCTGGTGAACGGCATCGGTGTGAACGATCCGACGCCCTACGACGGAAGTCCCACCCTGGGTTACGAAAGCGGCTCCTTCGATGGCTATGCGTTGACGGTCGACGTCGTTGATGGCTTCATCAACATCCAGGCCGGTGCTGGCGGGCTTGATCCGAAGCTTAACTTCATCGAAGTCGGCGCTGTCGGTACGGCCACTGATGCAGCGACCATCGCTCGCGTGCAGGCCGCAGCTGATAAGGCCACCCACGATACGGCGAAAGCGAAACCGAAGCTGCCGCCACTGGTGAAACGCAGCGTGTGGGGCAACTATGTGGATGAGCTGGTCTCGTTTACCCTGCAGAAGCCGCGTCATGCCGCGGTCCGCTACTTCGCGCATGAGAA
This sequence comes from Planctomycetota bacterium, assembly GCA_043788625.1. GTDB lineage: Bacteria > Planctomycetota > UBA11346 > UBA11346 > UBA11346 > CAIUVD01. The sequence continues at coordinate 2,342 of JAYVTR010000206.1, forward strand.
CCAGCATTACAGCGTGGTGGCCATCACCAACGCGGCCGGCGCGGTCGTCGAACGTTTTTCGTACTCGGCCCACGGCGTACGCAGTGGCGGGTCATCGGTTGGTAACGACCGGGGCTTTGCTGGACAGCGGGTGGATGCCGAAAGCGGACTCTACGATGTCCGCGCGCGTCTGCAGTCGCCGACCCAGGGTCGTTTCATCAGCCGCGACTCCGCTTATGCCGATGGCTTAAACCTTTACGAGTATGTCAAAGGGCGGCCAGCGGATCTGCTTGATCCGTTCGGTTTCGCCAGCTGGCACACGGACACGACCTCGTCGAATGGCCTGCCGGTGATCGGGCCGGCCGGAGGGGGAACCCTGGCCACCACCATCGGCACCTTGACCGTTACCACCAAGTGCAAGTGCAATAAGAAGGATCATAAATGGTACCTCGATGACGTCAGCGTGAAGTTCAACATCAATGTCGATTATTGGACGGATACCATGAAATACGCGCTCCATCGTCCGCGGCTGACCTATGGATGGGTAAAGGATCGCGAGAAGGAACACGTAAAGGATTTCAAGGATTGGGCCGACAAGCCCGGCAAGAAATTGGCTGATGACACCGAAAAGGACGAAAAGAAAACGGGTTATGTCGACAAGCCGACCTGCGAATCGACCACCCAGACCAATATTGAAGGAAAGTTGAATCCATCCTTGACCACGGCCACGGCTGCCACGATTGCTACCTGGGATACCCCGGGTAAGCATACCTGGGGTGGTCCCAATCAAATCCCGTGAGCTAAGGCGGGGGGCTTAGGCACGGGCATCGTCACGGCCTTGGATAGAGGCCCCTCGGCTGCGAAAGGATAGGCAGATGCACGTTCTATCGTTTTTCTTGATCCTCATACTCGGCTTGCGCGCCGCGGGCGCAGCCGAGATGGATGGTGGCAAGCCGGATAACGGTCACCTGGGTGGAGAGGCTTTGCGGGTCATGATTGCTGTGCCGCTGATGCCGGGGCAACGAGTGATCGATCGGGCAGGCTGTTTTCAGGTGGTGGTCGAGAACACCTCGATCAAGCGACTGACTTTGTGGACCGGTCGCGAAAACCGCGGCTTCGCCAATCTGAAATTCGAAATAACCGCTGCCGATGGCACGGTGACCTTGGCGCAGCGCGCCCCATTGCCACCGGGCTCGGAAGCGGACATGAGCGTGCGGCTTGAGCCGGGTGATTGCTACGTGCTGCCGGTGTGTCCGACGAGCGCTGATTGGCAGGGGTTCCCGGCACACCAGAGCATCGTCAAAATGCGCGCTGTTTTCGATAATTCCGCTATCGTCGTCGCTGATGCCCAGGCTTGGGTCGGGCGGGTGTTCTCGGCAGAGAACACCTACACGTTCAGCGAATAATTATCTCCGGCACGGTGCCCGGGATGAGCCGTTCATTCGTCGTCGGCGGCAACGGCCATGATGCCGCCCTGGTCGTCGGACCATTCGCCATCGTCGTCATCCGCACTGCGCCGCCCAGGGCCGCCGCCTTGACGACCACCGTTTTCAGAGCGACCGCCGCCGCTACGGCCGCGGAAGCTGAAGATATCGCGTTTATCCGCGCTCCCGGCGGTGCCGCCGAGCGGCTTGTGCAGGGACTTACGCGCCTCCGACCAGATTTCCTGCACTGGCGCGAGCTCATCAATGCCACCGAAAGCAAGCAAGTGGACTTGCCAGGCGGGGTCGAACCACGGGGTCTCGACAAAGCGCCGTACACGTTTGCTCTGATGGTGGAAGAACAGCAGATACAGCTGGCCGCGCAGATTGTCGATGACGCTGTTCATCAACTTTTTCGGCAGGTCCATGCGCATGGCCATGCCGCGCAGATCTTGCGTCAGGCGCGCGGCAACCCGATTGAATGAATCCTTTTCTACGTCAACGCTGCCGAGAAAGGGCAGGAACAAGCCGCAGGCCAAGACTTCAAGCGGGTAATGGCAGTCGGCATCGGCGGCGGCATCAACGGCTTTGAAGAAGTCGGCGACCTGAGCGAATCCTTCTTCGCCGATCGCGATCAACCATTCGGGATACAGGATGCCGAGCATGCCGTAATCGGCGAGCATGCGCAGGCCGGCTTCGCGGTTGGCCTGGGTGAGGATGCGGAAGATCTCTTCGGTGATGCGATGACGGCTGGCCTTGAGGATTTCCTGGCCCTGGTCGAGCAGGGCATTGTGCGTCGAGTCTTCGATCGAGAAGCCGAAGCGGGCGGCGAACTTGATCGCCCGCAGCATGCGCACGGGGTCTTCCTGGAAGCGCACCTGGGCATCGCCGATGGCGCGGATGCGTTTGGCTTCGAGGTCTTCGAGGGCGCCGGTGTAGTCGATGACGGCAAAGTCGCGGATGTCGTAGAACAGCGCGTTGACGGTGAAGTCGCGCCGGAAGGAATCGGATTCGATGTTGCCCCAGGCGTTGTCGTCTTCGACGTAGAGATCGCCCTGATCTTGCGGCTCGACCGCTGAACGCAGGGTGGCTACCTCGACGTTCTTCGCGCCGAAGAACACATGCACCAGCTTGAAGCGCCGGCCGATGATGCGGCTGTTGCGGAAGATCCGCCGCAGTTCGTTGGGGCGGGCATCGGTGGCAATGTCGTAGTCTTTGGGCGTGTGGCCCATGAGCAGGTCGCGAACCGCGCCGCCTACCAGGTAGGCTTCGTGGCCGGCGTCCTTGAGCTTGTACAGCACATGCACCGTGTCGCGGTCGATGTCCTTGCGGCTGATGTTGTGCTCGGGTCGGGGAATGATGCGGGGTTCGACCATGGGTCGCGCCTTCAGAAATCGCGAGCGACGATGAATTCGGCAAGAACCTGAAGCTGGTCGCGGGCGGTGCCCGCAGGGAACGCAGTCAGGGCCTCTTGTGCACGGCGGACATGGTCCTTGGCCGTGCTCAGGGCGCTGGCCAAAGCGCCGCTGGCGATGACTGCCTCGCGGAAGGCGGCGACATCGTCGGGCCCCGTGGGTGCGGTCAGTCGCCGTTCATGAACCGCCCGCTCTGCCGGGCTCGCGCCGGAGAGCAGACGGATGATCGGCAGGGTCATGCGACCCCGCTCGATGTCTGTCGAAAGACTTTTGCCGACTTTATGAGGGTCGCCTGAGAAATCGAGGCAATCGTCAACAATCTGAAAGGCCATGCCGCACGCCCGGCCATAGGCGGCAGCCGCCAGGCGCAGGGCATCGGTACTGCCAGCAGCACCGAATTCGGCGGCTAGTTCAGTGAGGCAGGCGGTTTTGCCGTAGATGATGTGTTCGTATTCTGCTTCGCTGAGGGTGGTGTGACGCTCGACGCACTGCTGCTGCAGTTCCCCGCGGCAAAGTACGTTGGTGGTCTCGACCAAGCGCAGGCTGACGTCGGGCAGCTTGAGCCGTGCGATCAGGGTGAAGGCGTGGGTATAAAAATAATCTCCCAGCAGCACCGAGGTGGTATTACCAAAACGTACATGCGCCGTTGGCTGATTGCGGCGCACGTTGGCGTCATCGATCAAGTCGTCATGAATCAAGGTGGCGGTGTGGATCATTTCCAGCGCCGCCCCGAGCCGGGTGTGCACATCGGTTATGCGGCCAAGGGCCTGCGCTACCAACAGCACCAAAGCTGGACGCAGCATTTTGCCGTGGAACGTGCCGAGGTCGCTGATCAGGCCATCGACACGCAGTTCATTGGCTTCAAGGGCTCGGGCCATATGGCCCTCGACGGCTAGGAAATGGGGTTCAAGCCCCGCAAACGCGGCATGCATCAGGCGTCATCGTCCTCGTCGGCTGTGGCTACGGCGACCAGGACGGGACGTGGATCGGCCGCAATGGACTTAGCGATGTCTTGCAGCGAACGACCAAGTGATTCGACGCTGACCGGCTTGCGCACGCACATCACGATTTGCGGATTGAGACGGGCCAGTTCTTCGACGCGATCGAAGGGCTCATAGGCACTGACGACAATGACCTTGCTGTTGGCCAGCTCGGGCCGACGCAGCAATTCCTGCAAGACGGCAAAGCCATCCATGCCGGGCATCATGATATCGAGCAACATCAGCTGCGGCTGGATGGTGCCGACAGCGATTACGGTATCGACGCCATTGATAGCTTCATGAATCGCCACATCAGGGAGGTAGCGTTCAGTGATTTTGCGCAACAAGAGCACCACATCCGGGTGATCGTCAGCAATAAGCACATTGAGTTTGTTGCCCACCGGCTTGCGTTTGGTGCCGACCGTCATTACGTCGGGCATGTTGAATGACCGGCAGAATTCACCGAGGTCGTCGGGCTTTACACGGAAATGGCCGCTGGGCAGGCTATAGGCCTTCAGATGGCCACCAATGATCCAGCGGTAGACCGTGGTCCGGCTAACGTTGCAGCGCTTGGCGACTTTGCCGAGGCTGAGGTGATCGTCTTGAGAGGCTGTCATGGGGACTCGATGGTGACCGTGTCCTTGTAACAGTGGCAATGCCACCAAGCAAGCAGAGGGGGTTCCAGGTGTTGCGAGTTGCGCAGGTGCGCCAACGATGCCGCACGATGCGGATCCTGATCGTGCGCCTCGGAGCTTTCGGGGATATCCTTCATACGCTGCCAATGGCAGCAGACTTGGCGTCTGCCGGGCACCACCTGGCGTGGCTGTGCGAAGACCGTTGGGCGGCGGTGTTGGATGGCTCAGCGGTCATAACTACTATTCATCGCTTACCACGTAAGCTGCTACGTACCGGGCCCCTTGCTGCACGAGTACAAGCGCTGGCAGCGCTGTCACGTGAGCTACGTGTTGGTGCTTATGATGTGGTGGTCGATGCCCAGGGTTTAGCCAAGAGTGCGCTCGCAGCGTGGCTGAGCGGTGCGACTCTACGCGTAGGCCATGATCGTCCGCGGGCACGTGAGGGTGCGTGGTTAGTACCGCAACGCCGTGTGTCGAGCAGCGCCGTTCATGTTATTGATCAACAACGCGACTTAGGACGGGCCCTGGGAACAACTCCGACCACTCCTTGGTTATTTCCCATACCGGCGTGGTGCAAAGAGCGCCAGTGGGCCGCTGACTGGTTGGTTGAGGTGCGCCTGACGCGGCCGTGGATGCTCAATGTGGGTGCCGGTTGGCCAAGCAAAGTCTGGCCGGAAATAAGACAAATCGGTTTTGTCCGCGCGGCAGCTGAACGTGGTTTGCCGTTGGTACTGGTCTGGGGTTCGCCCGGTGAGCGCCTCATCGCCGAGCGCATCATCGAAGCCGCCGATTATGGCGTGCTGGCGCCGCCTACTACATTGCCTCAATTGGGTGGCTTGCTGGCGCAGGCGGCGGTGGTGATCAGCGGCGACACGGGGCCTCTCCATATGGCCTTGGCCGTCGGCGTGCCTGCCGTGGGACTCTTTGGTCCAGTACCGGCTGAACGCAACGGCCCACGCGGGTGGGGTTATCGAACGCTCCAGGCCCCCGGCGCGGCTTGGGAACGGCGTGACGTAGACAAGGGCGCCATGGAGCAGATCAGCGTCGCGGCGGTAATGGCGGCGGCCACAGCAGCGGCGATCGAGGGCCTTGTTGAGCCCGGTGCAACATACGCCGCTGTGCCAGCGCCTGGCTAGGACTTGCTGCCAGCGTACGCGACGCCACGTTGACCGGTCTATGTGGCAAGTCGAACAAATTGGGAAGGTATCCGTGGTTCGCTCCGCATGTGGACCGGTGGCGGATGTACGGGTGCCGGAACAGATCTGGGGGCAGCTGGACGGATTGGTCGCTCAACGGTCGGCTGGATGTTGGGTCATTGATGTCAGCCGCGAGCGCTTGCTGACCTCAGAATCATTAGCCTTGATTGTCGGCCTGGTGCGTCGGGTGCAAGGTGATGGTGGACGGATCGCCTTTGCCAATTGTTCGGCGGGGGTCACCAGCGTGCTGGTATCGATGCGCTTGTCGAAAATGTTACCGTTATACCTGACTGTCGCCGAAGGTGTGGCGGCATTGTCGGTACCGGCTGCTGCTCGTTCGTCAGCGCGTTTGCCTCTTCCCTAATGAGCTTGCGGTTGGGCCTGCTGTAATGGGGCTGCCACTACAGCCTCGTGCTGCATGGTGGTGTCAGCCTGCGCTACGCAGCATGCTGAGCGTCGTCTTGTCGATCTTGGCTTTGGCGTTTTTGGGGTGGTTGGGCCTGACGCGGCGTCCACCATCGGAATTGATCATCACCAGTCCTGTCATGCCCCTGGCCTATCCACGCGCTGCTGAGCGCCTCATTGCCGGAGCCAGCAAACGCATCTGGCTCATGCAGTATGTGATTCGTGCCGATGACGACGGCGTGGTGCACGACCTGCTTATGGCCTTGGTTGCCGCCCGCAAACGCGGGGTCGACGTACGGGTGGGGCTCGATCAGGGACTATTGTACGGCACGACCGATCATGATCCCAAAAATGACGCGGTAGCAGCCTGGTTGAAGGCGCACGATATCCCCGTGGTATGGGACGAGCTGAATCGCACCAGCCACGCCAAGGTGCTGTTGGTCGATGATGAAGTGGCCATCATCGGCAGTCATAATTGGACGCGGGCGGCGCTTACCGATAATCGCGAAGTAAGCATGCTGATCACTGATCCCCAGCAATTAGCGCAGATTCATCAGTTGCTGGTCGGGCTTCCGGGCTGGGGGTCGTAGGCGGTTTTTTTGGGAAGATTTGTATGGTTCCCTCAACACGCATCCTAGATGCGGTCAGCGAACACCATGCGCCCATTACTGGTGGCGTGCATGCGGGCGATGGTGCAGGTGACGGTTTCACCAAGGAGGTCGGCGGCGCCATTGATCACCACCATGCTGCCGTCATCGAGGAAGCCGACGCCTTGTCCTTTGCCTTCGCCTGGCTTGCTGACCAGTACCTGCAGGTCCTGGCCAGGTTTCATTTGTGGAGAAAGAACATTGGCGAGGGCGTTCAAGTCGACGACCTGCACACCCTCGGCTTCGCAGCGCCGTGTCAGATCACGATCGCTGGTCAACAGGCGTGAACCTTCGAGACGACAGAGGCGGATGAGGGTATCCCCAAGTCCGGTGGAATTGGGGATTTCGGTTTCGTCTACTTCGACCGGCGGCATGCCCATGGCGCGTAATTCAGCGAGGCCTTCGAGGGCTCGGCTGGCCTTGCGCTGGCGCAGCGGATCGTCGCTCGTGGCTTCGCTTTCCCAAAAACTTAGCACCTCACGATGCACCAATAAGCGCTGGGCAAAAAATCCTGTTTTCAATAAAGACGGCAATCGCGTGTCGCCAAGCATATTGCCATCAACAACCAGCAGTCCGCCATCATATTGATCGGCCTTCAGCTCAACGAATGGCAGAATGACCCGCCAGCGATCGACGTTGCGCATGACGGTGATCAGCACCAAGTAGGTGGTGACGATGGTCATGCTGATCTCGATGGTGTTGTTGGGATCGCTGCGGTCAGGCAGGATCTGCCGCATCACCGACACCAGCAATGACGATAACAGCAAGCCACCCGCACTACCGATCAGAAATGCGACTAAGCTGCGGGTGAAGCGCCGACGAAAGGCCTGCTCGGCGGCGATCAACGTCACCGCTACGCCAAAGCCCAAAGCGCCGCCGAACCATGCCGGCAGATCGAACAGGCCGTGGTAGATGACCTGGCCATTGTTGAAGCCGATCATCGCTGCGAAGAGGACAAATAAGATACGCACCAACAGAATGAGCATAATAAGACCTGTATTCTTTATCTAACTCGTGAGACGACAAACCATAGCTAATAAGAGTTAGACTTCAGCCGCAACCCCATGACTGACTCCGCCAAAGAAGCTGACCCAACGGATATGAGTGAAGCCTGCCTCGCGCAGGGTGCGTTCGGCGTCATCAACGGTTAAAAAGCGGTGAATGCTATCGTTGAGGTAGGTGTAGGCCGCCGAGTCTCCGGCCAGGATGCCACCGATGGTGGGGAAGACCACCTTGCCGAACGTGCCATAAAAAAACTTCGGCCATAATTTTTCAGGGCGGAAGAATTCTAGGATCAAAAGCTGGCCGCCCGGGCGCAAAACCCGTCGCAGTTCGCGCGCCGAAGCCGCCGGATCTCCGAAGTTGCGCCAGCCGTATGCCGCCATCGCCCCGTCAAAAGAGCCATCGGCATAAGGCAGGTGCAAGGCGTCCCCGACTGCCGCGCTCACCGGCTTGCCAGCCCGTTTGGCGCCGCCGGCGACCAGCATCGGTTGGCAAAAATCGCAGCCGTGCACGCGCCGGGCCTTGTTCAAGGCAATCGCCTCCAGGCCAAGGTCGAAGGTCCCGCAGGCCAGGTCGAGCACATCCCCGGGCGTACCATGCCACAGCCCCAGAGCTTTTTTACGCCACGCCACATCACGGCGGGCTGAAAGCACGCGGTTCAGCAGATCGTATTTCGGCGCAATGCGTCCGAACATCGATTTGACTGCGGCAGCATGCGCGGCGGGAGTTGAAAGAGGGGTAAGAGGGCTCACGCCACAGACGCTAGTGGGGCAGGGAATGCGGCAAGCGCTTTGATGGTTCGGTCTTTAACGATCAGCACTGGGCCAGGCCTGACTCTGGCTCAACGAGGGCCAGTAAGACCCCGCTTGTACTTCCGGCATGACGCCGGCCAGCTCAGGCGAAATGTTCCCGACGCAACAAAGGTTTAATCTGTTTGCAAAATTCCGCTGCCAGTTCGTGCAGATGGGTGGCCAGCTGGCCTGACAGGCTCACGAGGCGCGCGCTGTTTGCGGTGGCGGCCGCGGCGATGGCAGCACAGCGATCGTCGACGTCGGGGGTCAGCTGCGACAGGCCCTGCCAATGGAAGGTTGCCACTAACTGGCCATAAAGATGGCCGAGGCGGCGTATATCTCCGGCATCGAATTGCGTAATATCGATGGTAGCACGGGTATGGCAGCGGCTGCGCGCTAGACAGTCGCCAGCAGCGGTGCGCAAGACACGCTGAAAAACGTCCTTACCCATGGTTGAACATACCGGTTGGGTGGCCGGGGCGGTGGTCGAGACCCACGGCGAAAACGGAGAGACCGGGATGACCCGTGACAGCACCGACGGCGCGCGTTCTTTCAGCTCGATGAGGCGCAAGCGCGTCACCGGTGTCGTTTCCCGTACCAGCAGCCACCAGCGGCGGCGACCCAATGAGCTGAGGCCGCCCGGATTAAGGCGGCGGGCGATGTCGAGCACGTGGTGCTCGGGAAGGCCGGCCAACCTGCCCCAGGCAGCACGCAGGGCCGGCCCGCTCTGGTCATCTTCGGCGACGTCGGCATTGCGTTTGAGCTTGGCCTTGAGCCCGGCACCGCTGACCATGCCCGCCATAAAGCGTTTATGCAGAGCCTCGCCCGAGCCGGCGACGATCAATTCCTTGATGGCTTCCGGCAGACCGTTGGCGTCGAGGCGGGCGGCCAGTGCGTCGCCTTGGCCAAAGCGGTGCATGGTTTCGGCGTAGCTGCCGCAGGTTATCTGGCACAGCTCATCAAAGGCTGAACGTTTGAGCTTCGGCGCCACCACCGCCACCGACGAGAGAAGTCGTAGTAAGTCCCAGCTCCATGGTGCCGGGCCCTCATCATCGACGTCAGATACCCCAAAAGTCACTGGCACGATGCCATCGCGGTCCATCTTTCCGACTGCCAAGGTCGAGAAATTACCCTGATGGGCGTCACCGATCGACCATACCCACGGCTCGCCAAGGCTGCTGCCTGGGCCGGCAAGAGTGCTCAGCCAGGGTGCGATCAGGGCCAATGATCCGCGTAGGAAGTCCATGTCCTTGCTGCACATACGACGCGCTTTGAGGGCGGCGGAGGCGGGCGCGACGGAATGCAGCATACGCAACTCTGCCAAGGCAATGGTGGCGATCACTGAGGTGCATTTCATAGGCTGTCGCATGGTGTCTGGATGTCCTGTCCGCCAAGGGGCGGCCGGACATACCCCCTCTTGACCGCACCGCCGCCGGGTGTCTAGGGTGGGGGTCTACACAGATTGCTTCAGAGGAGCGTGCATGGGTCGCAGCCTAGTCATCGTCGAGTCGCCTGCCAAAGCGAAGACGATTAACAAGTATTTGGGCAAGGATTTCATTGTGAAATCCAGCTATGGTCACGTCCGCGACCTGCCCACCGGCGGCGATGAGGAAGACCCCGCTGAACGCCTCGCCAAGGCCAATGAAGCGCGCAAGGTCGCCAAAGCCGCCGGCAAGACCATTGCCAAGGCCACGCCCGCCGAGAAAGCCGCCAAACAGAAGACCGCCTTGATCCGCCGCATGGGCGTCGACCCCGAGCACGGCTGGAAGGCCCAATACGAAATCATCCCCGACAAGGTCAAGGTGGTTACCGAGTTGCGTGCCTTGGCCAAAGACGCCGATGCTATCTACCTCGCTTCCGACTTGGATCGCGAGGGGGAATCCATTGCCTGGCATCTGCGTGAAGTCATCGGCGGCGACCCCACCCGTTTCAAACGCGTGGTCTTCAACGAGATCACCAAGAAAGCCATCACCGCCGCCTTTGAGCAGCCGGGTGTAGTCAACGAAGACCGCGTCAACGCTCAGCAAGCGCGACGCTTTCTCGACCGCGTGGTGGGCTTCATGGCCTCGCCAGTCTTGTGGAGCAAAGTGGCGCGTGGGCTGTCGGCCGGTCGGGTGCAGTCGGTGGCGGTGCGGCTGATCGTTGAACGCGAACAGGCGATCCGAGCCTTTACCCCCGAAGAATATTGGGAATTGCACGCCGATCTGGCTACCCCTGCGGCCCTGCGCGCGAAAGTCGTGCGTTTTAACGGCAGCAAGTTTGAGCCTAAAGACGGCGCTACCGCCAAGGCTGCTTTGGCGGCCTTGAACAAGGCTGCCTACCGCGTCAGTGCCCGCGACGACAAGCCGACGCGCTCTTTCCCGACGCCACCGTTCAAGACCTCGACCTTGCAGGCTGCCGCCAGCACGCGCCTGGGTTTCTCGGTGAAGAAGACCATGACCGTCGCCCAGCGTTTGTACGAGGCCGGTCACATCACCTACATGCGTACCGACAGCGTCAATCTGTCGCAAGACGCTTTGACCGCGGTGCGCGAACTCATCACCAGCAGCTATGGCCCCAAATACCTGCCAGAAAAGCCAATTTTCTACAAGGGCAAGGAAAACGCCCAAGAGGCGCATGAAGCCATCCGCCCCACCGATGGCGCGGTGCTGGCGAGCCAGCTCGATGTCGAAGACGATGCCCGTCGGCTGTATGACCTGATCTGGCGGCAGTTCCTTGCCTGTCAGATGCCGCCAGCCGAATTCGATACCACGCGCATCACCATTGCCGCTGGTGATTACGAACTGACCGCGAACGGCCGCGTACTGCGCTTTGACGGTTATCAGAAAGTTCAGCCGCCGGCGAAATCCGACGAGCCGGAATTGCCACCCCTGGTGCAGGGTGCGACGCTGAAGCTGGTCGCCCTCGACCCCACCCAACATTTCACCAAACCACCACCGCGCTATAGCGAAGCGGCCTTGGTCAAAGAACTCGAAGAACGCGGTATCGGTCGGCCATCGACCTATGCCGCGATTATTTCTACGATCCAAGACCGTGGCTATGTCAAACTCGAAAACCGGCGCTTTTACGCGCAGAAGATCGGCGACATCGTCACCTCGCGCTTGGGCGACGCGTTCCCTGATTTGATGGACTACGGCTTCACCGCCGCTCTCGAAGAAGATCTCGACGAGATCGCCGCAGCGAAAGATGATTGGAAGGCAGTCCTCGATCGTTTCTACAAGGGCTTCACCAAGCAGATAGCCGCTTCTGACGAGAAAATGCGCGGCAATGAGCCGGTGCTGACGCCGATCGCGTGCACGGTGTGCGCCCGGCCGATGTCGATCCGCACCGGCCGCACCGGCGTCTTCCTCGGCTGCACCGGCTATAGCCTGCCGCCTAAAGAACGTTGCACGACCACCGTCAACTTGGTGCCCGGCAGCGAAGCCGCCGCCGTCAGTGACCAGGATGAGGAAACCAGCGAAGCCGAAGCCAAGCTGCTGCATGAGCAGAAGCGCTGCCCTATCTGCCATACGGCGATGGACGCATACCTGGCTGACAAGACCCGCAAGATCCACGTCTGCGGCAACAATCCCGACTGCGCCGGGGTGACCATCGAGGAAGGCAACTTCCAGCTCAAGGGCTATGAAGGACCGTCGATTCCATGCGACAAATGTGGCAAGCCGATGCAGCTGAAATTGGGCCGTTTCGGCAAGTATTTCGGCTGCACCGGCTATCCGGCCTGTGCCAACACGCGCAAGCTGCTGCGCAGTGGCGAGGCAGCTCCGCCGAAATGCCCGCCGGTGGCGATGCCGGAACTGGCCTGCACGAAGGGGCCCGGTTACTTCGTCTTGCGTGATGGTGCAGCCGGGCTGTTCTTGGCCGCCAGCACCTACCCGAAGGTGCGCGAGACGCGCAATCCACTGGTAGAGGATTTGGTACGTCATGCCAGCGAGCTTGATCCCAAGTATGCCTTCCTCGCCACCGCGCCGGTCGTCGACGGCAAAGGGCGCAAGGCGATCATCCGTTTTGATCGCAAAGCCAAAGAGCAGTATGTCTCTTCCGAAGATGCCAAGGGCGAACCCAGCGGCTGGTCAGCCCGCTACGACGGCCGCCAGTGGGTTGCCAAGCAGGAGAAATAACATGGCCGTCACCTTTTCCACGACCTACCTCGGCGACCTGCGCACGGCGATCACCCACGGCCCGTCGGGCAGCGTCATCGAAACCGATGCGCCGGTTGATAACCATGGCCGGGGTGAGCGTTTTTCGCCTACCGACCTGGTCGCCGCGTCATTGGGCTCGTGCATGCTGACCATCATGGGTATTGTCGCCAAGCGCGATGGCATCGATCTGAAGGGCGCGCGCCTGAACGTCGAAAAGCATATGACCAGTGAATTGCCGCGGCGCATCGCGCAAATCGTGGTTACTTTTGCCATGCCCGCCGGCATCGCCGCCGAGCAACAGCACAAGCTCGAACGGGCGGCGCATACCTGCCCGGTGACCTTGAGCCTGCATCCCGACATCAAGCAAACCGTGACCTTCGTCTGGGGTTAGGCGATCATGGACGCCGATCCGCAAGCCGAAGCCGATGCCATGTTGCGCGCCCATGAGGGCAAGCTGGGCCCGTGCCTGTCGACCACCACCGCCCAGTTTGCGGTGCTGCATGGACGCTCGCAACTGTTGCTGACTTTGTGTACGTTGACCTTGACCATCACCGGTTTTTCCGGGCCCAAGATCATCGCTTCGGGCGACCTGTCGCGCTGGGCCCTGGTGGTGGGCATCACCTTGGTGCTGGTCGGTTTGGTGATGCTGTTGCTGTCGAGCCTGGTAGTGCGTTTCGCGACCCAGTTCCTGGTCAACGAAGAGCCACGTATTGGCTTGGCCAAGTTGATCATCTATCGCAACCGCAAGGCCGGTTGGCATCGCTGGCAGCTGGCGTGCGTCGTCCTCGGCCTGACCGGCTATGTTATCGCGGTGATCCATTTCCTGCTGGTGGGGGCGGCTTAGGCGAGTGTCGCTGATGCGCGGCCAATGAATAAGTTGCGTGGTTCCCGCCTCCCCCATTCTGGTGCCTACGATGCGTCCTGTGCACCAGACTGAGATCAAAGTTGGCTTGCTGGTGCTTGCCGGACTCGGGGCTGCCATCTCGATGGTGATGATGGCCGATAAGCTGCGCATCGAACGCACCTATCAAGTCACGGCCTATCTGAAGGATGCCGGCGGTCTTCGCTTCGAATCGCCAGTGACTCTCAGCGGCATCGCCGTGGGCAAAGTCAAGTCGATCGAGTTCGTGGTACCTGGTCAGCAGGCACCCGGCATTGAGTCAGTTGGACAGGTGCGGGCGACGGTGACTATCGCCCAAGGCGTGGTCTTACCCGCTGATGTCCAGGCGCGTCTGGCTACGAGCGGTCTGTTCGGCGATAGCTCGTTGGCGCTGGCTGCGCCGCAACACCGTCAGGGCCCCACCGCGCCCTTGGCCACGGATGGTAGTGGCGTGCTGATGGTGCAGGCGGGCATGGTCGACCAGGCGATGGATAAGGCCGGCGGGATCCTGACTGCGGTGGACGACCTGCTCGATTCAGCTACCCGAGCCGACGCTAAGCGCTTGCTGCACCAGGCAGCGAATCTGGCTGAGCATGCGGCGGGCATCGCCACGACACTTGATGCCCAGCAACAGCGCATCGCCACCATCGTCGCCAATCTGGAAGCCATCACCGGCGAGTTGAAAACCAGCACGCAAACCCTCAATCAGCGGCTGGAGCCGTTATTGAGCAAGGTCGATGCTACGGTCGCCCATGCTGACGCAGTGTTTGCTGCCGGAGCCACCACCATGATTCACGTCGATGGTTTGCTGGCGCGAGTCGATGCCGTGATCGCTGCCAATAGCCAGCCGCTTGCCGAGGTCTTGAGCGGTATCGGCAAGGCATCGCATAAGCTCGAATCCATCCTCACCGCTCTCGACGGTGGCCAGGGCGTGCTGGGGCAGTTGCTGATCAACCGCGACTTGGCGCAGGATCTGCACCACATCACCGTCGACGTCGAAGCCGCGGCGCGCCTGATTGCCGATAAGCCGTCGCGCTTGGTCTTCGATGATGCGGCGGTTGAACAGGCACGTGAACGCTATCGTCGCGATACCGAAAAAATGCGGCGTAACCTGGTAGAGGGTTTCGGTCAGCCGGTGGCGCCAACGGTTGAGTCACCATTGCCGAAATGAACCTTGGTGGTCAGACGGCGTTTGACGTCGCTGGCCCAAGGGGGAGGGTGACCATATGGAGCGATCCTCACCTCATGACCAAGTCCTCAGCCAGCTGACGCAGTCGTTGCGGCGGGTGTACCAAGGTTCACCGCAGCCCATTGAACTATTGATCACCGCTTGGTTGGCGCGTGGCCACGTATTGATCGAGGATATTCCCGGAGTCGGCAAAACCACTTTGGCGCGCGCCTTTGCGGCAGCCATTGGTGGCAGTTTCAAACGCGTGCAATGCACTCCCGACCTGATGCCCGCCGATATCACCGGCGTCAGTGTCTATGATGAACGTGAACGGCAATTCGTCTTCCATCCAGGGCCGGTGTTTGCCGATGTCTTGCTGGCCGATGAATTGAATCGCACGCCACCGCGCACGCAGGCGGCCCTGCTCGAGGCTTTGGGCGAAGGCACCGTCACCGTCGATGGCGAGCCGCGGCGGCTCAATGCGCGGTTTTTCGGCATCGCCACGCAGAACCCGCTCGATCATGCCGGCACCTATCCTTTGCCCGACAGTCAACGCGATCGCTTCTTGATGTGTTTCCGTCTCGGCTATCCAGAAGCCGACGCCGAATTCGCAGTGCTTGAACGCGACGGCGCCGCCGCTGCCCTGGCGCAGGTGGTGCCGCTCATCGATGCTGATATGGCCCAGCAGCTGCGGGCCGCGGTGCAGGTGGTGCGTCTCGAAGAAAGCGTCCGTCGCTATGTCCTGGATGTGATCCGCGCCACGCGCTCGGCCAAGGGGCTGTTGCAAGGTGCCAGCACCCGCGCGGCGCTCGGCTTGCAGCGGGCTGCCCAAGCGCGGGCGCTGCTGCGTGGCCGTGACTTTGTCATACCCGATGACGTCCAGGCTTTGGCCGTGCCGTGCTTGGCGCATCGTGTCGCCGCCCGTGCCGGCACCGTCAGCGAGACGGCGGTGCAAGCGC
The DNA here is from genome assembly GCA_043788625.1 of Planctomycetota bacterium. GTDB lineage: Bacteria > Planctomycetota > UBA11346 > UBA11346 > UBA11346 > CAIUVD01. The sequence goes on from JAYVTR010000206.1 coordinate 17,959, forward strand.
TGGTCGAATCCCTGCCGGTGCCGCGCTAGCAAGATGCTGAAAAACAGCATCTTGCTAATCGCAGCTGGATTGCGCGGGGCGCGAGCGCGCCCCGCGCAATCCAGCGGTTTCGTGCACTTTAATCGGCGGCCCAGCGGCCCCCAAACCCTCGCCCGCTGCTTTATAAGCGACCTGCTAGGTTAATCATGCGCATCTCCCTCACTCCGGTCGGCTGGCTGGTGCTGGGAGAAGCGGCCGTGTTGCTCAGCAGTCGTTGGTGGTCAGTGCGGGCGATTCCTGAGCCGGCAACCATGGCCCTGGGGGTGGGCTTGCTCGCCGTCATAGTGGTGGCCTGGTGGGTGGCACCGCGTCAGGCACTGGCTGGTGATGCGGAATGGCTGGTGGCGCCACGCGTGCCGGTAGGCGACGAAGTCACCGTCGGCGCAGTGCTGACGGTACATGGCCATTTGCCACCGTGCACCATCAGCGCCCTCAATCCCATGACCAGGCGTCGCGAAGACGTGCTGCGGTTACGCGCCTTGGCACCCGGCAGTGTGCGGCCGACGTGGACTGCGCGCTTTGGCCGCCGTGGAGTATGTCATTTGCCGCCCTTGCGCTTGCGTTGTAGCCAGCCGTTTGGCGTGATCGCCGTTGATCGCCCGTTGGGGTCGGGCTGTGAAGTCGTGGTCTTGCCCGCCGTCGGCCAGCTGCGCCGGGCCTTGCGCGAACGGCTCGACAGCTGGTCAGCCGAATTGCGACCGACTACCGACGCCGGCTCTGACGAGCTTGATCACTTGCGCCCGTATCGCCTCGGCGACCAGCGGCGGGCGATCCATTGGCGGGCATCGGCGCATCACGGTCAGTGGTTAGTTGCCGAACGTCTCGATCCGGGCTGCCGAAGATTGGCAATCGTCCTCGATACCTCGGGGCGGGGGATCAGCGGGACTCTCGATGGACGACGTTTTGAAAAGCTCGTCGCCGCCACTGCAACCCTGGTCGAGGCGTGTGTGCAGCGCGGCTGGCAGGTGACGGTGCATGGAGGATTTGCTCCGGCGGGCATTACCGGCGATTTAGCGCGTCTGATGGAAGGCCTGGCCATGGCGAATTGCGATGGGGCGCCGTTGCTGGACCTGATTCCGGCGCAGCCAGCGGTCGCCGTACTTACCGCCCGGCCCGGCGATGTACCGCAGCTGATGCGTCAGCCGTTGGTCCTTGGCTTGGCTGAAATCGACGAGCTGTTTCGCCTGCCGGCGCGGTTCCGCGCATGAGGTTGACCTCGACCTCATCAGCGCATCTGGCATTCATCGGCCTGATCGCGGCCTACCTAACGTGGTCATATCCGGCCGCTGGTATGGCCTTGGCAATTCAGTTGGGCCTGGCGCTGGTTTCGGAGGTCATGCATCGCACGTGGCGCGGCAGTGATCGCTGGCTGGTGCTACGGGAGGTGTTCTTTCTCGTCGGTCTTACTGCCGCCTGGTTGCTGCGCGCGCCGCTGTATCCGATGGTAGGTTTTGCTTTATGTGCGTCCCTGTTGCTGTTGGTGCGGCATCGAGCATTGCGATTCTTCCCGGCTTTGTGCGCTGTCGATCTGGTGTGGTGTGGAGTCGGCGGCACGCCCTCGGCGGTGGCCCCGCATTCAGCTGCTGCGGCGGCGGTCGTCCTGGTGCCATTGGCGGTGGCCGCGTTGGCCACGGACGCATGGCTTGAGGCTCTCAGCGGTACGCGCCAGCTGTCCCGCCAGTTGTCTCACCCCTCGTTCAGCCAGCGGGTGAGTGTGCCTATGCCGCCATGGTTGTGGCTGATGCGGCCGGTGCTGTTGTGCACGGTCGTAGCCTTGCTGATCGGCTTGCCCATCAGCCAACGTGATGTTGATGATCTGCCGGTACAGCCGTTGCGCGTGCCCAAGCCGGTGGTCTCGGCCAAACAGCACGCCACCGGTTTATCGACCATGCTGCGCATCGGTGATCAGGTCCATATTGAACGTGATCAGCAGATCTGTGCCCGTTTGGAATGGAACGGCGCGGCTCCGAAGACCGGCAACATGGTTTACCTCCGGGCCATCACCATGCCCGAGATGATGGTCGAGGGGCCGTTCTTGCTGTGGCGGGCCGCCGAAGACGGTTTTCTGCCGGTGAGCACGCGCTTGCCGGCGCAGGCCGCCAGCGGCTGGTTGCTGCGTCGTCCGGGTGGCGGCGATGCAGTACTGCGTCCGGACGGCGCGCGCGGTGTCGGTCTTGAGCATGTGCGTCGCGACCGTGACGGTAATTGGTACCAGCCCGGTCTGGGGCGGCAGACTGCTACTTATCGTGTCAGTCTAGAGACTCTCACCGAAACCATCACCGGTGAGGCAACGGTCGGCGAAATCGAGACCTGCCGACGCCTGCCGCGCAGCCTCAATGAGCTACCCTGGGAGCGGGTCGAGCGGCGGGCCTGGGCAGCGATGACGCCCGAAGATGCGGCGCGTGACATCATCCAGGTAATCCACCAGCGCTGCCGTTACGAATTGGATTCCCTACCTGAGCCGGAGCCGACGCCAGGCGGCGCCTTATCGACTTTTTTGCTATCCGATGACGCCGATGAGCGGCGTGGTCATTGTCAGTACTTTTCCACCGCGGCTGTGGTCTTGCTGCGCCGCGCTGGCCATCCGGCGCGCACCGTGGTGGGCTTCGCCAGTGAGGAGATCGACGCCAAGGGAGTTACTTTCCGTGGCTTGCATGCGCATGCGTGGCTGGAGTTGGTGGACTCACGCGGACGCTGGCAACGGGTTGATGCGACGCCCTCGGCAGGCTACGTGCAACGCCTTGCGGGGGTCGATCCGCTGGTGGGTGAGGTCGCACCCGAGGTGATCAACGCTCACCAGGAACTGGATGAAGCAGCAGCCACGCAGCTGATCAACGACGATCCATCATCTGTACTCGGATGGCCGCTGTCGCCCCGATGGTTGGCGCGCCTGGGGGTAACCGGTGGTCTCGGCCTGGTATTGTATGTAGGAATACGTTGGTGGCGGCGGCGACCTACTGCCGCCCATCGCCGTCGCCAGGCGCTGACCCAGGCCAATGCCACATTATTCACCTGCGCTCGGGAAATGGGCATCTTGGTACGGCCTTCGTCTACCTTGGCCGAGGTCGCCGAGGCGCTCAGCCGGCGCACTGGCGTGGATTTGGCCGTGCATGTACGCGAACATCAGGCAGCGCGTTATGACCACGGCCCAGCTCCGCGTCCTTGGCCGTTAGCCATGCTACGGGCAAGCTGCGACTCAAGCACCAAGCCAGGCCGCCGACACTGAAGGCAGTGACGGAGTGAAAACTATGTATAGTCTTCTGCATCATGCCGATTCACTGCAACTAATGGACGCACCCTACGTCATTATTGATGATGAACGACGGCGCGTCATCACCCTCAGCCGCGATGCCCTTGATCATCCGGCCTTGGCGGGTGATCCGTGCATTCAGTGCCTTGAAAATTCAGGGGATCTGGCAATTGAGATCGACTGCGCTGCGATCGCCCAGGCCAATTCGTTGTTGATCGCGTGGATCATCCGCGTGGCTCAGGTGGCCAAGCCGCGCCCCCTGACCTTGATCGGGGTCAATGAACGCCAAGCGGTGTTGTTCCGGCGCATGCGTTTGGATCACATCGTCGTCCTGTTGGATAAGTCGGATAAGTCGGATAAGTCGGATAAGCCGGATAAGCCGGATACATCAGTATAAACGATTTCGTTCGCCGGATGTCTTTCCCCGGCCTGGGCTAGCTTGTCCGGCTCATGTTTGTTTCTTATGCGCGCGTAGCGGCGCTTGCCGCGGTCTATGTCATGTGGGGCTCAACCTACCTGGCCATTGCCATCGCCGTCAAAACCCTGCCGCCATTGCTTATGGCCGGGTCGCGTTTTGTCGTCGCTGGTGCCCTCATGTTGCTGTGGCTGCGAGTAACTGGCACACCCATGCCCAATAAAAAACAGTGGGCCGCAGCGTTGCTGGTGGGAACCCTGCTGTTGCTGGGCGGCAATGGCATGGTGTGCCTGGTGGCGCATGCGCTGCCGTCGGGCATTGTCGCCCTGATCATCGCCTGCACCACGTTGGCGATGGTCGGCGTCGGTTGGGCCGCTGGTGGCCCGCGGCCCACTTCCCGCTTGAGTCTCGGCATCGTCCTTGGCCTGGTCGGCGTCATCGTCCTGGTGTGGCATCCCGGATCGGCGGCGGGCTATCCATGGTGGGGCATCGCCGCATTGATGACCGCCTGCTTCTGCTGGGCGAGCGGCTCGGTGGTGAGTCGTCGGCTATCGCCGACGGCAGCTATCGCGTCGCCGTGGATGGCCACTGCCGCGCAGATGCTGGCCGGCGGCATGGTGGTGTTGCTGGCCGGGACCGTGCATGGCGAATGGGCTGATTTCACGCCGACGCATTTCAGTGCCGTGTCGCTGGCCGCATGGGCCTATCTGGTCATCGGCGGATCGATCATCGGCTTTGGTTCTTACGTGTGGTTGTTACGTCACACCAGTGCCGCTCTGGCGACCAGCTATGGGTATGTCAATCCGTTGGTGGCGATTGTTTTAGGGGCATGGCTCAATGCCGAGCCGCTGACTACCCAGATGCTGTGGTCAGCGGTGATTATTCTCTCAGCTGTGGCGTTGATCGCCACCGCAGTCAGCCAAGATGCGGCCGTGAGGAATGTCCGCGATGCCTGAGTTCGTCCATCTGCATGTGCATAGCCATTTCACGCTGCTCAACTCGCCGATCACCATCGGTAAGCTGCTGGCGAATGTGGCGCAAAAAGGCATGA
>JAYVTR010000207.1:0-7085 GCA_043788625.1 Planctomycetota bacterium
CCCCAAGCGCAAAATTGACACCCTGTGCCATTTTATTGCGTACATACACATCAAGCGGAGACCCAACCGCAATCGGAACCAGGAAACCAGCTGGTGACATTCCTGCTGAATAAGACCCATAGGAGGTACCATCACCAAGATCATTAAATATTGACATGGAAGTAGCCCCATCCCCGTAACCGATGAGACTTGTCAAAGGTGTTTCTACGCTAAAAATATTGACTTTAGCCCCTAATATTCCCGACGGATTAGTCTGAACGATATATAAATAAATGGAATCTATGTTTGTTTCCTGATGGAATCTAGAATTTGAAAATAAAGCCCTGTAATTGTCATAATAATAACTACCATTAAAAAAATTATGAATGTAACCGATATAATATCCTACATTGTTATAATAGTTGCCGGTACCATTTCCGCTGTAATAATAACTGTGATTTGAATAATCATTATAATAATCGTCTGAATATCCTTCAGTTAAGAAATGGTCCACAGTCTGTGCGCCAAGACCGTTTACAAAAACAATACCATGAACCAATATAACATACATGGTTAGGAACGCATAATTTAAGCCGACTTGCGCAATATGCTTACAAGCCATTCGTACAAAATATCCTATTTCTCTCTGAAGCGCCAAACGATTGATACACCAAATAAGATCAAAAATAGATGAACTGAAAGAAGTTTTTCTACTCATTTCATCTGTCCCGATAATTTTCCTACCGACCCACACACTGAAGTAATTGCATGTAAAAATTCCTTAAACACATGGTACAAAATATTCAGCATTTGTTTAAACACTAATTCAAATCCACCTAAAATATTCATATAATGATCTGCACTTTCTAATATTCCCCTACATTACATAGGCGTTCGCGAGCGGAGCGACACACTGGTAAAGCCGGCTCCATTGTCAAGAGTGCTTCCCGTAGCAGTTAGGGTATGAGACCATTCAATTTGAGTAATGTCCCACACCTGACCTGGTACACACCAAGTTGCCAGCCAGGCCCCCAAATCCGCAGCGCGCATACCTTCTAAATGCACCTGCAATGCATGTTCTATGACTCTTGCCGATGCATCAGGTCGGTCAGCTAACGGCTGCACACCGCGAAAAGCTGCCGCCGGAACCCCCGCACTGGCTAAAGCCCGCTGCACTTGCGCCACCACGTCGCCAGCTGGCGCATTCACAGCAGCCGACGCTGCATCAGGTGCCGCACTCAAAACACCATTGTCGACACAACGCTGCAGTTGATCACGTTCAAGTGCACAACGCTGCATCACCGTCGCCAGATGTTGATGAGCGAAGTGTACACGCACACCACACCATAAACCAATCAGCGCCACCAGTGACAGAGTCAATATCATCAATAAACGCGAATTCATGGCGACTCCGCGATCAAAGTGACAGTGGCTACGGCAGCGCCGTCCTGGGCCTGGGCCTGAAGGGCCTCGGCGCGCACATGCAGCTCGGGGGCGATAGCCTTCAAAGCGCCATGCACCGCTTCAGCCGCCACCAAATCAAGGACGCGGAAACGCAAGGTGATACGATCACTGGCAACGCTTAGATTCTCGACCTGCAAACGCACGCTGGGCGGCAAAGCCATCAATACCCGCTGCAACAGCTGCGGCACTGGCAGCATTCCCGCACCAGGCGCCGACGCGCGCGCGTCCAGGCGCCGCACGGCCATGGTCAGGCGCTCCTCAGGTGTTGATGGATCCCCGGCGCCAGGCGGCAGCAAAGCTGCAACATGGGCGGCAGCTTCATCTGCCAATCGCTGCGCTTCGTGCTGCGTCCATGCAACGCTGCGTTGGCTGCCGATGAGCATCAGGAGCGCCGCCACGATGCTGGCGACAAATAATCCAAGCTGCACCCGTTGGCGCAGCCGGCGACGCGCTGCCGGCTCAAATGCGCCGACTAGCACTGACAACGGCGCCGACCCACGCACGGCGGGCATGCCCGGCGGCAGGCACTCTGGCACCACCTCCCAGATATCCGGGCCCACGGCCGCCTGATCCACCAACCAGCGACGTAAGCCCTCGGGCTCGATGGCCACCATCACGCGCCGTCCATCCACGGTCGGCGCGCCAACCACATGCACCTGGTCGCAGTCCACCGGCAGCCAGCGTTCGAGCGCATAGCGTTCGCTGGCAGTCACCTCAGACGAGGCACTCGTCAGACTGGAAGTCCCCCAATACAGCAGTTCAGCGGGAATCGTCTGCCGCCACGGCGGATGCGCTGCCGCTGGTGTTGGCGCTACCAACGACCCGGTGACTTCAGCCTTGAGCACGGCGGTGGCCACTGCTGAAATATCACCGCAAGCCTCATCGGCAGTCTTGTCAGCCATGACGTCATCACTCATTGCGCTACCGACAGATGCATAGGTACGCCTTTGACCGTGATATCGACCCCATGGTTATCGACCGCGACCACCGTCGTGACCCCTTGGGTCTCGCCGACACGCATATAGCGCAGGCCACCTTCAGCGCCGAAATCGAGGGCGGCGGTGAGGGTTCCCTGGCGACGCATGACCGCAAACAAGGTGACTTTGGGGGCCGGCGTCGAGACGTCGACCGTCGGCTGATCGGTAAAGGGCCGCCATAACGCCAGCTGGAAAGCTTGCGGATCCAACACCGGCACCACCCGCGAGACTGCGGCAAAACCCACAGCGGGACTGGGAAGAACCGCCGGTGAACGGCTGCAGAAAGCCCACGGACTGGCAATGATCGCCACCAGCAGAGGAGTAAAAAGCGCGCCCGACGCCGCCAAGCGCCAGCGTCGCCGCGGATCAGGGATCAACCACATGGCGTTGCACGATGCGGGGAACTTGCCCGCTGCCAACTACAACCACCCACCAGGACTTGATCGTCCCCTGCCAGGCAGCGGTGATGTGCACATTCCACACCTCGGTACTGGCAACCAACAGCGGATGACCTGGAATACCGCCCGGATCCGGCGGCGGAGTCGACAGCACACCCCGCTCACGATTGCGCCGCAAATCGGCCAAGGTCAACGCTCCTTGCAGACGCAACACGTGCTCGACGACTTTCAACGGTGCGGTATTGCAGTTGATGCGGCCATCGGAATGCGGGCTTATGCTGAGACCCAGGGCGGAAGCGGAGAAATCCACCTGTTCCGGAACCTCAGCCGCGAGCGCCGAGCTACGCAATGACGGAGGCGGCTGCCAGCTTTCCGCCGTCACCGGCGGACCTGTCGGCACCGGTGGGAACCTGCGGATTCCCGGTGGTAGCGGCAGGGACATCAACAAATCGCTCGCTGTCCCGGGCTGGATGATGGTGGTTGCCAAAAAGGGCAAACCAGTGAACTCGGTTGGCAGGTAGCGCCGCAGAACGCCGCTTGGCGCCACCAGATGCGGCGGCAGACCCGCCCATCCGTCATAGACCGTGACCGTAAGCCAACCGCTGGTGTCGGTGGTTGACCAACGGTCAGCCACGATCGTCCATGAGCCGCCGGCCGGCGGGGCCACCAGATGCCCGCCCTGATCGGCCAACCAGGCAATGGCCAGACTTTCACCCGCTTGTTCCTGCGCCCACACGTGGGCATCGCTCAACCACGCATGCACGCTGGATTGGGTGCGGGCAGCCGAGCTGACCCACAGCACCGTCACCGCCATGACCAGGGCCATCAGGCCGAGAGCAAAGACCAGGGCAACGCCGGCCCGAGTCATGGCGTACCCAGGCAAAAGCGCCATGGCATCAATACTGGTGATGGTGATGGTGATGGCGACGGCGTCTCTGCTAGTGGACGATCACTGACTGCCTGTGGCAGAATTTCCACCCACCAATGTGGCGGAGCCAAATCATCAGTTCGCCACACGCAACGCAGACCGCGACTGACGATACGCACGCTGTCCTTATCACGCCGCATCAAACCGACGGTTGGCGACCACTGCCACACGATCTCGCGCCAGCCAGCCGCTGACTGGCCTGGAATTTCAGCCAGCGTGCGTATGCACAGGCCTTCATCTCGCAAAGCCATGCCGCCGCGCGGCGCGGCGCCGCGGCAATCATCCGCCATGATCCGCGCCACGGCAGCGGCCTCGTCGAGCTCAGCCAAACGATGCTGCAGAGCGTCACCGGCGCGCACCACTCCACGTGCCCAAGTCCAGCCGGCGGTGGCCAACATGGCGGTGAGCGCGGTGGCCAGCACCACTTCCAATAAGGTAAACCCGACGTTCACAGGCCCCTCGCAGCGCGGGCGAGTCGCCCGCGCCCCCAGAAAAAGCCACTTGCTGGCATTCATCAGCCTGGCCCCGGGCGAATCACCAACGGAATCACGCGCTCTGCTGTCGCCGCACCAGGGCCTTTTACCTGCACCCACAGCCAGCGATGAGCGATGAACGTTGGCTCGTTGGCGTGATTCACCGCTGGCACCAAGGCTACCCACGACAAGGTCCATTCAGGGCGCTGGCGCACTGGGCGCGTACCATCGCCCATCGGCAAAGGCACCTCGGCGAGCTCGGCTTCGAGCACTGCATCGGCATCGATAGATTGCTCATAACGCAATGCGGCACTACCGGTGCGCAGTAACAGCGGCGTGACCACGGCCACGATCATCCCGATTAAGATGATAGCCGCGAGCACCTCAAGCAGGGTGAATGCCCTTCTTTGCAAATGGTGGTTCACGGCCTCACCTCGCTCCAACCGCCGGTGAGGCCGCTGATATGCTGATGCAGCTCATCACCAAAACCGCTGATGAATATTTCAGCGTCGGCCGACCGACCACGCGCATCAAATGGCAGACGCTCCACCGGGAGGCCATTGATCTGCAGGCGAATCTCAACCCCGGTCGGTAAATCCGCCGACCAATACTGACCATGTGCTTGGGGTGGCCAAAACACCTCACCGCGCGCTTCGCGATAAAGAAACCGCATTTGACCGCCGCCACCAATAGCAGCCATGCGCAAGCGATGCTCTAGATCGTGCACCACCCCCACCGCTGATTGCAAGGCAACACGTGGCTGGGCGCGCAACAAGCCAGTGGCGCTCAAAGCGGTGCCCAAAAGCCCCAGCAACACCACCACCGCCAACAATTCAAGCAAGGTAAGGGCCTGACGGGCATGCGCAGCAGGATGGAAACAACAGTCCATGGCGCGCACGGTTATCGACATTGGCAGGAAGCAAGCTCCCAATGGGATTTTACGCCTGCTGGAGTCCGACTCCACTCTACAACCGCGATGATCACTACGGATTGTCCTGCGCGCATTTGACCCATTATCTGCCGCCGTGACTTTACCCGCCACTCCGTCAGCAACACCGGTAAACTCTGTCACGGGCAAAGCCGCCACCACCTGGTTCATCGAACGCATTCCACGATCGTTCGCCATTGACCATGGAATCCTATCGCAAGGCGGCACGAGTGAGCGGGAAGTAGTAGCTATTACCGCCTCTACCCCTGCCCTGGCCTTATGGAATACAGCCACCCGGCTTGAACGGCGCCTCGACAGCGTCGTGGTTGAAACGGAAGCTTTACACCAGGCCATCGATGTCGCCTATGGCCGGGCTACGGCTGCCGCCCCAGCGGCGAGCGCTCCGGGCGAAGGCGATGCTCTGTTAGAAGCCTTACCGCTTGTCCTTCCTGATGAAGATCTCGCCAAATTGCTGGCCGATGCAGACCAAGACCTGTTGGCAACCGATGGCAAATCGCCGCTGGTGCGCTTTCTCGACCGCTTGTTGTTCACCGCGGTTGCGGCCGGGGCATCGGACGTCCACTTGCAGCCCACGCCTGAACACCTGTTGGTGCGCTTGCGCGTTGACGGGGTTCTCGACCAGGGCCGACGGATTCCCATTTCGGCCCTGCGCCCCCTCATCAGCCGTATCAAGGTCATCGGCCGCATGGATGTCGCCGAACGTCTGCTGCCGCAGGATGGCCGCACCAGTCTGAAACTGGCAGGCCGCAGCATCGATGTGCGCATCAGCACCGTGCCGACCGCCTATGGTGAACGGGCGGTGCTGCGTCTACTGGATGCGGATCGTCAGCTGTTTGCCATGGAAAGCTTGGGCATGCCGGGGAAGATCAGTGCCCCCTTCCTGGCCGCCGCCGGCCGTGCCAGCGGCATCATCTTGGTCACCGGCCCGACCGGCTCCGGCAAGACCACCACCTTGTATGCCACCTTGCGTTCGCTCGATGCGATCGAGCGCAACATCATGACCATCGAAGACCCCATCGAATATGAGCTGTCGTCGCTGGGCGTGCCGATCAGCCAAAGCCAGGTCAATACCCGCAAAGGCGTGACGTTCGCCAATGGACTGCGCCACCTGTTGCGCCAAGACCCCGATGTGATCATGGTCGGTGAGATCCGCGACGCCGAAACAGCGCGCATCGCCATCCAGGCCTCACTTACCGGCCATTTGGTGTTTTCGACCCTACATACCAATGATGCGACCTCGGCGGTGACCCGGCTCATTGACCTGGGCGTTGAACCGTATCTGGTCGCGGCCTCGCTGTCGGTGGTCTTGGCGCAACGCCTGGTGCGCACCCGTTGCGTTACTTGTAAAGGAACCGGCTTGCCGACTGGTACTGATGCAACTTCTATTGATGCAACTTGTACTGATGCAACTGCTGCTGAATCAACTGACGCTGACAGCCAAGGTCAAATCTGCCCCATCTGCAACGGCTCGGGATTCAAAGGCCGCACCGGCATCTTTGAATTGCTGCCGGTATCTGAAGCCGTACGCGATGTGGTGAGCCGCAACGGCAGCCTCAGCGATCTGCGCGCGGTAGCCCGTAGCGAAGGCATGCGCACACTCGCCGAAGAAGGCGCTGAACTCGTCCGCATTGGCCGTACCAGCCCGGCTGAAATCGAACGCGTCATCCACCATGGATGACGCAGGGCCGGCATTATCACCCGGACTGCGCTTCCGCTACCGCGCCATGGAGCCGGTGTCAGGCCTGATTCGCAGTGGCGAACTGAGTGGCGCCTCGCCTTTTGAAGTGCGCGCTGCCTTGCGTCGCATCGGCCTGCAACCTGTGGCGATCGAGCCCATCCGCTCGGCCACCACACCCATATGGCTGCAGCCGCTTCATGCTTCGTGGCATACTTTTTTGCGTCAACGTCGGCAACCAG
>JAYVTR010000208.1:0-33317 GCA_043788625.1 Planctomycetota bacterium
ACCGCCGCCTTGGCGTAGGCGACCTCTACCGAGAAATAGCGCTGATCGTTGAAGGTACCGCTATCGACAAGTTCATATTCCGGTTCCAATTTCGAACGGCTGCGATTGGTGTTCACCAGGTCATCGTAGGGGTAAGCCGCCTGCGGATATTGGTAGACCATGCGCATCAATGAATGCGTCGGCGTGCAGTCGGTATAGAAATAGCATTCTTTGACGTCTTCGCCGTGATTGCCCTCGCCATTATCGAGGCCGAACAAACGCTCTTTCAGAATCGCGTCTTTGCCGTTCCACAGGGCTAACGAAAAACACAGCAGCTGATCGCGGTCGCTGATGCCGGCGATGCCGTCCTCCCCCCAGCGGAAGGCGCGCGAGCGGGCATGATCATGCGGAAACGAACGCCAGGCATTGCCGGTTTCGCTGAAGTCTTCGCGCACGCTGCCCCAGGCGCGATCGCTGAGGTAGGGACCCCAGGTCTTCCACGCCTCGCCGTCGCTATCCAAGCGCAGGCGCTCGGGATTGGCTTCAGCCGATACAGGGTGCGTCATAGGGGCAGCGGGAGTGGGCGTCATTATCGTCCTCGGAAATGCAATGCTGAGGTGTGTTTCAGAAGCGTGGAATCAATCACGCACCGAACGCCACATGGCCACTTCATCGCAATCCAAAAAGCGATGGCAGCGCACGCATTCGCTCCACACCTTGGTCGGCAGGCGGGCGCGGTCGACGCGCACGAAACCGAGCTTGGTGAAGAAATCAGCCTGGTATGTGAGACAGAAGAGCCGTTCGAGGCCGAGATCGCGGGCGGCGACAAAGCAGGCCTCGACGAGGGCCCGGCCGACACCGTGCCCGTGCGCGGCCTTGGCCACCGCCAGGGCTTTCAGCTCACCGATGGTATCGGTGTCGATATGCACGGCGGCGCAGCCGACCAGACCGCCGACCTCGGCTTCGGCGATGATGAAATCGCGGACATTTTCATACAGTTCGCCCATCGGCCGGCTGAGCATCAGCTTGTCGGCAGCGAACTGGTTGATCAGAGCGTGCATCGCCGGCACATCACCTAAGCGCGCTGGGCGCACGGTGATGGCCATGGGTTGCGAAGCGATCGTCGTGGCGGGCATGTTCACGGGAAAACCGTTCAATAACGCCGCATGCCGGGTCGTGCGCCCGAGGTGGCCGAGCTGTTGGGCAGAGGGGCATGTACATCGGGCTGCGAGGGAATAACGGCGTCTAAGCGATCGATCAGTTTGCCGAGGTATTGCCGCCGGGCCTCAATGGTGTCGAGCTCGGTTTTGCGTCCGCGTAGTTCTTTGACCTCGGGCTGTTCACCGACGTATTGGGTCATGAAATCGGCTTCTTGCAGAGCGGTAAGAATTTCCACCTGCTGCGCATCCAGTGTCGTCAACTCATCGCCATATTTTTTACGATACCGCTTGAGCACGTCAATTTTTTGACCGTCAGACAATACCACCGAAAGAGGCTGTGCAGGCATGATCACGAGCCTAGGGCACGCGAACCGATGCTCAACAGCTTGCAGCGCCTCGCCGCGAGCCTCTTCAGCACTCAGGTCAGGCGGGACGCAGTCCACGCCGCTTCCAGCTCCGAAAAAAAACAGAAACTGAACTAAACGGGCGCACGAGCCTAGGGCACGCGAACCGATGCTCAACAGCTTGCAGCGCCTCGCCGCCAGCCTCTTCAGCACTCAGGTCAGGCGGGACGCAGTCCACGCCGCTCCCAGCTCCGAAAAAAACAGAAACTGAACTAAACGGGCGCCGAGTGGCGGTGGCGGGATACAATCGGCTCTGCCGATCCCGCCACGATTTCAGCGTCACGCTGAAATCGAGCCACGACAAAGCCCGGGGGTAGGCCAACGGCCGTAGGGGCGAAGCCCCTATGAAAAGAGCTAAGCCGCAAAGCCGCCAGGAACACCTTTGGTGACTATCGACACCGCATTATGCGGGTGTAAAGACTCGACATGCACTGCCTCGACACGGAAATCGCTCAGGCGCGAATCGCGATCGAGAGCGTCCTTAAGTCGGCGGCCGGCGTCTTCGCAGAACATCAGATTTTGTCCGTTGAGACGGGCGAATTCCTGTTCGTCTTCACGTTTAACCGCGGCTTGCACCGGCGTGCGCAGGGCGCCTTCAACCAGATCGATCAGTTCGGTGAATGACGGCGCTTGCGTCGGATCAGTGACCTCGACTTCAAGCACGGCATAGCTGCGTTGCGCATGCGGGGTGGCGACAATCGAGGATTCCTTGCCCAGCCAGGTGTGCATGTCATCGACCGAGATCACGTCCTTGCCGGTAAATTGAGCAAGAAATTCAGCTTGTACCAGTTGCCGCGATAATGCCGCCGAACACGGGCACGTGCTGGAATAGGCGACGGTCACGCCGAGGCGGAAGCGCGCCTGCGGGTGACCCTTGCTGTCGAGGGTGAGATCGCCGGACATGGTCACCGGATAGGTACGCCAAGCGGTATTGGCACTGATGAGGGCCGGGCGGCGCAGCAGGTGGTCGAACGCCAAAGATAACGAGGCGCTGTGCGACAGCCCGGCATGGCTGTCGACAAAGCCGCCGAGGATTCGGCGTACCACCGGCAGGGTCAGCGGCTCGGCTTCCAAGGCGTGATTCAAGGTGAGATACAGCCGCGACATGTGAATGCCTTTGGCGCGCGGATCATCGAGGCTGACAAAGGCGTCGGCCTTGGCCGGCGTCCGTGCCACGACCCCATCCGCACCCAACAATAACACTGGGACTTCGATCGCCGTCATCCCGACTTTATCGAGAGTACCGGTAAACGGGCTTTTAGCATGGCGTGCCACATCGGGCATGGTGCTCGTGATCGGCGTAGTCAGGGAACTCATGTGGCGCGCATCGTGCCGCTGATCCTGCCCTGGCTACTCATTCCGCCACCCACTGGCCGGTGTCGAGCGAAATTAGGGCAGTATAAATCACCACAGTCGTCTGCTATGCCAATGCGATAAAAATATGGTGGGGTAGTCAGTGGTCGCGGCCTGGCGCTTGGGCTAATGCCGAATTGACCTGCTCGCCGGGGCATGTTTAGTGCGCGCTTCATTTGGAGATCGTGATGGCAATTCCCCGGGTGGCCGTAATTCGTGCCGCTGGCACCAACTGTGATGTTGAAACGGCCTATGCTTTTACCCTAGCTGGCGCGCAAGCCGAGACGTTTCACGTCAATCGTCTGCGCGAAGACCCAGCGCGCTTACGCGATTTCCAGGCGCTGGCGATCCCTGGCGGTTTTTCGTATGGCGATGATGTGGCCTCGGGACGCATCTTCGCCAACGAGCTGATGACCTGTCTGCGTGACGAGATCATCGCCCTGATCGATCGCGGCGGTTTCGCCATCGGCATCTGCAATGGTTTCCAGGTGCTGACGAAGGCCGGGCTGTTGCCGCGACTGGCCGGGGATGGGGCCCCGGCCCTTCCAACGAGCCACGGGCTCGTTGGAAGCACCACCCAACAGCAGGCGACCCTTACCGACAATACCTCGGGCGTTTATCGGGATTGCTGGGTCAAGGTCACCGGTGATAAAAAGCTCTGCCGCTGGATCGCTGACGATGAAGAGCTGGAACTGCCGGTGGCTCACGCCGAAGGCCGGTTCATGGCTGATCCAGCGGTAATCCAGCGCCTCAGCGTTGCTGGCCAGATCGCCTTGCGCTATTCCTCGGGTACCAATCCCAACGGTTCAACCGCCGACATCGCCGGTGTATGTGATCCTACCGGCCGCGTGTTCGGCTTGATGCCGCACCCCGAGCGTTTCCTGCGGTGGGAAAACCATCCGCGGTGGACGCGTGAGCCACGTCAACCCGAAGGCCAGGGCGTTCGCTTCTTCCGTGCCGCTGTGGCGGCAATGCGTTCCTAGCCCTGTTTTTTTATTCATCTGCCAGTAAGGATAATCCATGATTCGTTCCGCATGCTCATTTTCGCTCCTGGCGCTCGCCAGTGCTCTGCCACTTTTTGCCGCTGAGGCGCTGGCTGACGCGAAGTCGGCGGATAAGAAGCCGGTGGACGTGAAATCGGTGGACATGAAATCAGCGGACGTGAAACCAACGACCGCACTTGCTCCCGAAACGGAAATGGTCGAAGGCCGGCAGATCCTGGTAACGGCGAAAAAGGAGCTGTCCTTCAACGTCAAGGCTGACGCCGATGTGCAAACGCGTGAGCTGTGGTACCGCAGCTTCGATGGCAAGGCGTGGGGAGCTTGGCAGAAGCACGGTATCAACTTCAACCGTGATACGCCAATCACCTGGGCGCCACCCGAAGCCCATTGGCAGATCTACCTGCGCAAGGTGCTGACCTCGGGCCTGTCCATGGACGTGCCGGCAGAAGCCACCCGCGCGCATCAGGAATTCATCATCGACCGCACCGTGCCAGTGGTGGCGGGCAAGTTTCCCGCCAACAAGGCCAAGCTGCGCGGCGGTGAGCGCTATGCTATCACCTGGGACGCCCAGGACGCGCATTTGCGCACCAGTCCGATCACCATCACCTGGTCACGCGATGGCAAGGGCTCGTGGGAAACCCTTGCCGAGCGCATCCCTAACAGTGGCAGCTACGACTGGACGGTACCGCGCGACATGACTACCAGTGGCGTGCTGCATTTCGAAGCCACCGATAAGGCCGGCAATGTCGGATCGAGCGAAATCACCGGTATCCTGGTCGACTCGATCAAGCCCAAGGGCCATGTGGTCGGTCCTGCGATTAGCGCCAAGGGCGATTTGACCTTGGATCTCGACATCAAAGACGAAGGCCCGGCCGGTCTCGCCAGCGCCCAATTGTGGGTCAGCCAGGACGAAGGCACCAGCTGGACCCAGGGGCCTTTCATCCAAGACCCTCGCAGCATCGGTTGGAAGGCTCCTGGTGATGGTAAGTTCCGCCTCGCCATCGTGGCCACCGACCAGGCTGGCAATCAGAGCGCCGCGCCCAAGGGCAAGGCCGATGACCAGTTCACCCTGATCGTCGACAGTGCAGCGCCGGTGATCCTGTTGACCAGCGCCATCGGCATCATCCCGGCAGACAAGGCCGGCCCTACTGCCAACCGCGATTTCAAGCCGGGCGATAAGGTGCAGGTGCCGTTTGCGGTCAAGGACATCAATCTGGCGGCCAATACCGTCAGCGTGTTCTTCCAGAGTGATGCCACCAAGGGTTGGACCGAGATCGGCAAGGGTCTGCCTGCTGACCAGACCTTCCGCTTCGACATTCCCAAGGTCGAAACGAAGACTGCCAAGATCAAGGTCACTGCCGTCGACGCCGCCGGCAATATTGGCGAAGCCATTGCCAGCGAAACGTTTACGATCCAGACCAAGGTTCAGGATGATGGCCTGATCGAAATCGCCCCCTAAGCGATTCGTTTAAGTCTTTGCTGGGCCTGCGCTTGATGTGAGCGCGGGCCTTTTTTTTACGCTCGTTCCAAACTTATCAGACATACGCTCCTAGCGCCTCGCCAGCAGGACATAAGCTGCAACCATGGCCGGATTCGATCAACCGGAAGACCGCCTCGCCCACGAGGCCGAAGAGCTCATGCGTCAGCGCCGTTTCGGTGATGCAGCAGAGCGCTATGGTGATTTGTTGACTCAGATGCCCACTGATTTGTGGGCTACCTTGGGTCGGGTCAGTGCTTTGGAATGCGCCGGTCAACTGGATGAGGCGCGTTCTTTGCTTGACCAACTCCAGGGCAGCCATCGGCGTTCGGCATCATTTCAACGCTTCCGCCATCTGTTCCTGGTGCGTCGCGAAGACTTCCAGGCCGCCGCTGCCAGCCAGCGGGCATTACGCGCCGAAGTCATCGAAGAAGGCACCGACGACCAATTGGCCGATCTGTACTTCAATCAAGGCCGTTACCACGAAGCATGCGGTGAATTGACACGCTTGGTCGGTGAAATAGATCTCGATGGCGGGGATCTGAAGGCCAGTCTGCTGGCGCGTTTAGGCGCCTGCCTTCGCCAGCTTGGAGACGCTGACGCGGCTCGCGAGCGCTTGCAAGAAGCCTTGGTGATTGACCCCTCAAGTCATTGGGCGTTGTCGGAACTTGCCGAGGCCGAACGCGCCGTTGGTGACTTCGATGCCGCTAGAAAGCGCTATCATGAGGCCTTAGAGGCTTCACCTGAGGATCACTGGACGCGCGGCCATTTGGCGCAGCTGGAATTCGAAGACGGCAATCGCGATGCGGCTGTAGCACATTACGAGCACATCATCAACGTCGAACCCACCGCCGCCTGGGCTCACGTCGAGCTGGCGCAGGCGCTGACTGAAACCGACGTGCCGCGTTCAACCGCCTTGTGCCAGACCGCGCTGGACCTGGATCCGAAAAATCCGTGGGCGCATGCCCAGCTCGGCGCTTTGGCGCGGCGCTCTAGCAAGCTGCCCGAAGCGCGTGAACACTACCAGCGGGCGCACCAGGGCGCCCCGAGCGCGGTGTGGGTGCTGCATGAGCTGGCCGATGTCTGTCGCCATCTGGGACGGCGTGATGAAGGTTATGAGCACCTGACCCGGGCGCGCGATGAAGATCCGTACAACGCCGTTACCTACGGTTATTTCGGGGATTTCCTACGCCATGACGGACGTGAGCCCGAAGCACTGGCCAATCTCGCCAAGGCCCTGGAGCTTGATCCTGACTATACCTGGGCATGGCGTGAACGCGCCGAATTGATGGCTCAGGCAGGACGTCATGGCGAAGCCCAGGAAGCCTACCTCAAGGCCTGTGAGCTTGAACCTGAAGCGCCGATCAATGACGGATTGAAGGCATACTTGCTGCGCTGCCAGCAGCGGCGTGATCTGGCGGTGCCATACCTTGAGCGCGCTCTCGAGCGGCATCCGACCTACCTGTGGGCGTGGCGCGAACGCTTAGAACACCTCTTGGCTGACGATTACGCCGCTGATGCCGAACGCGTTGGTTTGGCGGCGGTCATGGCCATGCCCGACTGTGCACCCTTGTGGGGCATGCTGGCCGAATCCAGACGTCGTCTGGCGATTCGCCATGGCGATGCCAGCAAACGCACGCAGGCGGTGGCCGATGTCGCCAAGGCCCTTGAGCTTGACGCCAACATTCCCCAGTTGTGGGCGATCCACGCTGAATTAGCTGCCGAAAACGGCCACCTGCTGATGGCCGAACAAGCGGCGCGCACTGCCGTTACCTTGGCCGATGCGCAGCAGGCGGGGCCGGAATACCGCACCCTGCTGGCGCAGGTGCTGGTAGCGGTGGGCAAGGTGCCCGAGGCCGAAGCCTTGCTGATCGCGCAGCTGCAACGTTTGCCGCTCCTGCCTTTGCAGCCGGCGTGGGAATTGGCAGCGGTGCTGGCCGAGCGCCGTGGTGAGTTGGCGCGCGCCCTGGCGCTGTGCGAGCAGGCCATGAGCGTGCCTTCCTTGGCCACCGACCCACGTCTGCGGGTACGCGCGGCGCGTCTCGCCATCGCTATCAGTGGCGAGCCGGCAGTGACCGCAGCGGCGCAGTCGTCGACCTTGCTGTCGCTGTTTGAAAACCCACCCGTCGCCGTGCCGTGGCGAGAGGTGGCGCATATTTTCGCGCAAGGCGGCCGGCCCCTTGAGGCCCGTCGGGCCGGCTATCTGGCGATGGAAGCCGCCGGTAGCGATAGCCAGGCCCGTGTGCGCACGCGCGTACAATTGGCTGAACTGGAGCTGACCTTAGGCAATCACCATGGTGCCCAAGCCGCCCTTACCGAGATCTTGGCACGTGAGCCAGATCACTTGCAGGCGCGCATCCTGGGCGCGGCGCTCGCCGACCATCGTGGTGACGTACCGGCGGCGATCGAACATTTGCAGCACCTCACCGGCCGTATCCAGACGCTGCTAGCACCGGATTCGGCTACTCCAGCACGTGCCGAACAAGATGCGCCTCCGGCGCTGCTGCGTCAGCTGGCCACCTTGTACGAACGCAGTGGTGATCAGGTCACTGCCGCCAGCTTATGGGATCGCCTCGCCGGCGCGGCGTCGTTGTCGCCATTGCAGACCGCAGACGTCGCCGCTGAGCGCTTGGCCTTTCGCCTGCGGCATGTCGACCACCCACTGACGCGCCAAGAAATCACTGACGTCGAAGCACGTCTGCCGCGAGCTGGGGTGCTGCATCAACAGGTCATACGCGAAGCGGCGTTAGCGGCGACGCGCGTCAAGGCCGGCACCCCGACGGCGGGACTACGTTTTTTGCTCGAACGCGATGACTTACTTGATGCCGACAATCGCTTGCTGCTGGTCCGTCTGGCCTTGGCCGGTGGTCAAGCCGACACCGCCAAGATTCAAGTCGAACGGATGCTGCTGACCATTCCTGGCGAAGCCGCCCTGACGGCGCGCCTGTTGCATGCCCGGGCCTTGTTGGCTTGCGGCGATCCGACCGCCGCCGAGGCCGTGGCTCAGGCGGTGTGGCACGATCAGCAGCGCGCCAACGAGGAGGCCGCCGCCATCATCGGCGAATGCCATGCTTGCCGTGGGCGTTTCGAAGAGGCCCTGGCAGTGCTGGCCGATCCGGCCCTGCCAGCTGCGCCCTCGCTTGAGCGGGTTCTGCTGCAGGCAGTGGTCGCTCTTGAAATCCGCGGCGAAGCGTGGGCTCTAGCGGCGCTCGGACGACATGGCCCGCCCAGTACCGAGGCCATGACCATGCCCTTGGTGCGGATTTTTCTCGCCGCATGGCCGCAGGCCTGGGCTCGTACTGAAATTGGCAAACCATTACTTGTCAATGACTTGGCAAGTGTGCCGCCGTTCCCGCGCTTGGCCGTACGCCTCGCGCAGGCGCTCTTGCAGGCGGGCCGCGCCGACCTGGCGGCTCATCATCTTCAGACGGTGATGCGCTTTCATGTTCGCCACGCACCCCCATTCGCGAGTCGACTTGATCGGCGTCTGCGGCCACTGCTCGTGGATGCCCTGTGTCGCAACGGTCAGCGGCTCACGGCGTGGAGGACGGCTATTTTGGGCTTCAGTATGCGCGGCTGTTGCCGTTGCTTCAGATGGTGGAACTAATCCGTCTCAGAGGCGAGTGCCTGTGAGAACAAAGACTTAGAGAATTTACTCAAGTCCGGATCGGGGCTGCCGATGATGGAGGACAATCATGGACATCCCTCGCGATCTTCGCCCCGCCGACGCCCCAGTGCGCAAGCGCGCTACTGACGCCGCCGTTGGGCGTAGCCCGGTGAGCGCGACTGCGGCAAATAAGGAAGTAAGTCAAAGTTTTACGGCTGATCAGGCTAGTTTTGGCGATGCTGGCACCATTGAACGGTACGTTTCAGTGCTGAAAACCATGAACCCTGTCAGCCTGCACAAGGTCGAAGACCTCCGGGCACGTATTGCCAACGGAACCTACACCGCTGATGCCGAAGAATTGGCCGATCTCATTTTAGCTGATCGTCGCGAGCCGCCCGCCGGCCGTCGGTCGGTGTAGGCCTTGCGATGCCACGGCGCCGCTATGCGGTGATTGCCAGCCTGGCTGCTATCGCGCTGGCCGGCGTTATCGGTGGCGCCACCGTGGCGGCGGTTGAACTGACGGTGCTGCCTGAGGGCAGCGCCGCGCAGTTGACCACCCTCGGCAACATGGAGCTCGGCCAAGGACGTTACGAAACCGCTATCGGCCATTACCGCAAAGCCCTGCAGGTCGATAAAAGCTATTTCTGGGCCACCTACAACCTGGGTTTGGCCTATCAGCAGCTCGGTCAATACGACGACGCCGCGACGTGGTATAAAAAAGCCCTTGAACAATCACCAGACCATCCAGAAGTGCTGTGCAACCTTGGCTGGTTGGCGTGGCACGCCCATAAATTCCAGGAAGCCGCCGACCATTTTCAGGACGCGGCGCGCCTTTCAGCAGAGAATCCCGTCGACGCCGCGCAATATTGGACCAATACCGGTTCAGCTCGCGAAGGTCTGCAGCAATGGGAGGCCGCGGGTCGCGCCTACCAGGAGGCCTTGGCCCTCGACGGCGCGAACTATGCGGCGGCCTACAACCTTGGTACCTTGCTCATCGGTCGGCTGAATCAGCAGGCGGGTGCCGCTGAACGGGCCCAGGCCCTGTTGCAGCAAGCCGTCGAGCTGGCACCTGAGAGACCGGCGGCGTGGTTGAATCTGGCTCAAGCGCGCGAACTCACCGGCAAGGGCGAGCCACGGGCCGATTACGATCGGGCATTGGAAGTTGCCACCGGCCCGGCGGCGTCAGAGCGCAATGATGTACGTTGGCAGCGCGCGCGGTGGTTTGCACGCAGCCAGCCGCCGCAGCAGATCGCCATGCGTGAAGAGCTGCGCCAGTTGTTGGCGGCTGATCCCGATTATCCAGGTGCCAATGGCATGCTGGGGCGCTACTGGTTCGCGATCGGCGATTTCGAGCAAGCCGTGGTCAGCCTTGAGCGCGAAGTGATCACCGGCCACGACGACCTCACCAACCCCATCGATCTGGAAAGCCACTACATGTTGGCGGTGATCTATGCCGATCATCGTCCGGACCCGGCCAAGGCCATTGCCCACGCCACCGCTTATTACCAGCAGCGTCCTGACAGTCCGAAGATCCACGAACTGCGCCGTCGCGCGTTGCGTTTATCAGCTGCCGCCAATCCCCCAGAAGGCGACAAGGGCAGCGAGAAGCCTGCGGAAAAAGACGCTGAAAAACCGTCCCACGAGGCTGCCGCTGCCGGCCACGAACCAACCGCGCATGGCGAGCCAACGCACAGCGAAGCGGCACATGCTGAACCAGCACATGCAGAACCAGCACATGCAGAACCAGCACATGCAGAGTCCACGCATGCTGAACCCATTCATGGGGAGCCGCCGCATGCGGCGCCAGCACACGGGGCGGAGCACTAATGACCAGCTGTCAGCACCTCTTCGCCGATCCGCGTCATGCCTGTCCGCATAGCGCACCTAGCGGAGCTCGGCTGTGCATTTGGCACAATGTCCAGGTCAGCAAGGCTGATCCCTATGTGCGGGCCTTATTTTTGCACGCCGACACCTTACACGCTGGCAGCGGCCCGGCTGGTGGGACGTTCATCGAAGCCCATCTTGCAGGACTCGATCTGAAAGACCTGCGTCTGCCTGGGCAGGATTTCAGCGGTGCTGACATTCGTGACGCGAATCTCGACGGCTGTGACTTGACCGCTAGCGTCTTCGCCAACGCCAACCTGCGTCGCGTTAGTTTTCGCCACGCCCATCTGCGCGGTGCTGACCTGCGCGGCACCAACCTGACCGGCACCACATTTATCGGCGCTGATTTACGTGATGCGAACCTGGCCGGGGCGCTGCTCAACGGCACGGTGCTGCTGGGCGCCGACCTCCGTGGCGCGAATCTCGAAGGTGCGCAAGTCACCGATTTCCAATGGAACCGCCTGACTCGCTTCCAGGACGTCCGTGGCTTGGAGGCCAAGTGCGGCCAAGCCGATGGCGACACGACGCAGATCTTTCTGGCGCCGATTGCCTTGGAAGATCTCGACAGCGCGGAACGTGTGGCCCTTGATCGTGATCCGGAATTGGCGCGGACGCGGGTTTTTTCGCTGGGACGTTCATCCACTGCCGAATTCTCTTCTCCACAACATCCCTCCATGGCGGTGGCCTCAGCGTTTCCGCGCCTGCCGTGGCTGATCATACCGGCCTTGCTGGCGTTGATCACGGGTGCCGCTGTGGGCGGTGGCGTGATGGCGAAGGCACGTCCGCTGCTACCGCCATCGGTCGACCAGGATGAACTCACCGGTTTGCGCACCCAGCACGAGGCCGATCTGGTGCAGCTCAAAGAGCTGCAAGAACGGACCTCCACCTCAACCAATCAGCTGGCGGGCCTGCAGCAGACTGCCGACGCCGACGGCGCGCGGGTGGTGGTTCTACGCCAGCAGCTGGGCGAAACCCAAGCCGATCTCGCGCACCTGCTGGATGCCGAAGACCGCGCCACCACCGCTGCTTTGGCCAACACCGAACTCGATCTGCTCAACCGCGATCTTGCCGGAGCCACGGCCAAGCAGGAGCGTTTGGCCAAGATCCTCGCCGAAGGTGTGGAGCGCTTCCGTGGTGAAAGCCAGCATCTGGCCAGCGAATTGAGCGAAGCCAAAGCCCGGGCAGCGGCGTTGGAATCAACCCAGACCGACAATGTTCGCCTCAGCAAGAAAGTTGCCGGGTTGACCCAAGAGCGTGACGCGCTGAATGATCTTTATCAACGCACGCATGGCGACCTGGTTGCTGCGCACAACGATATCGAACGCTATTTGGCGCGCATCAGCGGCACGCAGTTGCAGGGCCTGCTGGCCGAAGACGGCAACCCGGCGGCGTTGATCCCGTTGACCCTGGGCCGGCCGGTGTCACTGGGTGGTGATTTCCTGGTAACTTTGACGGTGAGCCAGCCGCTGCCGAACAAGAACAGCGGCGCACCGGCAACGGTGGATATCAAGCTGGTGGTGCAACGCCCCGCTGCGGCTGCTAATCCAGATGCGACGGTGGTGCTCTACGATGCCAAACGCCGGCCGTTGCGGCGCATCGCCACGAGCTTTCCGCACGTCGATCAAGGCGCCCCGTTCGTCACTTTGGGGGCCTCGCTGACCTGTGATCGGACACCGGCGTTTGCACGGATTATTCTGGCTCCTGGACTCGACGACGTGGCGGCGAAATAATCTAGCATGAAGCTTTGACCTTCAAGGTTCGCAGCTTATCGCGGGCTGTTCCACGATGCTCATTCGAATCGGCCAGCTCGTTAGCCCGCGTGTGGGCTTGACAGGGGGCTCAGCCGCGAAGGTCGATGCCCCCGTCAACCGTCAGCGTGGTGCCGGTAATGAAGCTGGCCAACGGCGACAGCAGGAATGCCGTGGCATTGGCCACGTCACTAGGCAGGCCGACTCGGCCCAAGGGGCACCCGGCAAGAATTTTTTCGCGCCCGATGCCGTCCATGGTGCCGGCCGACATCTCAGTTTCGGTCCATGATGGGGCGATGCAGTTAACGCGGATCCGCCGGGGGGCCAGCTCCAGGGCCATTGAGCGCATGAAGATGATCTGCCCGGCCTTGGCGGTGGCATAGGCGCTGAAGACAGCACTGCCGCGCTGGCCGGCGGTCGAGGTATAGATGACGATGGAGGCCCCATCGACCAGGCGCATTTCGGCGGCTTTCACCGCTAAAAATGTTCCGCGCAGGTTGACGCCCACGACTTCGTCCCAGAACTCGGGCGTCATCTCGCGCAGGCTTTTCCCGACAAACGCGCCAGCGGATACCACCAAACCATGCAGGGGGCCAAAGCGCGCCACGGCGGCGGCGGTGGCGCGCTCGATCGATGCGGCATCGGTGAGATCGGCGGCCAGTGCCTGGGCGGTGCCACCAGCGGCGGTTATGTTGGCGACTACGGCGTCGGCCGCCGCCTGGCCGCGGACATAGGTGAGGCTGACGCTCGCACCTGCACGCGCGGCGCTGGCTGCGGCAGCGGCTCCGATGCCGCGACTGCCGCCGACGATGAGGGTATGCATACCGCTGAGATCGATCATCCATGCAGTGTGGGGATAACGTAGACGGGGCGCTAGCGTCAATCAGGAGTATGATTCTAGGAGAAGATTGCCCTCTCCGTCTGATAGACCGCCAAAATAAATAACAAGCACCTAGTAAATACATCTAAGTTATTGACTAACGGCATGCGAGTAGTATTCAGCTATACCCATAGGAGTTTGTCCATGCCTAATGAAGGTTCAGTCGCCCCCAAAGAACGCGTCAACATCGTCTACATGACCGACACCGGCGGCATGCAGGCCGAAAAGGAGCTGCCGTTCAAGCAGCTCATCATCGGTGATTTTACCCAGCGTCCCGATGCCACGCCGTTGGATCAGCGTCTGGCCATCAACCTGACCAAAGACAATTTCAGCGACGTTATGGCCAGCCATAAGCTGCGCCTGGATCTTCAAGTCAGCAATGAGCTGGTGACCACCGGCGAGCAGATGTCGGTATCGTTAAAGATCACCTCGCTGGCGGATTTCGCACCCGAGGCCATCGCCCGACAGGTGCCTGCACTGGCAAAAATGATCGAGCTACGCCAAGCCCTCAATGCCTTGAAGGGGCCGCTCGGCAACCTACCTGCGTTTCGCAAAAAAATCCTGGCCATCATCCATGACGAACCGTCGCGTCTGGCGATTCTCGATGAACTCGACGCCTGCAAACCGTAAGCGCGATCTCCTCTTTTTACCTCAATCGGATTTTGTTATGGCCATCGAATCCCAGTCGCCACTTTCAACCGCTGCTGCGACCATCACGGACGCAACCATTACAGGCGTCATTACCGACTGCTCACTACTTGAACAGATTATGCAGCAAACCGCCCTGGTCCCGCAAGACGAAGGCTATGGCCTGGCGCGCAAGGGTGTTGAAGTCTTTGTCGCCCATCTCATCGCCAGCGGCGGCCAGCCGTCAAAAGCCGACCAGTCAGCGGTTGATAAGCTGATCGCCGATATTGACGACGCGTTGTCGGCGCAAGTGAACCAGATCATCCATCAACCGCAATTTCAGCAGCTCGAAAGTTCGTGGCGGGGGTTGAAAATGCTGGTTGATCGCACTGACTTCCGCGAAAACAACAAACTCGAACTGCTCAACGTTGCGCGTGATGAGCTGCAGGCTGATTTCGATGACGCGCCAGAACTGAGCAAGTCGGGCCTGTATAAACAGGTCTACACCGCTGAATATGGTCAGTTCGGTGGTGAGCCGTATGGCGCGATCATCGGCAATTACGCCTTCACCGCCGGGCCTCAGGACATGGCCTTGCTTGGTAAAGTGGCAGCGGTGGCGGCGATGGCGCATGCGCCTTTCCTGACTTCGGCGGCACCGGCTTTTTTTGGTATAGACAGCTATACCAAGTTGTCCGGCCTCAATGACCTGAAGGCGCTGTTCGAAGGACCCCAATACGCCAAATGGCGGTCCTTTCGCGACAGCGACGATGCGCGCAATGTCGGAATGACGGCGCCGCGATTTTTGCTGCGTCTGCCGTACGGTGCTGGCACCGTGCCGGTGAAGGCCTTCGCGTTTGAGGAGAGCGTCATTGGCAAGCACCAGGCATATCTGTGGGGAAACACCGCTTTTGCCCTGGCGGCGCGCCTCGCCGACAGTTTCGCTCATTACCGCTGGTGTCCCAACATCATCGGTCCGCAATCGGGCGGTACGGTGGAAGATCTGCCGTTGCATCAGTACCTGGCCATGGGCGAAGTGCAGACCAAGGTGCCCACCGAGGTGCTGATCAGCGAACGTCGCGAATACGAGCTGTCCGAGGAGGGCTTCATTGGCCTGGCGATGCGCAAGGGCTCGGATAATGCGTGTTTTTTCAGCGCCAATTCGTGCCAACGGGTCAAGAACTTTGGCCAGTCCGGCGATGGCAAAGCCGCCGAAACCAACCACCGCCTGGGGACGCAGCTGCCATACCTGCTGGTGGTCAACCGTTTGGCGCACTACGTCAAAGTCCTGCAGCGCGAACAGATCGGCTCGTGGAAAGACAAGTCGACCTTGATGCGCGAACTGAACACATGGATCGGTCAGTACGTTGCCGACATGGAGGACCCGTCAGCGGATGTGCGCAATCGTCGGCCGTTGCGCAGCGCGCAGATCACTGTCGAAGACGTCCCCGGCGAAGCTGGCTGGTATAAGGTCGGCCTGAAAGTGCAGCCGCACTTCAAGTATATGGGCGCCAGCTTCACTCTTTCATTGGTGGGCAAGCTGGACAAGAAATAACTCTTGGCGCCTATGCCCCGCCCGGCTGAGCACAGGATCTCAGAATTCGCTCAGCGGTACCTTGCGTTCCTGTTTTTCGGTGCCGCCGAGGATGCGTTCAACCACTACGCCGTCCTTGATCTCGTTGCCGCCGAGGATGAACAGGCGCTTGGCACCGTCGTTTTCAGCACGCTCAATGACGTGCTTGAAGCGCCGGCCGCTGTAATCGACCGACACCAGTCGGCCTTGTCGGCGCAGGCTGGCGGCGATGCGGTTGGCGGGCGCGAATTCCTTGGCGCTCATCGGGAAGACCACGTCGTCGACGCCCTTGGCTAGTGGCGGTAGGCGGCCGAGTTCTTCCAACAGTTCGCAGATGACGACATCGCCGAAGCCGAATCCGACCATGGGGATGGCGGTGCCGCCGAGTTGTTCGCAGAGGCGATCATAGCGCCCGCCGCCGGCGACCGCGCGGCGGATCGAGCCGACCTGGGCGAAGACCTCCCACACCGTGCCGGTGTAATAGCTCAGACCGCGGATCACGGATAGGTCGATCTTCAGCAAATGGTCGATGCCGAAGCTGGCTGCTAGTTCGTGCAGCTCACGCAGGGCGAGCAGGCCGGCATTATCGGCCGGTACCTGTTCAGCCAATGCATCCAGGCCGCGCACAGCCAAAAGACGTAAGATTGCCGCGGCTTGTTCAGCAGTGGCGCCGACCTTTGCCAGTTCGGCGGTGGTGCCGGCGTCGCCGATCTTGTCGCGCTTGTCGATGCACACGCAGACGGCGGCGAACTGATCACCGCTGATGCCCATGCCTTCAAGGAAATGCCCGAGCACGTGGCGGTTACTGACCTTCCAAATGACTTCTGGTTCATTGCCGGCTGATACTTGCAACCCAGCGCGACGGCAGAACTCGGCCTGAGCGGCCATCAGCTCGGCTTCAGCAGCTACTGAGGCGAGGCCGACGATATCCATGTTCCACTGGTAGTGCTCGCGCTTGCGGCCCTTTTGCGTGTCCTCGTAGCGGAAGCATTGCGGCAGCGAAAACCACCGCGCCGGCAATGGCAGCGAGGCGCCTTTGGCCATCACCATACGCGCCAACGAGGGCGTCAATTCAGGACGCAACGCCACGTGGCGGTCGCCTTTGTCACGGAATTCGTAGAGCTGTTTAGTGATCTCGTCGCCGGCCTTGCGGATATAAAGCTCGGCGTGTTCAAGTACGCAGGCATCGTACTCTTCAAAGCCGAACGACCGAGCTACCTCGCGCCATTGGCCGAACAGCCAGGTGCGCACTCGCATGTCTTCGGGGTACAGGTCGCGGGTGCCCTTGACGGGCTGAAGATCGATCTGGCTCATGTGTTTCCGTATCTTTTCTTTTGCTGAAAACGCCTGCTCCAGTCGTTTTCAGGCTTTCCAGAATTCTTCGACCAAATAGGTCGTGACGCCAAGGTGCGCGATCGGCTCCTTGATGTCTTCGATCATGCCCGGATTGCCACACGCCAGGAAGGCGGTCTTGGCTGGGTCGATCAGCTCGCGCAGGGCGGTGGCGTCGACGCCCGGGGGCAGTTCGACCGTGCGGCCGGCGGGCAGCGGCTGGTCGAGGATGTGGCGCACCACTTCGTTGACGCGGCCCTTGGCGATAGCCGGCGTCCAGCCACGGCTGGCTTCCGGACGCGAGCTGGTCTTGAGGTAGGTGAAGTCGAAACCCTGGGTCCGCGCAGCCGCATAGCCGTCGAGTTCCGCAGCGTAGCCGAACTCGTCCGAATAGGCCGAGCCGTGGAAGAGGATGATGCGGTAGGTCGACGGCACGCCGGCGAGGTGCTGTTTCCACAGGGTGCGGATCTGCGCCACGAAGGGCGCCAGACCGGTACCGGTGGCGACCATCACCAGGGTCTGCTTCTGCGCCGCGGCGATGGTGAACTTGCCCTTGGGCGACAGGTAGCGGAAGGTCGCCCCCGGCTCCTGGGCGAAGATGGTGGGGGTGAGCGCGCCGCCGTCGACCAGGGCGATATAGAATTCGATCACGCCCTCATCCAGCGGGCTGCCGGCGATCGAATAGGCGCGCGGCACGAAGCCGGTCGGCGTATCGAGGCCGAGCGTGGTGTATTGTCCGGCCTGGTACCACCAGCGGTCGGTGGTGTCGGGCTTCAGCTTGAACACCCCGAGACGGCCGCCGGCAAAGACTTCTTTGCTGACCAAGATGGCGGTGGCCATCTTCTTTTTGAGCATCTCATTGGCAGCCGCGATTTTTGGATTTACGACTGGCAATGGAGCAGGGGCGTCGGCCATGGGGCACCTTGGGCGGGGGAATATGAATATTTGGTGGGAAGCGGGCGAGCATCGTTGCCGGGCGCGGCATCACGCAATCGACGCTACGGGCATGGGTGGCATGCAGACGAGCACGGCGCGGCTGGAACCAGCCGGCTGCGAGGTGCAGCTCAGGTGCTGGGAGAGCGGGCCGGGACCGCCAACTGGTCTTTAGGCACCATCACGGCTTGGCTGGGCTGGGTCAAGAAATGCGGCGATATAATCTGCACACCATATTCATTGAACACGTCCTGAATGTGGGCGTGCAACTTGGACATGACGATGAAACGTTCGTCCGGGTTGCTCGAGGCGGGCGCGCAGCTCATAGGACGCGTAAAAATCGTCGAAGGCCTTTTGCACCACGTAGGCGGCGGGCTGGGCACGGATGTCAGCGGTACGCTCGGCAGCCATCTGCAGCAGGGCATGCACTTGACGCCATGGCGCGTCCTAGCCGATGGTGACATTGGCATTGATGAATGCGCGGGAGGAAGCTGGCAAAAGTCAAAGCGGCATCGCGCATATCCATTGCCGAAGACCGGTGGCAGGCGGATGAAATGGCGAGCAAAAATCTTACGATCCAGGCGTTGGCGCAGTGCCGCAGGAACAGCGGTACCACCACCTTGCCGCAGACACTTACCAAGGCCTGGCCACGCCGCGCAGCATGAGATCCTGGTTTTCGGCCTCGCTGCGGGCGACAAACAGCTCGCGCACTTGCGTTACCGCCTGCTTGCTGACCTCATCCATGCTGTCGCCGCTGGCGGGGTCGAGGTCATGCTCGGCAAGGCCGAAGAGGAAATAATCACTCGCATAGAGCATCATGCCGGCAAAGTCGTCGACTTTTGCCGGCCGCACCTTGATGGGTTTGCAGAACGCTACGATGGGCAGATCGGCAAAGCGTTTTGCGCGCAGTAGACGTTCATGCACCGAGGAGAAGCCGATCGGTGAGCGGAATGTGACCAGCGGCGGGTTCCATACCACCAATTCCGCTTGCTGTTTTTCGTCCCTCGCCAGCAAGAGTGACATGGGGAGCATAGGCTTTGCGGCAGATATAAACTGCTTGTGCCATGGTGATCTCCGAATCTATTTCAAATATCCCCTTAGTGAACAAAATGGCCCCTCACACGCAGGGTTTAAGTACCTTATCAGTGCGCTGCCGGCGCAAACCGGCCACAGCTTGCCCGCTGAAGCTCTTGCGGGAGTGGCGGCGGCTGTCAAGGACACGCCGACGACGATTGCGCCGTTGCTCACCGATGGCGTGACCTTGCCATGTTTTCTCGGCTTTGCCTGTCTGAGCAGTGCTGATCAGATCTATGATGTCATGGGCACGTCATTGCTCGGCGACTTTGCGCACCTGTTTGCATCTCATGCCGGGCAGAGCGGAGAAGTATACGCTTTCGATACACACGGCCGCCTGCTCACCGAAAGCCGCTTCACCAATACCCTGCGCGGAATCTTGCTGCCGTCCGACGTTACCACCACTATTTTCAATCTGCAGTTACGCTATTCATCGCAGGCCACAGCCGGCGCCTTGCGCTCGACGATGCCGTTCACCCTACCGGTACGCGAGTGTTTGGCGGGACGCGATGGCAGTGAACTCGACGGCTATGTCGATTACCGCGCTGACACGGTACTCGCGGCGTGGAAATGGCTGCCGCACCGTCAGCTCGGAATGCTCCACCTAGCGGCGGAGCCGCGAAACGACCACCGCACGATACCCACCTATGCGACTAGCTGTCGTGGATTGCTCTGCAGTCCGGCCTCCGGTATAGGGCTTGACCCAGCACCTTCTGAGTTCTTTCTTTCTACCGTCACGACTCCATCTTGACAATTACATCATAGACCGTGGTGTTTTCTGATTCGATAAACTACTTAGTTACTAACAGGGGAAAGGTCACGTCATAGGATCCCATGAATCGTTCGCGTCCAGGGGTTCAGCTCAACAGCCGGGAATCTTGAGTGGTATGAACATCACACGCTGACGTCGGGCTTCCGCGGAGTGCACTTTGAGGAATCGTGGGCGTTAGACGATCATTACAAGACATGGTACAGGCACCTAGGCCATCTTCGGGAAATCCCACCGCCAGGAAGCATGTCCTGCTAGTGCTCAATGATTATCGGCGGGGGATCCATGATGCGATCATCGCCCAGTCGCAGATCTCGGGCTGGTCCCTGGAATTCTCACGGTTGGGCATCCCGTTTGGTTGGAGCGGCGACGGAGCGATCATCGATCGCCTGAGTGCCGACGAGGTCAAACGTCTGCGGCGGAGCGCGGCTTTCCCCATCTGCACCCTCACGGACGTCAAGGGTGTCCGTATTGGCAAAATCCTCGGCGATGCCCGCGCTATCGCCGCCATCGGACTGGCCTTTCTGGAGCGCCGCGGTTTCACCCGTTTCATCGTTCTCGATGTGGGCCTCTGGCCGATCGATCCGTGCGGCGAGTTCTGTGCGCAGGCGGCAGCCCGCGGGCATCAGGTCGAGCACGTTCTCGCCAGTCCGGACAAGATGGACTTCGCAGGCCAGGTGGCGCTCGTCGCCGGCCGTCTTCAGGAAGCTCAGGCATCGGTGGGCATGTTCCTTGGCGGCAGCCACCTCTGCAGCCTGGCGGTGCACGCGTGCCGCAGCGCCGGTCTGCGGATTCCCGAGGATATCGCGATCATCACCAATGATGACGATCAGCCGTTGTGCGAAGCGATGCGCCCGACGATCACCGCCATCAACGGCGAATCCCGGAAAATCGGCAGCCTCCTCGCCCAGACGCTGGCGAAGATGATGGCTGATCCGGGCTTCGATGGCGGTCGGACGATAGTCAGGCCGGATCTCGTGATCGAGCGCGAATCCACAAATGCCCTGGTGATCTCGGATGCCTCGACGATGCGTGCCATCCGCCACATGATGGCCAACTATGCGCGGATCTCCGGCATCGAAGAGGTTGCGCGCGTGGCCGGGATGACCAGCGCCACTCTACGCCAGCGGTTCCTGCATTACGTCAAGCGCCATCCCAAGGAATACCTCATCGACATCCGCATGCAGGAGGCGCTGCATTTGCTGAAGTCCACGGACAGCACCTTAGAGGAGATCGCCGCCCGTATTGGCTACAGCTGCGCGATGTCATTCTATTCCGCTTTCAAGCGGATCTACGGCAAGACCCCTGGTGATTATCGCCAGGAATACCGCAAATCGGCCTGATCCGTCACGCCTTTGGCGCGGCTGACGATTTCGCGGCAAGGAAACCCAGGAGCACGCAGGCCGCCCCGAAGAGGGCCATGACCAGGCCCCACCAGGCATCGATGTTGAGCGGGGGATGCCGGCCATCCGGGGTCGTAGGATCAGTGAACAACCCATAGCCGATCAGGCACATGCCAAGCACCAGGAAGAGGAAGCCCATCGGATAGCGGATGTCGAGCTGCATAAGGATCACCAGAACCAGAGATTGAGGATGATGACGGCGGCGAGGACGAAGCTGCCGAGAATCGGTGGCGAGAGCCACATCGATCCCGCGATGCTTTTCTCCCGCTTGGTCAACGACCATACCAGGCCGTGCAGGCGCTCTTCCGGCAGCGGGGCGGTGCACAGGGAGACGATGATGGTGACGGCGAAGCACGCGCTCCAGGCGTAGATCGCGGCGTAGAAGCTCTGCGCCATATCGCTGGCATAGAGATGCGGCTGCGCGCTGAGCCAGCCGCCCTTGACACCCGCGAGCGCGCCGGGGGGCAGGCTCAGTCCATGATGGATGCACGCCGCCACCGTCCCGGCGAGCAGGCCGAGGAAGGCCCCGTGGCCGGTGGTGCGCTTCCAGAACATCCCTAGCAGGAAGGTCGCGAACAGCGGCGCGTTGACGAAGGCGAAGACCAGCTGGAGCATATCCATGAGGTTGTTGAACTGCGCCGCGACATAGGCCGCCGCCATGCTCAGGAGGATTCCGGCGACCGTCGCCCACCGCCCGACGGCCAGATAATGGGCATCATTCCCGTGTGGATTGATGTGGGCCTGGTAGATGTCGTAGGTCCACACGGTATTGAAGGCGGTGACGTTGCCGGCCATGCCCGACATGAACGAGGCCATGAGCGCGGTGAGGCCCAGGCCGAGCAATCCTGCCGGCATGAAATGCCGCAGCAGCGCCGGCAC
Organism: Planctomycetota bacterium; assembly: GCA_043788625.1. Taxonomy (GTDB): domain Bacteria; phylum Planctomycetota; class UBA11346; order UBA11346; family UBA11346; genus CAIUVD01. The sequence continues at coordinate 22,081 of JAYVTR010000208.1, forward strand.
CACCATGTTGTAATCCGGTTCGCCATGGCGTTGCGGCAGGGTGAAGCCGCTGTCGGGGATGACCGTCAAGGCGATGGCGATCAGGCCGGGAAGGATCACCAGCGCCGGGAAGAACATCTTGGGGATCGCGGCCACGATCGGCGTGCGCCGGGCGCTCTGCATATCCTTGGCGGCCATGGCGCGCTGGATCACCAAGAAATCCGTGCACCAATAGCCGAACGAGAGCACGAAGCCCAGGCCCATGGCCAGGCTGAACCATTCCAGGCCCATGGGATTGTCGGCGGCCTTGCCCATGTGCTGACCGGTTTGCAGCCAGGCTCCGGCAGCGAAGCCATGACGGGTGGCGACCTCGCTGAGGTTGTGCGACAGGCCTTCCCAACCGCCGACGGCATACATGCCGAGGAGCACCAGCGGCGCGAAGCCGAAGATGATCAGGAAGAACTGCACGACTTCGTTATAGATCGCGCTGGTGAGGCCGCCCATGACGATGTAGAGGAAGACGATCAGCCCCGAGGCGAGGATGCAGAGGTGGAAGTTCCAGCCGAGCAGGGCCTCGAGCAGCATCGCCAGGGCGTACATCGAGATCCCCGAGCTCATCACCGTCATCAGCGCGAAGGTCAGGGCGTTGAAGGTGCGCGTCTTCTCGTCGAAGCGCAGCTTGAGGTATTCGGGCACCGAGCGGGCCTTGGAGCCGTAGTAGAACGGCATCATAAAGATGCCGACGAAGACCATCGCCGGGATCGCCCCGATCCAATAGAAGTGGCTGGTGGCGAGGCCGTACTTGGCCCCGGAAGCGGCCATGCCCATGACCTCCTGGGCGCCAAGATTGGCGCCGATGAAGCCCAGGGCGCAGACCCAGGTCGGCAGGGAGCGCCCGGATTCGAAGAAGTCTTTGGCGGTGCCTACTCGCCGGCGGATGAGCCAGCCGATGCCGACCACAAACGCGAAATACAAGGCGATGATCAGACCATCGATCAGCGCAAGGTTGAGAAACAGGGGATGGCTGTCGGGATTCATGGCGCTCCAGTTCCGCATCGAGCTTGGCGGTTCCTGAAGCCGGGAAAATATATCTCTTCGCTGCGCTATAGACGGAATCATCTACCTACCGAAGGGATACATCACCCGGGTTAAATATATACGGACGGCACCGCCCTCCGAGATATCTTCTGGCATCCACATCCGCTCTCAGGAAGAATCTTATGCCGTTTTTCCGCATTCTCAGTGCCGCGCTTTTCCTCGTCTCCGCGTGGACGGCGGAGCAGGCCCCGGAGGCCCCGCCAACGTCGACTGTTCCCGCTGCCGTACGTACCTCGACCCCGGTGCCCAAACTCGAGGAGCGCTGGCAGCAGAATCATGCGCATCTGGTCAAATCTGCCCACGACGGCAAGATCAAGATCGCTTTTTTCGGCGATTCCATCACGCACTACTGGGTCGAGACCGGAGGCGAGCTGTGGAAAAGCGCCTTGCTGCCGTTGGGAGCTGCCAACTTCGGCATCGGCGGTGACAAATGCGAGCATATCCTGTGGCGGCTGCAGAACGGCGAACTCGAGGGCATGAAGCCGGCGGTGGTCGTGCTCATGGCGGGGACCAACAACCTCTGGGAATACGAACTCAAGCCGACAGAGATCGCCAGCGGCATCGCCACCTGCCTGGAGACCATCCGCAAACTCCAACCGCAGGCCAAGATCTTGCTCATGGGCGTGATCCCCCAGGGACGCCAGCCCACCGATCAGATGCGCCAGAAGATCAAGGATATCAACGCCATCCTTGCGGCGCTGCCCGCCTCCTCCTACGATGCGTTCTTCGACCTCGGGTCTAAGCTGCTCATGGACGACGGCACCTTCCCCGAGCGCTTCAGTGCCGATCAGACGCATCTCACCGCCGAGGGCTATGCGATCTGGCTCGCGGAGATGCAGCCAATCCTCAATCGGTTCATGAACAAATGAGGGCCATCGGCGCGCGCGGCTGGAGCAAGGAGATCTTTATGGTGACCCGTTCAAGCCTCCTGGCACTGGCCTTGGCGGCGACGCTGCCAGCGGCGGAGGCCAGTGGGGCTCCGGCAGTGCACGGAACTCCGGTCTTCGGCGTCCGTCCCGGTGCGCCACTCCTGTTCACCATTCCGGTAACGGGCACCAGGCCGCTGACGTTCAAGATCGACGGTCTGCCGCCGGGGGTGATCGCCGATGCCAAGAGCGGTCGCCTGAGCGGCATGACCACCCAGCGCGGTACCCATCATCTGCGCATCTGGGTCGGCAATGCCGTCGGCAGCACCACCAGCACCTTGGAGCTCGAGGTCGGTGACGACCTCGCCCTGACCCCGCCCATGGGCTGGAATTCGTGGTACTGCATGAGCGAGTCGGTGGATCAGTCGGGAGTCATCGCCATGGCCGAGGCCTTCGCCGCCCAGGGCCTGGTCGAACATGGCTGGACCTACATCAACATCGACGACTGCTGGCAAGGGGAGCGCGGGGGAAAATACGGAGCGCTGCAAGGCAACGAACGCTTCCCCGACGTCAAAGCGATGTGCGATCGCATCCATGCCCTGGGCATGAAGGTCGGCATCTACTCAACGCCGTGGATGGGCAGCTATGCCGGATTCCCCGGCGGCTCGTGCTGGAATGCGCAAGGTACGTACCTCGATCGCGCCCTGCCGTTGGCCGACCGGCCGCAGGCGCCCCAGCTGTTCGGCCACTATCCCAAGAGCAAGGAACTCGGCCTAGCGGAGATCGGCGCGCACTGGTTCGCCGATGCAGATGCCCGGCAATGGGCGGAGTGGGGCATCGATTATGTGAAATACGATTGGCACCCCATCGATGCCCCGACCACCGCCCGGCTGGCGCAGGGCCTGCGCTCCTGCGGGCGCGACATCGTCCTCAGCTTGTCGAACAATCTGACCTTCGAGGCTAGCTCCGGCATCCCCGAACTCGCCCAATTGTGGCGCACCACCAGCGACATCCACGATTCATGGACGAGCATCAAGGAGATTGGCTTCGCCCAGGATCGCTGGCATACCCTGGCTCGCCGCGGGCACTGGAATGATCCCGACATGCTCCAGGTCGGGGTCATCGGTAACCCCAACCAGAAGAACGCCGTCGGCCGGCCGACGCGGCTCACCCCCGATGAGCAGCGCACCCAGCTCGGCCTGTGGGCCCTGCTGGCGGCGCCGCTGCTGCTCAGCTGCGATGTGCGCCAACTCGATGACTTCACCCGTGGGCTGTTGACCAACGATGAGGTCATCGCCATCGACCAGGATGCCGCCGGCATCGCCGGCCATCAGCTGGCACAGCGCGAGGGCGGCGGCCAGGTGTGGGTCCGTCCGCTACACGGTACGGACGGGCGCAACGAGCTCGCGGTAGGCTTGTTCAACCTCGGCGATCAGCCGCAGGAAGTCTCAGCGACCTGGGGCGAGCTGCAGCTCAGCGCGCTGCAGCGGGTGCGCGACGTCTTCCGTCGGCAGGATCTGCCCATCGCCGACGCGCAGGTGCGGGCCGTGGTGCCGGCCCACGGCGTGGTCCTCCTGCGCCTGGTGCCGGTCCGGTGAATTTCAGCATTCAGGTCCAGGCCTGGTGGTTCCTGTGCCACGCCTGGGCGGAGCCCGCTCATCATCCCGAGGATGCCTGCCGTGTCGAAATTTCTGAGCCTGCTCATCTTCTCGGTGAACGTGGCCTTGCTTGGGGCGAGCGTCGAACTCGCCGCTGCCGATGCCTCCGCGGTGAAGCCGGTGCTGCCTGTGCCTGAACCGGCGCCGGCAGGACTCGTCAACGCACTCGGCAGAATTTCGATGCCGCGTGGCGCTTCCAGCTCGGCGAGGTGCCCACCGGCTACGACCCGGCTCTGGTGGATACCACCTGGCGGTCGGTCGACTGTCCGCATGACTACAGCATCGAAGTTCCACGCGATCCTCGCGGGGATGCTGTTGCCGGCGATCATCATGGTCCGGAAGGCTGTGAAGAGCACTTCCTGCAAAAAAAATCTGCGCCAAGTCGCGGTGGCCCATGTCGGATACAGCAATGACAACGAGGGCATGACCATGTCGGTTTGTGATTACGGCACGTGGTTCAACTCCTGGTGCACCCGCAGCGTGTTCCTCGAGAGTTGGACGGATCAGCCGGGCGTCACGCAAGCGACCATGCCCGTCAAGATGCTCTGTGCGATTTCCAAACCGCGTGCGAATCCAGCCTCGCCGGCTACCGGATTGTCCTATGGGATGAATATCCTAGTGACCGTGTGGACCCAGATCACGACCTCGGTCGGGCACAGCAGTGGTGACCCGGTCACCTTCAGCTTCGCGTCGCTGACTAATCCCAGCAACCTGGTGACGTTCGCCGACGCCCTCTACCCGACGCTCTCCTACGGCGGGGCGGACCCCAGCAATACCGTCGGCCATTATTGGGCCACGGGAACTCCGGCGGTCGAGGGAACCCTGGTCAATGCCTCGGCAGCGTTCCGTCACCAGTCGCTCAGCAATGTGATCTTCTATGACGGCCATGTCGCCGCGATGCCGCCGTTGACCCTCTATGATTCGACCTTGTGAGTACGATTCTGAGCCTGCCGGTACGGCGCCGCCCCAGCACCACCAGGGTTCCTTTTCCCGCGGGCGTGAATCAATTTTTTGACGACTACATCATCGACCGCGACCATTTTCCAGCTTCGCTGAACTTCGAGGTCGCGAAACTGGGGTAAGATCGAGCTGCGAGCTGACCCGACACGGGCGGGTGACGGCTGATGGGGAAGTTTCGCGCTGACTATCCCGATCCGGAAATGCGCAGGCTCACTCTGGTCGAACTCGCTCGACTACCTCCAGGCCATGCCCGGTAAGTGCGGCAATATGCCGATCGGCATGCGTGATCAGGCGCATGCGGCGCACCCCCAGGTGATGCAGGATCTGTGCGCCGATACCGTACTCGCGGGGGTCCATGGCCAAGGCGGTTTCGGGCTTGGTGCGATGATCGGTGCCGCCGGCCTTGACCAGGCCATCGGGAATGCCGCGGCCGTTGACGTCGCGCATCAGCAGGAAGACGCCCTCGCCGGCGGCGGCGATCTGGCGCAGGCAATCGCCGGCATTGACGTTGATGCCGACGCCGAAGAGATCGATCAGGGGATTCTCTTTCTGCACCCGTACCAATACCGGTTCGGCGTATTCAGCGCCCGGCTTGAGGTGCTTGCCGGTAACCAGCGCCAGGTGGTATTCATTGCCAACCGTCGATTGATAGCTGTAGGCGCGTACCCGCCCAGCGGGGGTGTCGATCTCAGATTCAGCGGCGAGGGTGATCAGGCTTTCGGTGGCTTCACGGTAGGCGATCAGATCGGCGATGGTCGCCAGCAATAAGCCGTGTTCTTGGCAATACGGGATCAGATCAGGCAGGCGTGCCATCTCGCCATCAGGCTTCATGATCTCGCAGATCACCGCCGCCGGCTTCATCCCGCCGAGACGCGCCAGATCAGTGCTGGCCTCGCTATGGCCGGCGCGCACCAGGACTCCACCGTCACGGGCGCGTAACGGAAAGACGTGCCCAGGGCTGACGATATCCTGCGGCTTGGTGTTGTCGGCGATGGCAACGAGGATGGTGCGGACGCGGTCGGCGGCGCTGATGCCGGTGGTGACTCCCTCACGGGCTTCGATCGACAGCGTGAACGCCGTCGCCAGGCGTGAGCGATTGTCGCGCGTCATCAGCGGCAGGCCGAGGCGATCGAGAAGGGTGCCCTCCATAGCCAGGCAGATCAGCCCGCAGCCCTTGGTGGCCATGAAGGCGATTGAACGGGCATCGGCAAACTCGGCGGCCATCACCAGGTCGCCTTCGTTTTCGCGGTCTTCGTCATCGACCAGCACCACCATCTTGCCTTGTTTGAGGGCTTCGAGGACGACCGGGATGGAGGCAAATGGCATAGTGATTCGTTTACGGAGTCGGTGTGACGGGAGCAACAGGCAGAGCCTCGTTGGCGGGCTTCAGCACTGGCTTCGGAGCTGGCTTGGGCCGTGGCGCTGGTGGCACCAACGGGCCGTTGAAGCGACAGGCGACGGCCAGGCCATCGCGCGACCACGCCTCGGCGGCGTCGGCGGCTTTGACCACCAGGGCCTCGGCATCGGCGCGTTCGTCGGGGCGGAAGCCGCCGAGGACGAACGCCACCTGATCGCAGCCCGGCGGCAGGGGGCCGCAACCGCAGCGCAGGCGGGCATAAGTTGCTCCCAAGCGTGCCTCGATATCGCGTAGGCCGTTGTGGCCGCCGGCACTGCCATCGGGACGCAGGCGCAGGTGACCGGTCGCCAAATGCAGATCATCGACGACTACCAGCAGATCGGTTAACGGCAGGTGATAAAAGGCCAGCAAGGCCTGGGCGCATTCGCCGCTGCGATTGACGAAGGTCGTTGGCTTGACCAGCAGGACGCGACCAGCCGGCGATTCCCAGGTGGCGATTTCCGCCTGAAAACGCTTTTCCCGCGCCAGCGTCAGGCCACGCCGTGCCACCAGGGTGTCAATTACCGCAAAACCCAGGTTATGGCGGGTTCCGGCATATTCCCGGCCGGGATTGCCGAGCCCAAGGATCACTCGCATGGCAGCGGATGTTCAGCCTCGGCGGCCGCACACCAGGAAGCGCTTTCTACTAAACAATTAATTTACAATTGGTCTCACGGTGCCATCACTGCCACCTTGAAGCCGACCGCAATGGCCTAGCATCGCCCAGGCTAAACCTGCCGGGGAAATACCCCTCGGCAGGTTTTGCCTGTCTGTGGTCTATTTGTCTGGTAGCCGTATCCGCTCGTGAAGCAGGAGAGCACGTTGATGTCGAAGCAGGGATTCGCCAATAAAGTTGTACTCGGGCTCCAATGGGGCGATGAGGGCAAAGGCAAAGTCATCGATCAGCTGGCGGAGACCACCGATGTGGTGGTGCGCTGCCAGGGCGGCGCCAATGCCGGCCATACCGTTGTCGTCGGTGGCCGTAAAACGGTGTTGCACTTGTTACCAAGCGGTGTGCTGCATGAGCGCGCCATCTGCATCATCGGTAATGGCGTGGTCGTCGAGCCGGCCGCCCTGGTACACGAGATGGGCGAACTGAAAGCCATGGGCTGCGATCTGTCGCAGCGCCTGAAGGTCAGCGATCGCGCACACCTCGTTTTGCCCTGCCACAAGGCCCTCGATGCGGCGGCTGAAAAGGCCAAGGGCGCGGCCAAGGTCGGCACCACCCTGCGCGGCATCGGCCCGTGCTATATGGACAAGATGGCACGCACCAATTTGCGGGCCGGCGATCTGCTCGGTGCGGACTACCCACAGCGCCTGCGCGCTCATCTGACCCAGCAGAATAAGCTCATCACCGCCCTCGGCGGCGATGCTGTCGATGTCGATGCGGCCCTGGCCGAACTGCTGCCATTGTGCGAGCAGATCCGTCCGCTGGTCACTGACACCGCCTCGTTGCTGCATGAAGCCGCGGCGGCCAACAAGGTGATGATGTTCGAGGGCGCCCAGGGCGTCATGCTCGACGTCGACTACGGCACCTATCCCTATGTTACCTCGTCGAACACCGGCGTCGGCGGCGTGATCACCGGTTCGGGCCTGTCGCACAAGCACCTCGGCGAAATCATCGGCGTGGTCAAGGCCTACACCACGCGCGTCGGCGGCGGACCATTCCCGGTTGAACTGCCCGACGGCAAGGATGCCAACGGCAAGCTCGCCAAGGGCGAAGAGATCCGTCAGCGCGGCGGCGAATTCGGCGCGACCACCGGCCGCCCACGGCGTTGCGGCTGGCTCGACCTGGTGGCGGTTAAATTCGCCTGCCGGCTCAACGGCGTCGATTCGATTGCCCTGACCAAGCTCGACATCCTCGATGCCGAAGCCGAACTGCCGGTGTGCATCGCCTATGAATTGGACGGCAAGCGCATCGACACCGTGCCCGCCCGCCTCGATGACCTGGCGCGGGTCAAGCCCGTCTACCAGGTCCTGCCCGGCTGGAAGTCGTCGACCGTCGGTATGCAGCGCTGGAGCGACATGCCCAAGGCCGCCCAAGATTACGTCGCGTTCATCGAACGTGCCACCGGCGTGCCGGTGAAATGGATTGGCACCGGTCCAGGTCGCGAAGCCACGGTGGTGCGCGAGGCGGCTGCGAAGGCGTGACCCCGGTGTCGGCCGTCATCCCCCAACCATGCGTCGCGGCAGGCGTCGCCGGACTCGATCCGGCCCGTCTGCCGCGGCATGTGGCGATCATCATGGATGGCAACGGCCGTTGGGCGCAGGCACACGGCTGGCAGCGCACGCGCGGTCATGAAAAAGGTGCTGAGATCGTGCGCGCGGTTACCACCGAAAGCGTCCGGCTGGGCATTGAGCGGCTGACATTGTATGCTTTCTCGAGTGAAAACTGGTCGCGCCCCCCGGCTGAAATAGCGGTGCTGATGGGTTTGCTGCAGCGTTTCCTGATCGACGAGCTGCCGACCCTGCAGGACAACGGTGTGCGCCTGATGGCCATCGGTCAGATCCAGCGTCTGCCCATCGAGGTACGTCGCACCTTGGATGCCACCATCGCTGCCACCCGCGACAATCCCAACACCATCCTCAGCCTCGCCCTCAGCTATGGCGGGCGCGATGAGCTGGTCGACGCCGCCCGGGCCTTGGCCCAGGCGGTGGCCGAGGGCCGCCTGGTGCCGGCGGACATCACCGCCGATCTCTTTCAAGCGCAGCTCTATGCCGGCACCTGTCCCAAGGGTGCCGATGCGGTGGATGTGGTCATCCGCAGCGCTGGCGAACAGCGCCTGTCGAACTTCCTGCCGTGGCAGGCGGTGTACGCCGAATACGTCAGCGCCGCTGAACCGTGGCCGGAGTTCACGGTAGACGTTTACCGTCGAGCGCTGGCCGTTTATCAATCACGTGAGCGGCGCTTTGGCGGTGTCTCTCACTGTTCGCCGGAAGCCGCAGCACAATCATAGAGTTCCGTAAGCAGCATGCTTCGATGGCCGTGCGCGGTTCGTCAAGGCGTACTCGCATTGATAAGCGTGCTCCCTGCTGGGTCTAATCTCATAGCAACATCGTGAAGCGGATTTTATTCTGGCTCTTCGTCTGCTGAAGCTGCTGGTTGCCGAAGCAGAAATCCCGGCTGCGCGGACAGACATGGGCGCAGCGCCGACACTACGCATAGAATCGGGGACCTTCCAACCCAGGATTCTCCTCATGACTTCTCCCCTTCGTATCGGCGTCATCGGCTCAGGCGGCATCATGCGCGGCGCGCACATGCCGGGTTGGAAACTGGTGCCCGATTGCCAGATCACCGCCGTGTGCGACGCCAACCGCGCTACCGCCGAGGCTTTCGCCAAGGATTTCGACGTGCCTGCCGAGCGGGTCTTCACCGACTTCAATGAGTTGGTGCAACTCAAGGACATCGATGCGGTGGACATCTGCACGCCGAACATGTTCCACGCGCCGGCGGTGCTGGCGGCGTTGAACGCCGGCAAGCATGTGATCTGCGAAAAACCTCTGGCGGTGACTACCGCCGAAGTGCGGCAGATGGCAGCGGCGGCGCAAAAATCAGGCAAGTTGCTGATGACCGGGCAGAATCAACGCTGGGGCGGCGCCGGTCTGGCGATCAAGCGTTTCGTCGACGCCGGTGCCGTGGGTGAAGTCTATTATGCGCGCATCCACGCCGTCCGCCGCAACCTGCTGCCGACTGCGCCGACCTTTATCGACAGCAAGATCTCGGGTGGCGGTCCGTGCATGGATATCGGCGTGCATGCCCTGGATCTGGGCATGTGGCTGATGGGCTTTCCGGAACCGGTGCGCGTGAGTGGCGTCACCCGCGTCAACTTCGCCAAGGGCCATGATATCCCCGGGGCATGGGGCGAGTGGGACCGCGAACGTTTTTCGGTTGAGGATTTCGCCTCGGGCTTCATCCATTTCGCCAATGGCGCAACCATGGTTTTGGAATCGTCATGGTTGCAGCATCAGCGCATGAATGAGGACTTCAGTGCCCACCTGTTCGGCAAGAAGGCTTCGGTGCATTGGCCATCGAAAGAATACGCGACGGTCATCAATGGCGCCCTGGTCGACGGTACGCTGCAGGATATCCCTGCGAAGCCATCGCATCAGGGAGAGATCATCGCCTTCGCTGAAGCGATTCGCAGCGGTGCCGCCTCACCGGTGCCGGTCGAGCAGACCCTGAAGGTCATCGCCATTCTTGAAGCCATCGTCGAGTCCGGTCGCACCGGCAAAGAAGTCGTCATCGCCCGTGTTGCCGCAGCCCACTAAAGCTACGCGAGAAATATAATCATGCCGATCAATATCGCCCTGCTGTCCACCGCCCACATCCATACCAAGGGCTTTCTCGAGAATCTCAAAAAAGGTACCGACGACCGGGTCGCCTATGCCATCTGGGATGACGTCCCCGAGCGCGGCCAGCGCTATGCCAAAGAATTCGGCGCGATCTTCGTCGCCGATCTCAATCAGCTGCTGAATGATGCCAACGTCCACGGCTTTCTGGTGTGCGCGGAAAATACCCGTCACATCGGTTTGCTGGAAAAGGCCTTGCCCACCGGCAAGCCGGTGTTCTGCGAAAAACCGCTAGCTACCACCGGCGCCGACGCGCTGCGCGCCAAAGCCTTGGCCACCAAGTACCACAGCACGTTATTCTGCGGCTATTTCCAGCCATTCAGCGGCGGCATGCAAGCCATCGCCAAGCTGATCGCCGAGGGTGAATTCGGCGCCATAACCCATGTGCGTTTCCGCAACGCGCATCACGCGGCCTATGGCAAGTGGTTCGACAATCCGGATCTGGCGTGGTTTGCCGACAAGAGCTTGTCGGGCGGTGGCGCATTGCTCGACCTCGGGACGCATGCGGTGCATCTGCTGCGCCACCTGTTCGGGCCGGTGGACAAGGTCCAGGCCATTGTCACCAATCGCAGCGGTACTTATAGTGGCGTCGATGATTTCGGCATGGCCTGGCTGCATTTCGCCAATGGCGTCATTGGCACCGTCGAGGCCAATTGGATCCAGCAAGGCGGCCCCGGTGGTCTGGAGATCATGGGCACCAAGCTCGGCCTGTGGCAGGAAGGCGGTAAATACGTGGTCGGCAAACCCGGCGAACCGGCGATACCGATCACCGACAGCGACAGCCAACCCGCGACGGTCGATCGCCTGATCGCCGTCATCCGCGGCACGCTGAAGGCCCAGGACCTGAGCAAGGACATCGACTGCTGTGTCGATGCGGTCACCATCATGGAAGCGATCTACGCCGCTGCCCAAACCGGCGGAACCGTAGCC
>JAYVTR010000209.1:0-4968 GCA_043788625.1 Planctomycetota bacterium
GCTTCACCAATTGGTCGGCTCTTTGCGCAAGCGCATGATCCAGCGGAAGGTGCCGCCCATATTGCGGTCAAAGCTCGGGCTGCGGCAACCAAAGCCCCAGGTATGGCTCGCGTTCACGGCCCATTGGAAATAGGAATCGGTATTCTCTTGAGTGTGGTGAAGCGACCAATGGTAGGTGCCTTCGGCTGAGGACGCCGACCATTCGACCCGGTACCATAGACGAATCTCATGGGCCGCCAGATTTTTGAACAATTCGCTGTCGTTATTGAACTGTGACGCCATGCCCTGATTGACCGCTTCGTCATAGTTGTGAAAGCCCTGAGTGGCGCCCGCGCCGCAGGTAATGAGGAACGTACTGGGCCCTTCGCGCAGGACCCGGAACCACGACTTGCCGAGACTACGGGTGACCGGCGTGGAATCGCCGATGACAAACTGGGTATAGGTCTGGTTGGTGAGTGGTCGGGGATCGGGATTGCGCAGGTAGGGCATCAAATAGTCATTATTCACCTGACTGGCCTGATTGGTGTTGATCGGATTGTAGCAGACTGTCAGAGCGGTGGCGTATGGAGGTTTCTTATGCACATACATGGGGCAGCGGACGATCCCATCGAGCGCCGGCCAGCAACGCCGCTGGGCGCCGGTCCAGTCCTTCTGGGTTCCCAGACTCGGGAAGGCCTGATCAAAAGTTTGAGTCACTAACGGCTTCGGCCCGATGCTGCCGTCGCGCACATCGATCCAACCGAAGGTCTCTTCATGGACATTGACGGGCTGGCCACCGCCGCCACCAGGAAAGAGGTCATTGGTTTCGGTTGGCAGAGCAGGAACAGGCTGGGGATCGCCGGGCAGACGCGGATAGCGATCCCAGCCGATGCGCGAGCATTCCTGGATATAGTTGCAGGCCGCCACCAGCATGATGCGTGATTGCACTTCACTGATCATGGCGGTGGTCTCTTCGGCATCGCTGCGGCATTTGGCGATGAAGGCTACCGCCAGTCCAGCCATGATCGCCGATAGTCCGGCCATGATGATCAGGATGGTGCCTTGGCGGGTCGCACCTTGCCGAGCCGGAGCGTGACGATGGGCGTGCATAATCAGGGTGTATCCAGATTGGCGTCATTGGCGGCACCCGTCGCATTATCCCACGTGGCCCAACCCATTCCTGGTTTGCGCTGCATGCGGGCACCGCGAAGTGATGACCCAATGCCAGTGAAAGAAAGTTCGGCGAGCGAGCCGGTGAAGGGACTTTCCCAGCGTATCTTGGCGATGTTCACAAACTTGGCGCTTTTGACAAAATGCCCGACACCAACCGACACCCGCGACCAGTGGTCCGGCCTCTGCCGCATCATGTCCTTGAGTGGGATGGTGATGGCGATGAATTGCTGAAGATCAACTTTGCCGCCCCCACTTGCCGCTGAGTAATCTGAATCGTAGTAGCGGTAATATTCACCCGTCAGTCCCGTATCGCTGACCGTACGGATGAATGGATCTGCATTGGCAACGCCATAACTCTGCGTCACGGTCAGCGAGTAGAGCCCAAGTGTCGGCAGGTTGATCATGCCCTGTCCCACAAAGCCCTGGTAAGGTGAGTAATAATTGGGAATTCCACCGCGACTGGTGTTGCCATCGACAAAGGAGGTATAGGTATCAAAGAGTATATTCGACGGCAGGTAGTCGCACATGCCATAGAAGCCGAGCGCGCGACCGAATCCGAAGAGTTGCCGTCCATACCACAGATGAAGGGGCGATCCGGAATAGGTCGCGGTCGGCGTGACGTCGGTGAACGGCATGAACGTGGGATTCGCATCGGTGTTGGTGAAGATGGCATACCGCCCGAACCACAGCGTCCTGCCGGACCCACCGTTTTTCTCAATGCAGTTACCGCGGTACCAGGTGCGCGGATCGTGTGGTGCCCACACGGCGGTCGGATCGAAACCCGCATCACTTTCCCAGTCGGCTTTGCCGTCGAGTTGCGCGGTAGTAAGTACCTGTGGGCTGAGCGAGGTAGGGAAACGAGGCACTTGGCTGCTAGGGCTGGGGGCAAGCGAGCGAGGGAGCTTGTTGGGGGGGAAGATGTCGCTCATCTTCGTGAATGGCAATCCTGCGGTGGTCGGCATACCGGCTTGATTCAAACGATTGCCCAAGGTCGTCCCCGATACAGGAACGACAGCCCTGAGGCGCTGCTGGCTGGCATCATCAGGATCATCGAGGTTAGTCCAAAAATCGAGTTGATCGTGAGCCGCCATCATGCCGGTACGAATCAGCGAGTTTTCCAGGGACAGTCGATTAGTGATGGTCACCGTCTGGGATGCAACGCGGATTGCCGCAGCGGCGGTGTAGACCACCAGCGAGCCCAGCGCGATGGCCAACATCATCTCGATGAGGGTGAAGCCGCGAAGATGGGAATGTGTAGGGCGCGTAATCATTAAGGGAGCCCTTATCAGCGCAGCAGGCATGGGATGCGTGGGTCATAGAAGTTGAAGCGGGCGACTTCGACCGCGCGCAGGCGCACCGATCTGGGCAACGGACCGCGATCGATCTTTTTATTGAAGTTGCGGTCGGCGCCGTACCGACCGCTGAAGGTCATACGCTGGCCTAGGCCCGAGCCTTGATCTGCGGCACCACCCAATCCTCCGCTATTCAATATTTCATCTGCGGTAACATCAGTCCCCGTGACTGCAGACATTGGGCCCGGATTGAACCACAGCATCGCCTTCTCGGGATTACGAAAACAAAACAGATGCGGGTCGACAAAGGCGACGTCGCCCATGCGGCCATTGAAATCCCGTGGCGCACCGGCGGGATTAGCGCCAGCGCCGGTTTGGCGAGGCCCGCAGATGGGATACCGGCTGGCGTCGAGCGGAGCACTGGGCTGGGTCTCAAAATCCTCGTATGATTGCCAATCGGCCGTCCAGAACACGATTTCCCGGCAGCGTTCGGAAGCATTGAAAGGCATTGCCAGCGAGTAGTGGTCGAGATTGCCGAACAGATTGCTGGTCGTCCCAGGAACAGTGGTGCCTTCAAGGCGGTGCCGACCCGTCCCAGGATCAACATTTACCGGGTAGATCGAACTGAGGCCGATGTTGCGGATCGGACGCGGAGACAAGGGGCGCCATTGCGCGGCCGGGATCCCTGCCGTGCCAAAGATGGTTCCGGATATGGGGGCGGAGAACATATCGTATTGGAGCAGTGGATAGTCGACCATGATGGTCCGCTCTATCGGGCGCGGGATCGCCCAGTCGTACGGATAATTGGCGGCGAACTCCATGGTGAGCTTCACTGAGCGCTCGTGGTAGTAGTGGATCAGGTTGTTGGTGATCAGCAGATCGGCGGGCCCCGGGATGCCATCAAGCGTCACCTGTGCGATCTTGACGCCCCGGGTGAGATCTTCCGTCGCCGAGCCGTTAGACAGCGAAAACCATGAGGTCAGGCAAGTGGCGGCATGGCTGAGAAAGCGCATCGCCTGCACCTGCTTCCATTTGTCCTTTGGCGCGGTGCCGGAAATGAAGCTGGGGACGACGGTGGTGGGAAGCTGCGGAATATCGTTGGTGCTGTCCCAGAAGGTTGGATCTGGCACTTTCTGTTTGCAGTACCACAGGGCCGACTGCACGTAGCGGATCGCGCCTGCCTGAGTCGGAGCCACTGCCGTGAAGGCATAGGGCACATAGCCATAGCGCACACCGGACTCGGGCCAGTCGACGACCTTCTGCATGTCCACGTCGGTGCCGGGGATAGCTTGGCCATTGATGCGCGTCGATTCCCAGAAATTGGCGAAGCTCTCGCCGCCGCCAGGGAACTGGTAGACATCAAAGTACTCATTTTTTACTGAAGGAGCGAGGCTGATCGCTGGCAGCCAACTATCGAGCATGTGGGCGAAATGCATGGGCGGAGACGGAGAAGCGGCCATGTAAGGCCAATTCTTCATGGGGAAGATCGGCATGGCATTCTGCTGAGCGTAACCGGTGATGCCGATGATCAGTTTCTGCGCTTCGTTGGGTGGCGCTTCGGCCTGTCCCTGTTCTTCGGTTCCCGTGCTGGCCAGGGGCTGCGAATAATAGACGTATCCACCTTCGGCTAGGATCCGGGCGATCTCATCGTCATTCGAGTCCAGGCGCTTGGCGAGGTCGAGCGGCAGTGGCATCATGCCGTAGCGATGGGACGAGATGCGCGCGTCCAGATCCCAAGTCTGACTACGGTAGCTGCTCGCCGCTTCCCAGCAGGTCGGACCTTCAGTGTCAGCGGTGGCGTTGTCGAAATGGGCGGTGCTGAATTGCTCGACCATCTCCTCGGCCTTGGCCGAGGCGTAGAGCTGGAAGCGCGACATCTGTTGGGTGCGCAGGCCCACGGGGAAGATCATCATCACGCTGATCACGCTGATGCTGAGCAACGCCAGCGAGAGAGCGATCTCGAAGAGCGTGAAAGCGGAGGCATTGGCAGGTCGGTGGGGCATGGAAGGCCAAGGGGACAGGGGGTGGACGTGGCAGTACGTGGGCAGGGTGGGGGAGCGTTTCAAATGACTCGCGATCGACTGATGGAGGTGTGGCATGAAGCTGGAAGCGCTGGTCGAGAGCCGAATCTCCAGGCGGGATTTGTCGTCTTGTCTACCAAACCTCGACACGCAGGTGGCGTCATAACCGGACACTGGTGGACGAATTTTCCGCGTTTCGTATCCAATACCGTCAAGTTGGTCGGCGGATCGAGCTGAGTTCATTCCGATTCCGGACTCATGGGTTTTCTTCGTCCGACTCTCATGGCTTCTGGTCCAGATGCTGGGATTGCCCACGTTCAGGAGAGCGGTCAGCAACTACCCGGCTCTTGGCGCGTATTGCAGTGCCATGCCTCTTGAGCCACCGCCGGCCCCGCCCACAACCTGGGCGATGCGCACCCTGTTGGCGCCGGCGCCGCTCGCGTCTGGCAGCCTGATCCTTGCTGGCGATGAGGCCCACCATGGCCGCACGGTCCTGCGACTGC
>JAYVTR010000210.1:0-3036 GCA_043788625.1 Planctomycetota bacterium
GAAAGTGTTTGGCGTAAAATCCCATAATATTTCCATCAACCAGCAATGCGGCGGTATTGAACAGGCCATTGCGATGCAGCAGTGGTAGGCCGACGCAGACGGCCATGCTTTGGGTTTCGGGTAGCACTGCGAGCAGATTGCGCCACGCAGCATCCTGCACACCAATGGCATGAAAGGCGTCCTCGCAACCATAGCCGGTCAGGCATAATTCGGGCAGACACAGCACCGAGACGCCGCGCGCACGAGCCTCGGCGATGGCGGCAATCACGAGCGTGAGATTATGATCCCAGGCCAGCGGGATGGTGTTGAGCACGGCGGCACCGACGTGGATGGGTTTCATGCTTGGCCTTTGGCGGTCGTTGTCCGAGCCGCGTGGATCATGGCTTCTTTGCGTTCATGCAGCCGCAGCTCTAATCCCACCGGATATTGATGAGGATTGTCAATGCGCGTGCTGCTGGGGTGCAGGTGGGCGAGTTGCGTCAGGGTGCGGGCGCGACTGTCGGCGATGGCAGGAATCTGATAGACCTGTCGTCCACCGCGCAGCGCTGGCACCAGCAGGTCTTCATGCGTGGCTCCGTCGATGCGCTTGTGGCGATCGGGATCCAGGGGGTCGACCATGGTACACGGCTCGCCAGTGCCCAGGTCGATGTCGTAGATGGCATCGCCGATGTACTGGCCATCGCGGGTAAACCGCCGCACCTGTTGAATGCCGGGATTCGATACCTTGATGCGCTGTTCGCTCAATTTGATGCGCGGCTTCCAGATGCCGTTCTGACGGATGGCCCCGAGTTTGTAGACGCCACCCAAGGCTGGTTGATCATAGGCGGTCACCAATTTGGTGCCCACGCCCCAGACGTTGATGGTGGCGCCCTGCTCTTTGAGGCTGCAGATCAGGCGTTCATCGAGATCATTCGAGGCGACGATGGTCGCATTGGTGAATCCAGCGGCATCGAGCAGTTTGCGGGCTTCAATCGACAGCCAGGCGAGATCGCCCGAATCGAGACGAATGCCAGCTAAATCATGACCCTTTTGGCGCAACTCCTGACCGACCGTGATGGCGTTTTTGACGCCGGTCAGCGTGTCGTAGGTATCCACCAGAAAGACGCAGTTGTTGGGCATGGCGGCGGCGTAGGTGCGGAAGGCCTCCAATTCGTTGTCGAAGCCCATGACCCAGCTATGGGCGTGAGTTCCTTTGACCGGAATACCGAAGCGCTGGCCTGCGAGCACGTTCGACGTGGCATCGCAGCCGCCGATGTGGGCTGCGCGACTGGCAGCCACGCCGCCATCGGCCCCGTGGGCCCGGCGCAGGCCGAACTCCAGCACCGGATCACCGGCTGCGGCGAGATGGATGCGCGAGGCCTTGGTGGCGATCAGCGTGTTGAAGTTCATCAAGGTCAGCAGGGCGGTTTCCAGCAGTTGGCCTTGCAGCACGGGCCCGCGCACGCGCACCAGCGGCTCATGGGGGAAGACCAGGGTCCCTTCAGGAATGGCGTCGAGATCGACCGCCAAGGTCAGCGTGCCGAGGTAGTCGAGAAAGCCGCGTTCGAACAGGGCCTTGCCGTCACGACCCGTGAGCGTGGCGAGGTAGGCGAGATCGGCGGGAGCGAATCGCCAGTCGCGCAGCCAGTCGAGGATAGGCGCGAGCCCAGCCGCCACGGCATAGCCTCCGGCGAAGGGATTTTTACGAAAAAAACCATGAAAGACGGCTTCCTGTTCGGCCGTTCCTGCTTTCCAATAGCCATAGGCCATGGTCAGTTGATAGAGGTCGGTGAGCAGGGGTCCGTAGGGCATGGGCTGTCTCGTTCGTGTGCTGTCTTGTTAGTGTAAAGATAACACTAAGATGGCGAGGTCAAGGTCGCACCTCGCATGGCCGCCGTGCGGCCTTGCGGCGGGATGAACCACTGCACACTGCCGTTTCATGTCCCATGGCGCTGCCCACAGTTCGCCCGCCTGCGCGCGTCGTCTTGCGCTGATCCTCGCCGAGGACGGGCCGGGCGCGTTGCAGATCGCCGCGAGCAGTCTGCGCCGCGCCGATCTGGCGGCTGCTATCGAGGTGATGGATTCGGCCGAACGCGAAAAGATCTACGTCGCCTTGCCGCCCGATCTGGCTGGCGATGTGCTTGAGGAAGTGCGTCCCGAATTGCGTGACGAGCTGCTCGCGCTCAGCGATGACCAGCGCATGCTGCACATTCTTGCCGAAGCGCCGGCCGATGACGCGGTGTACTTCCTCGATCATCTCGATGAGGCACGGGCCGAGAAGCTGCTCACGCAGATGGACGCGAAGCTGCGTGAGGATCTGGAGGAGCAGTACGAGCTGCCCGACAGCAGCGTCGGCCGCATCATGCACCGTGATCTGGTGACCCTGCGCAGCTTCCTTACCGCGGCCCAGGCCATCGCCCATATCCAGATCTCGCACAAGGATAACGCGCCGATCGCGCCCCGGTCGCTCTACGTCATCGATGCTGAAGGGCGCGTAGTGGGGGTGATGGGTTTCCGCGAGCTGCTGTTCGCCCAGCCCAAGGCGGTGCTCTCGACCATCATGGAGCGGGAGCCCATTTACATCTCGCCGGAGGCTGACCGCGAAGAGGCGGCCCGGCTGATGCAGAAGTACGATCTGATGTCCATTCCGGTGGTCGATAAGAATGGCCACATCAAGGGCGTCGTCACGGTTGATGACATCGTTGACGTCGTGCAGCAAGAGGCCACCGAAGACATGCAGAAGATGGGCGGCGTCGAATCCCTCGGCGCGCCCTATCTGTTGGTGCCGTTCTTGACCATGGTGCGCAAGCGCGGTGGTTGGCTGGCGCTGCTCTTTGTCGGCGAGATGTTGACCGCCACCGTCATGGGGCATTTTGAAGACCAACTGGCAGCCAATGTCATGTTGGCGCTGTTCATCCCGTTGATCATCTCCAGCGGTGGAAATTCAGGATCCCAGGCGACCACCCTGGTGATCCGCTCCCTGGCCCTGGGTGAAATCCAGTTGCGTGATTGGTGGAAGGTGCTGGTGCGCGAATTGGGCTCGGGCTTTGTCCTTGG